>JBDSMU010000095.1:0-7152 GCA_039915685.1 Gemmatimonadales bacterium | reverse complement strand
CGTAGTATGTCTGGATGATGTACCCAGTCGTCTCCGGGTAGGGCGCCAGATAACCTCGCCGAAGGTCGTACCCGTAAGACACCCCCGCATCGTCACGTGCGTGGGCATCAGCCAGCCACTGCATTGTCGCAGCTAGATGGTCGTTCAAGGGGTAAAGGGGGCCACGGCTGCCCCAACTGCCTCGCCATACCGCCCGAAGGTGCGACGGCCGAAGCAGCACTTTGCCGCTTTGGACTAGTTTCATGGCTTTCAGGAGGCCCTCGGCGTGGGCGAAGCTTCACCCGAGGACGCATCCGCAAGGAGGCGGTCGTTGGCCAAGGCGAGGAGGTAAGGATGCATACGATAGTATTGGCGCCCCAGCTCGCCCGGATTGGGAGTCGCGTTCACGCCACCACCGCCCAGGGCAATGCAGCCGTCCCGGAAGAGCTCGGGTGACAAATGGTCCGCGTGGTCCGAAACGTCTGCGAACGATTGGCAACCGCGAAGGGGCAGCTCACGGGTCATGATGATTTCTCCCGTATCAATCCCCGCATCAACACGATGCAAGGTGAGGGTCGGCTTAAGCCCCAGCAATACGGACCATTGAATGGCATCGACACCGCGGATCGCAGGCAACGGGCCATAGTGGACGTTCAATACCGTTCCCGCAGCTTCGATCGTGGCCGGCTTGACGATGTCGGTACCCCGAAGTAAAACGACATCAGCGCGGAGCCGCCGGAGGAGTTCGTGACATTCCGGACCATTGTGACTGGGGACATTGAACCGGCGGAGCCGCGGACGTGCCGAAGCCGGCGCTGACAACGCATCAGCGGACCGTTGCGGCAACCCCTTGGGCCGCGTGCCGAGTCGGCCAGCAATCTTTCTGATCGTGCCGCTGAGGCCGACGCGCGCCCCCACCCGGCGAAGCTGCTCGGCGAGCGAAACGGTCTGGCACACGACAGCAACAATCTCCACCCCACCGCCCCGGATCACATCGAAGAAACGGTCCCCTCCCAGAGGCTGAAATCGAACCGCTTTCATGAACACCACTACACGCATTGAATCTCCCGTTGAAATTCTAATTATATGGGCACACATGGCCCTTCAGCGCACGATCGCGCGGGCAAGCCAATCCCTTCGCCCTCTCTCGCTGGCGCTGTGATCCGCCGCGGGAACGGACGCGGCTAGATTCTCGACCATGACTACTGGAATTAGGCCTAGTTCGGTCGGTGACGCCAGCGTCAGCGCGCGGGGCGCAGCCCGATGGAACGCCGGTCACCCGTGGATCTACCGCAGTGACGTCATCAACGCCCCTGACACCGCGGGGATTGTCGCGGTGCACGACGCCCGCGGACGATTCCTCGGGCAGGCGCTTTGCTCGCCGCGAAGCGAAATCCGACTCCGTTTGTTGGAGCGGTCCAATCGACCGATCGATTCGGGATGGTGGGTTGAGAGGCTATCGACTTGTCGGGCGCGGCGAGCTGGCATCGATGCCAATGCATGGCGCGCGGTCCACGCCGAGGGCGACGGCCTTCCCGCGCTCGTGGTGGACCGCTACGACCGCTGGCTCGTCGTCCAGCTGCTCTCGGCAGCACTCGAGCCACTCCGGGCGACCATCGCAGCCGCGTTGCGGACGGTGTTCGAACCCGAGGGAATTCTTTTCCGGAATGATGCGCCGGCCCGTCGCCTCGAGGGGCTCTCGCAGGACGTGGAACTGGCGTGGGGCACTGTACCCGACCGTATCGAGGTTCGCGAGGGAATGGTCCGGTGGTATGCCGCCCCCTGGACTGGGCAGAAGACCGGCGCGTTTCTCGACCAGCGCGAAAACCGGATGCTAGCTGGCACGCTGGTTCAGTCCGGAGGGACCGCACTCGATTGCTTTGCATACCACGGTTCCTTCGCGCTCCACCTCGCCGGCCGGGCAGCAGCCGTCACCGCGCTCGACGTCAGTGCCGAGGCTCTCGCCAGGGGTGAAGAGCATGCATCGCTCAATCACCTCGACCAGATCGAGTTCGTGCGCGGCGACGCCTTCGATGTCTTGCCCGAGTGGGGACGCACCGGTCGCTTGTTCGACGTTGTGGTCGTTGACCCACCGGCGTTCGCCAAGGCGCGTGGTCAGGTCCCGGCAGCGCTCCGGGGCTACCATGAGATCAACCGCAGGGCGATCCGCTTGGTCGCACCTGGCGGGTGGCTGCTCACGGCGTCGTGCTCGTTCCATGTCCGCAGGCCGGAGTTCCTCGAGATGCTGACCCATGCCGCCGCTGATGCGGGGCGGCGGTGCACCCTTCACGCCGTGCTGGGGCAGCCGCGCGACCATCCGGAGATCCTTACCATCCCGGAAACAGGCTATCTCAAGGGCGCGGTGCTTCGCGTGGATTGACGGACCGCGGGCAGTTCACGAGTTTGATACATGCTCTCCCAGCAGCAGCTTCTCATCCCCGCCGTCCGTCGGCGCCCGCTCCGCTCGCTGCGACAGCAATACGACCTCTATGTGATGGACCGGATCGAGCACTACAAGAATTCCATTCCGCGTGGGGAGTTGCTTCGCCTCGCCACAGAGTCGATGGACGACATCGGGGATAGCGGGGAGTCCCAGTTCGTCCTCACCGAGATGGTGATCCAGGAAGCCGTTGACGCCCGCATCAAGCGGCGGCTGGGCGTGAAGTCGTTCGAGACTTGGCGGAAGTACTTCCCCAAGCTTCGTGCAGGCCAGCGCGACCCGATTCACTGGGGCATGGACAGCACGCACCTGGTCGCCGGGCTGGCGCCGCGGCTGGAGCCGGAGGACCACGTACTCGTGGTTGGGTCGGGCGCCGAGTCCTGTGCCTACTTGCTTGCGGCGCACGAGGCGACGGTCACCTTTCTCGACGGCGACTTCGGGGTGATCGAGCGCACCGAGCACCGCGTTGCTGCCGAGTCGCTCTCGTCGACGTTTTTTGCGATCTGCGTCCAGTTCGGCAAGTGGCTCCCTTGCGTCGCGCCCTGCGACCTCGCCGTGATTGATGCCGGGACCCTCGCGGCGCTTTCTCCAGGTGAGCGAAGGGTCCTGTTGAGCGCACTCCAGGACCTCACCGTCCCCGGTGGCATGCATGCGTTGGTGCCAGACGCGCTGGGTTCGGGACCGGAGGGGTTTGCGGGGCACTATGCATCGTGGACCCGTGAGGCGATGCCGCCTGCTGGACGACGGACCCGCGGCACGGTATCCCGCGGTGCACTCTTCGTCCGACCCGCCGTGGCAAACGAACAGGCCCGCGACGATGCGCGGGCCCGGGGGTAAAGCATAGGGCCGGCGACGCGCCGGCCCTTTTCCTGCTTGTCCGCAGCCGCTGCTGCGGACCGGTTTGCTACATCGCGCCAGCGTCGCCCGGCATGCTCATCGCTGATGCGCTGCGCTTGCTGCCCCGCTTGCCACGCTTCGCCGCCTTCTTGGCGCCACGCTTGGCGGTCTTCTTGGCGCCGCGCTTCGCCGTCTTCTTGGCGCCGCGCTTCGCCGTCTTCTTGGCGCCACGCTTCGCCGTCTTCTTGGCGCCACGCTTCGCCGTCTTCTTGGCGCCGCGCTTCGCCGTCTTCTTGGCGCCGCGCTTCGCCGTCTTCTTGGCGCCGCGCTTCGCCGACTTCTTCGCTGCCTTCTTCCTTGCCATGGAGCCTCCCTGAGGAGTTGATAGTGACGAGTGGCGACCATACACGGCGACACCCGCAGCGACGCTCGTGCTCGAGTCACGGAGTAGCGTCGGCATATACAAGATCGAAAATTTCGTACCACGCGCAATACCCGGACGACCGGAAAGCTCCGACAGGGCATCAAGTTCCCCAGCTCTTCCACATCCACGCGGACCGAGTCCTGACTGGTCGACGAGACGCGCTTCGAATGCGTGAGTGCCTCGACGCGATGCACCATGGTCGTACGCAGTGTACGGTCACCATGCGACAACTGCGTGTGAACCCAGTGTTTGCAAGGGTTTTCGGGCGGTCGGGCGATCCACATGTTGCGTGCAACGATCGACGCATACTGGACGCGCAGCGTGCCAGTCGTCTCGCTGCACGCGCTGCTGCTCGCGCCGTCATGCGTGCGGGACGTGTCTTCGGGGGGTGTTTTCCGGGGGAAACTCATCTCGCCTATGGACATGAATTTGACTTCCGAAAGCTGTTTTTCCCCGGGTCGTCCGGAGATGCTGGTCCTTGGGTTGTCCTCCGAAGTCGCGCATATTGCCGCAATCCACCCCAACCGGTTTCCACATGCGCGCACTCATAAAGGCAGCACCCGGCATCGGCATGGACCTGGTCGAACGTCCGATGCCGACCATCGGCGACCACGACGTGCTGATCAAGGTTCACCACGCTGGTGTCTGCGGCACCGACCTGCATATCTGGGAATGGGATGCATGGGCCGCCGGTCGGTTGCGCCCGCCCGTGGTGATCGGTCACGAGTTCGCAGGCGAGGTCGTTGATCTCGGCGCCGATGCAAAGTCCGACGGGCTGCTCGCCATTGGTGACATGGTGACCGCCGAGGGACACATCATTTGCGGCCACTGCCTGCCGTGCCGAACTGGGCACGGCCACCTCTGCGTCCGAACGCAGATCATCGGCGTCGATCGGGATGGCGCGTTCGCCGACTATATCACCATGCCCGCCTCCAACGTGATGGATCTCGACGGCATCCCGACCGATATCGGCGCGATCATGGATCCGGTCGGTAATGCGGTGCACACGGTCCTGGAGGGCGGTGAGGTGCCCGGAAGCACGGTGCTGGTTATTGGCTGCGGGCCAATCGGCTGCTTCGCCGTGGGCGTCGCCAAGGCAGCTGGCGCGGCGCTCGTGATCGCGTCGGACTTCAACCCAGTACGACGGGAGCTTGCTGCCACGATGGGCGCCGACCACACGTTCGACCCCGCGTCGGACGAGATTGTGGCGCGGGTCCGGGAGCTGACCGGTGGCATCGGTGTCGACCTCGTCTGCGAGATGAGTGGGCATCCGGCGGGGCACGCGCAGGCCTTCGCGGCTGCACGCCCGGGCGCTCGGGTCAACTTGCTGGGCACGCCGAGCCGGACGACCGAGGTCGACTTTGCGCGAGATATCATCTTCAAGGGGCTGACGCTCTATGGGGTGACCGGACGCAAGATGTATTCGACATGGATTCAGATGCGCCGCCTGCTTGCGTCGGGACGATTCGACCCTGCACCAGTCGTCACGCACCGCTTCCCGCTCGATCGAATCGAAGACGCGATCGGCGTCATCAAGGATGGATCAGCCGGCAAGGTGATCCTGGAGATCGCCACATGACCGCAGCTCGTGCCAACGCCCTCGAGTCCCGAGTGACCGCTGGGCTCGAATCGTTCCGCGCCGACGGTGTCTACAAGACCCTCAATCACATTGCGTCACCGCAGGATGCCCGGGTGATCATGGAGGGACGCGGCGAGGTCATCATCCTTTCATCCAACAACTATTTGGGACTGAGCAATCATCCCGACGTAGTAGGCGCGGGGAAGCAAGGGCTCGACGCGTTCGGGGCCGGCACTGCATCGGTGCGGTTCATCTGCGGGACGTTCACCGTACACCGTGACCTCGAGGCAGCGTGCGCACGTCTGGTGGGCACCGAGGCGGCGCTGTCCTTTGTGAGTTGCTGGAACGCGAACGAGGCGCTGCCCGGTACGCTGCTGACAGACCGCGACATCATTCTGTCCGACCAGCTCAACCACGCGTCGATCATCGACGGGCTTCGGCTCGCGAAGTCGATCACCAAGTGCCAGACGGGAGTGTTCCGTCACGGCGACTATGCCGACCTCGATGCCAAGCTCACCGCTGCCGAGGATCGCGAGGTCAAGCTGGTGGTGAGCGACGGCGTCTTCTCGATGGAAGGAACGATCGTCGACCTCCCCGCCCTCCTCGACGTGTGCCGACGTCACGGCGCGGTGCTCTGGCTCGATGACTCCCATGCTACGGGAGTGCTCGGGCAGGGCGGGCGAGGCACCGCCGAACATTTCGGGCTGGTGGGAGAGATCGACCTGATCACCTCTACCCTCGGCAAGGCACTCGGCGGCGCGGCCGGTGGCTTCGTTGCCGGGTCGGCGGCAGTCTGCGACTTCCTCACGCAACGCGCGCGTCCACAGCTCTTCACCAACGCCCTGCCAGCGACGGTAGCGGCCAGTGCGATGGCTGCGATCGCGGTCCTCGAACGGGAGCCGGAGCGGGTTGCCATGCTCCGGGAAAACGCCCGCTGGTTCCGGGGAAGACTACAAAACCTCGGGTTCCGTCCCCTCCCGGGCGATACTCCGATAGTGCCCGTCATCCTCGGTGAAACCGCAGCAGCAATCCGGATGAGCGAACTGCTTCTCGAGGAAGGGGTGTTCGCCACGGGTTTCGGGTTTCCGGTGGTCCCGCAGGGTGAAGCGCGGGTCCGCTGCCAACTCTCCGCCGCCCACACCCGACAGGACCTCGAGGATGCACTCAGCGCATTCGAACGGGTCGGCAAGACGCTCGGCCTCATCTGATCCGGGCGCAAACCTTGCTGGTGCAACACCAGAAACTCCACTCGGAGGCGTTTTCGATGATGTCCATCCGACGGGTCGCGCAGGCAGGCACCCTCGCCGCAACACTTCTGCTGCCGCAGGCGGTTCACGCCCAGCGCAGCGACTCGCACACCTGGGCCATCGGCGCCTCTGCGGGCTCGATGATCTTCCAGACACGCACCCAGGACACCGACGTGTTGCCCTCAGTGGGTGCACATCTTCTGATCATGGCGTCGCGGGTCGGGCTGCAGGTGGGCGTCGATGAGGCGTTCGGATCCGATGAGCGGTCCGGGCTCGCGCTCTTCAACGACCTGCGGCGCTATCAGGCGTTGCTGATCGCGTTCCCGTTCTCGTCGCCCCTCGAACCGTATTTCGGGGTTGGCGGCGGCGTCCTGCAAGCGGTCGGTGTTCGCGTCGATGCTGTGGTGCAGGACCCGAACGATCGACAGGACCTGCAGGACCAGTTCCAGGAATCGTCATCCAGCGGGTTTCTGACCTTCATGGGCGGTATTCAGGGCCGGTGGGGACGATTCACCGCATTCGGTCAATACCAACTCGGCACCGCACCGTCCAACGATAAGCTCCTCCGTGGCGCCCTGCACTCGGTGCACGGCGGCCTCCGGATCGGACTCGGCAGCGCCCGTGAAGGTATTCGCGCTGGGGGTTA
>JBDSMU010000089.1:0-2569 GCA_039915685.1 Gemmatimonadales bacterium | reverse complement strand
CTCGCGGCCGTGCGCCGCAAGCCGGACTCGTCCCTTGTCGTGGGAATGGGCCTCCACCGCGCAGGCCGCGTCGATGCGTTCGTGTCGGCCGGCAACACTGGTGCAACCCTCGCCGCCGCCACGATTGGCCTCGGCCTGCACAACGGCGTGGACCGCGCCACTGTGGCATCGCTCTTCCCGGCGCCCGATGGCGCGGTGCTGGTGCTCGACGGTGGGGCGAACGTGGATTGCTCCGCCAAGGAGCTGATCAACTTCGCCTACCTCGGCAGCATCTACATGCGTGACGTGCTGCACCGCGAGAACCCGAAAGTGGCGCTCCTCAACATCGGCGAGGAAGACACCAAGGGCACCGCGGTGGTCCGCGAGGTCCACGCCGCGCTCCGCCAGCATCCCCGCCTCAACTATGTCGGCAATGTCGAGGGCCGCGACGTCGTGGTGCCGCATCCTGTACACGGTCAACTCGACGTGGTGGTGTGCGACGGATTCGTCGGCAACATTGTCCTCAAGTTCTACGAATCGATGGGCCGGCTCGTAACCGGGCTGATCCAGCGCCAGAACGCCGAGCTGCTCGCCCACCCCGATCTCCAGCCATTGATGCGCTTCCTCGACTATTCTGAGTACGGAGGCGCTCCACTGCTCGGCGTGAAGGGGATTGCGATTATCTGTCACGGGTCGTCGACCGCCGCTGCAATCAAGAATGCGATTCACCGTGCGGTGGAGTCGGTCAGGGCAAACCTCAGCGCCCATATCGCGGCCGAACTCAATATGCGGGAGGCAGCAACCCCATCATGATCGACATCACGCGCCCGATCGCCTGCATTGCCGGCATGGGCTCCGCAGTGCCCGAGGGGCGGCTGACCAACGCCGAGCTTGAGAAGACGCTCGACACTACCGACGAATGGATCACCGACCGGACCGGCATCCGCTGCCGTCATATCGCGCGGCCCGACGAGTCGATGTTGAGCTATACGCTCAAGGCCGCCTACCAGGCGATGGGTCAGGCGGGAGTGACCGCTGCCGATCTCGACGGTATCGTATTCGCCACCGTGACACCCGACCGCCGCCTCCCCTCGGTAGCGTGCGACTTGCAGGCTGCCCTCGGCGCCAAGCGCGCGTGGGCATTCGATTTGGTGGCCGCGTGCCCCGGTTGGGTGTACGCCCTTTCCGTAGCCGAAGGAATGATGGCCACCGGACTTGGCGAGACGATCCTGGTGGTCGGGGCCGAGAAGTTGTCGACCATCACCGATCGCAAAGACCGGAACACCGCAATCCTTTTTGGTGATGGCGCCGGTGCCGGTGTGCTCCGCCGCGTCAGGCCAGGCGAAAATCGCGGTATCCTGGCCACCTATCTTGGTGCCGATGGCGACCTCGCGGACCTGCTCTACATCCCCGGTGGTGGTGCGGCCGACCCGCTTACCGAGGAAGTGGTCAGGGAACGCCGTCACTACATGAAAATGGCCGGCCGCGAAGTGTTCAAGGCGGCAGTGCTGGCGATGAGCCGGTCCAGCGACGAGGCGATTCGCCGCGCGGGTATGCCCCCCGAATCGATAGACCTGCTGGTGCCGCACCAGGCCAACCTGAGGATCATCGAAGCCACCGCCAAGCACGCTGGCATCCCGATGAGCAAGGTGTTTTGCAACCTCGATCGGTATGGAAACACCTCGTCGGCGAGCATCCCGCTGGCACTCACGCAAGCGCAGGCTGAAGCGGTACTCAAGCCGGGCATGATCGTGATGCTGGCGGCGTTTGGCGCGGGGTTCACGTGGGGAAGCGTGGTGCTGCGATGGTGACCATACTGCTGTTCCCCGGCCAAGGCGCGCAAAAGGTCGGCATGGCGCGCGACCTCGCCGATGCGTTCCCGGCAGCCCGTGCCGCGCTCGACGCCATTGATGCTGCCTTCGACACGCCCCTCACGTCGGTGATGTGGGATGGTCCGGACCACGCACTCACGCTCACCCATAACGCGCAGCCGGCGATCCTCGCACATTCGGTCGCGGTGCTTGCGGCGGTTGGTGAACGTCTTGGAAATGTCGTAGCGGCAGCAGGTCATTCGCTCGGCGAGTATTCGGCGTGGGTCGCCGCGGGTGCGCTCGACGCTACTGAGGCCGCGCGGCTGGTGCGCCGCCGTGGGGCGCTGATGTACGAAGCGGGGCAGGCGCGGCCCGGCGCGATGGCGGCGGTGCTCGGGCTCGACACGGCGCAAGTTGAGGCGGCGTGCATCGAGGTGTCGGTGGGCACGCCCGATGTGGTGGTGGCAGCGAACCTCAACGCCCCCGACCAGACCGTCATCTCAGGTGACCCTGCCGCAGTCGAACGAGCCGGGGAAGGGTGCAAGGCGCGTGGAGCAAAGCGGGTGCTGACGCTCAACGTGAGTGGAGCGTTCCATTCGCCGCTGATGGAACCGGCTGTCGCCGGGCTGCGTGACGCGCTCGCTCGCGCCGCGTTTGCGGCACCGGCGTTTCCGGTCACAGCCAATGCCACCGCGCAGGCGGCGACCACTGCGGAGGAGGCTGCCCGGTTGCTTGCGACGCAACTCACCGCACCGGTGAGATGGGTCGAGTCGATGCGC
>JBDSMU010000025.1:0-17281 GCA_039915685.1 Gemmatimonadales bacterium | reverse complement strand
CCAACCTCTCAACCTCTCAACCTCTCAACCTCTCAACCTCTCAACCTCTCAACCCTTCAACCTTTCTACGCCTTCTTGCCGGCTGCCTTCATGATGATCGCTTCCTGCACGGCCTTGGGGACTTCCTCGTAATGGAGGAACTCCATCGAGTACACCGCGCGGCCCTGGGTCGCACTACGGAGCGTCGTGGAGTAGCCGAACATCTCTGACAACGGCACCTGCGCATCGACAACCTGCGACTCGCCGCGCTGGTTCATGCCGCCGATCTTGCCACGCCGCGACGAAAGATCGCCGATGACCGTACCGAGGAAGTCTTCAGGCACCACGACCTCGACCTTCATGACCGGCTCGAGGATCACAGGGCCCGCCTGACGCGCCGCTTCCTTGATCGCCATCGATCCCGCGATCTTGAACGCCATCTCGCTCGAGTCCACGTCGTGGTACGAACCGTAGACGAGTTGCGCCTTCACATCGACCATCGGGTAGCCCGCGAGAATTCCGCCTTCAAGCGCTTCGCGCATTCCCGCTTCGGCCGGCTTGATGAACTCACGTGGCACCACGCCGCCAACGATCTTGTCCTCGAAGACAAAGCCCTTGCCCTGTTCGCCCGGCTCGATGTTGATGACCACATGGCCGTACTGGCCCTTGCCGCCCGACTGTCGCACGAACTTGCCCTCGACGTTCTGGACAGCCTTGGTGATCGTCTCGCGGAACGCGACCTGTGGACGACCGACGTTGGCCTCGACCTTGAATTCGCGGCGCATCCGGTCGACGAGAATCTCGAGGTGCAGCTCGCCCATTCCGGCGATGATCGTCTGGCTCGTCTCGGGGTCGGTGCGCACCCGGAACGTCGGATCTTCCTCAGCCAGCTTCTGCATCGCAATCACGAGCTTGTCCTGGTCGGCCTTCGACTTCGGCTCGATCGCCACGTCGATGACCGGGTCGGGAAACTTCATCGACTCCAGAATGATCGGGTGATCGGCGTCGCACAGCGTGTCGCCGGTGCGCGTCTCCTTGAGGCCGATCGCGGCGCCGATGTCGCCTGCCAGCACCTCGTCAATCTCGTCACGCTTGTTCGCGTGCATCTGCAACAGGCGTGCGGTGCGCTCCCGCTTGTCCTTGGTCGCGTTGTACACGTAGCTGCCGGCGTCGAGCTTCCCGGAGTACACCCGAAAGAATGTCAGGCGGCCGACAAACGGATCCGTCGCGATCTTGAATGCCAGCGCAGAAAACGGCGCATCGTCGCGCGGCGGCCGGGTGATGCGCTTCGTTTCGTCTTCGGGCGCATGTCCGTCGATCGGCGGCACATCCAGCGGGCTCGGCAGGTAGTCGATCACGCTGTCGAGCAGCGCCTGGACGCCCTTGTTCTTGAACGAGGCACCGCAGAGCACCGGCACGAATCCCATCGCGATCGTCGCCTTGCGGATCGCGGAGTGGATCTCGTCGACAGTGAGCTCTTCTTCAGCGAGGTACTTCTCCATGAGGACGTCGTCATACTCGACCGCGGCTTCGATCGCGGCGTGCCGCGCCTCGTTGACAGCGTCGAGATACTCGGGCGGACAGTCGAGCACCTGGAACTTACGGCCCATCGTGGAATCGTCGAAGATGAACTGGCGACGGGTGATTACGTCGATGTGCCCGGTGAACGTCTCGCCCGACCCAACCGGAAGCTGCAGCGCGAAGGCGCGGCGGCTCAGGCGGTCCTTGATCATGGCCAGGCAGCGATCGAAGTTGGCACCGACGCGGTCCATCTTGTTGGCGAAGATCATCCGCGGCACACCGTACCGGTCGGCCTGCTTCCACACCGTCTCGGTCTGCGGTTCGACGCCGGCGACGGAGTCGAGGAGTGCAACGCAACCATCGAGCACACGGAGCGAGCGCTCCACCTCGACGGTGAAGTCAACGTGACCAGGCGTGTCGATGATGTTGATCCGGTGCTCCGGCCCACTGCCTGTCTCGTCGCTCTCGCCGTGGCGCATCCAGAAACAGGTCGTGGCAGCCGAGGTAATCGTGATGCCCCGCTCCTGCTCCTGCTCCATCCAATCCATGGTGGCTGCGCCATCGTGGACTTCACCAATCTTGTGGCTCTTGCCGGTGTAATAGAGGATGCGCTCGGTCGTCGTCGTCTTGCCCGCGTCGATATGGGCCATGATGCCGATGTTCCGGTACAGCTCAACCGCAGTCGCACGTGCCATGGTGTTCCGTCTCTCCAATAGTCACAGGTGCAAAGATCCGCACCATTCCACCCAGCGAAAAAGCGGGGCGACCGGACCGGGCATCAGCCCGCGGTATCGCTCCGCGCCAGCGTCCGGGTTTTCACCCGAGACAGGGACACCCAATGGGTGCCCCGGCGTTGTTGAAGGATCAGAGGTGCGCCGAAAACGTCAGCTCACGTGAACCGTTGTAACTGCCTGCTGCGCCAACCTACCAGCGGTAGTGCGCAAACGCCCGGTTCGCTTCCGCCATCCGGTGCGTGTCTTCCTTCTTCTTGATCGTGTTGCCCTCACCCTTCGACGCCAGGATCAGCTCTGCGGCGAGGCGCTCAGCCATCGTCTTCTCGCCGCGCGAACGGGCGTAAGAGATGAGCCAACGCATGGCGAGCGCGGTGCGCCGCTCCGGACGAACCTCGACCGGAACTTGAAGCGATGCCCCACCGACTCGACGACTCTTCACTTCGACGGCTGGCTTCGCGTTGTTCACGGCCTGCTTGAACACGGCGACGCCAGGCTGCCCGGTCCGCTCCTCGATCATGTCCATCGCGCGGTAGAAGATCGACTCCGCGAGTGACTTCCTGCCCTGGCTCATCAGATTGCTGACGAACTTCGACACGGTCTGGCTGTCATAGCGCGGATCCGGCGGGACAATGCGCTTGACGGCCTTGTTGCGGCGGCTCACTTCTTACCTCCCTTGCCGGCCGGCGCGCCGGCCTTGGGACGCTTGGCGCCGTACTTCGACCGGCTTTGCCGACGATCGTTGACACCGGCGGCGTCGAGGGTCCCGCGGACGATGTGATAGCGCACGCCCGGCAGGTCCTTCACGCGGCCACCACGAATCATCACGATCGAGTGCTCCTGCAGGTTGTGCCCTTCGCCCGGGATGTACGCGATCACTTCGACGCCACCGACCAATCGGACCTTGGCCACTTTGCGCAGCGCCGAGTTCGGCTTCTTGGGCGTGGTGGTATACACGCGCGTGCACACCCCGCGCTTCTGCGGGTTGTTCTTGAGGTGCGGCGACTTGCCCTTATAGGCAGGTTCGGTGCGACCGTGGCGCAGAAGCTGATTGATCGTCGGCATGGACCCGTTGTGTTCGCGTAACCATCAGTAGCAAAGGCCCGACTTCGTGTCGAAATCGGAGACAGACCCCAAAGATAGGCCATGGATGGGTCGGGGTGCAAGTGGCGGTGTAAGCGGGTCGAAGGCGTCCCGGCTGCAGTCGCCTCAAGCTGCCAACGTTGCCGCCAATGAAAGGATCGAACACCGCCTAGCTGGCGGGGCCGAGTCGATTGAACGGTGGTCCACCCACACACAACGGCGGGCCGGCAGCATCCCGCTGCCGGCCCCACCCCACTCCACCCCATGCGTTTGCCCGAGGGCTAGACTACTTCCGGCGGCGGCGTCCCGCGGCGGCCAGACCCATCAGACCACCAGCCAGCAACGTCATTGTCGCGGGCTCGGGGGCAATATCCGCGGCCTGAGTAACCGGGTCGACAACATCAAGGACGGTCACGGTGGGTCCAACATCAGGCGTGCCAGCCGGGCCTACACCATTGCTGTTACCGCTATTCCCATTGCCATTGCCATTGCCATTGCCATTGCCATTGTTCCCAGTGCTGCTGCCGCTGTTGCTCGAGCCGTTGGCACCCTGCACCGTTGCCACGAACGCCGACGGGTCCTGGCCAATGGTCTGGCCAGGGTTTCCGGTCAGGCCGTAGCCACCACCGACCCCACCCGTTTCGCCGGTGGTCCCCGAACAATCGGTTCCGCCGAGATAGTCGCAGATCGCGCCAGGCACGGTCGACGTCGAGCCGGTGCTTTCGTCACCGTCGTTGAGGCGCAACGCCGCGGCGTCCGAACCTGCCGAGCCGCTTGGAGCCCGCGGCGGCACTTCGTCGTCACCGCTAACCACGAAGCGATCGCCGCCCAATGCACCCGACAGACCCATGGCGCCACGAAGGCTCATGCCCCAAGCACCACGATTGCCGGTATCACGCCGCAGGACCGATGGGTTTGCACTCAGGAAACTCTGCCCGCTACACGCCGACGCGGCAAGCGCAAGCTGCTCGACATCCGGAGAGCGATCCTGGTCGCGTTCATCGGCCGTGGTTGATCCGGCCGGCGAGAATGCGCTGGCCATGCCCATGACGCAGGTGAACTGCTGAGCCGATACCTGCGCAACAGGGTAGGCGGCGGAGATGGCGGCGGCGATAAGGAGGCTGCGAGTCATTGGTCAATCTCAGGTCAGTAGATTAATGGGTTCTCCTCAATGGAGGGACGAACCCGTGCTTTTCATGTCGACGGCGGCAAGCGGCCACAAGCACACATGTTTGCACCCGCATATTTACCAAGGATCTTCCGATGTGCTGAGAACTGTATTGCAACTTGCGGGCCCCCAACGAATGCCGCCCCCAAGTCATTATATGAGCACGACTTGCATGCACGATCCCACGGTGCCGGGTCCCCGGCGTCCGTTCTACCCCTACCACGACTGTCGCACGCCGTCCACAACAATGGCGCTACCATTTCGACATTCCTCAACAACAACGCCCGCCACTCAGCGAGTGGCGGGCGTCGATCCAACTACGAGAAGATCTCCATCAGGCGCCTCGCGCGCGCCTGGATCAGGAACGGCTGCGCTTCCGTCGCGCTGCGGCCAGCCCGGCCAGACCGGTGGCGAGCAACGCCATCGAGGCCGGCTCGGGAACGACCCCAGTGCCCACACCTCCCGGGATCACATTGCCGAAGGTCACGTCATCGATCACGATTTGGTCCGCGACGCCCGCGAACCCGATCGAATAGCCGGTACCCAAGAATGCCACGCCGACTGGTGAGAATGGACAGAATCCAGCACTGTACGCGGGGGCACACCCCGAAAGGGTGGTCGTAGGAAGGGCAAGCGTGCCGAGGACATTGCCGGTACCGTTCAACCCGTCGTACACCGACAAGGAGCCAGGGAAGTAGGGGGCGGAGTAGAACAACGAGAAACCGGTCGTGAACCCGGTGAGCAGATTCAGGTAGGTGGCCGGGCCACTCAGGAAGAAAAGTCCGCCCTGTTGCGACGTCGGAGAGCCCAGCCCACCGCGGGAGGTGTTCGAGCAATACACGGTGGTGCTGTTGAGGCAGATCGCCTGCGCGTTGGACGAGAATGTGACATTGTAGTCGGTACCTGTAGTGCCGTCAGAACTGGTCCCGCCGTCGTAGTAGCCGTTGATGAAGGCAAATCCTGAGGGGTATGTGGCGTTCACCCCCTCGAAGTCGATGACTTGGGCGTTTGCAACTGCGGGGGCTACCACGAGCAGCAATACGGCCAATGCTTGCGCGTACCTTCTCATCTGAGGCTCCGTTGACGGGAATGATAGCTTTTTGGGAGGGTGTTGATTGATCAGCCTCATGCATCGAACATGCCGTGCCAGTCGGCAGTTGCCAAGTCAATGCCATGAATATAGTTAGGTGCCAAGGGGCGCCAGCTCGCGGGGTCATTAGCTTGTCCGCTGTTGCGCGCACCTGACGTGTTCGCGCAACAGGTCAGCCCCAGGACGACGATGCCCCGACCCGTTGCCGAGAAGCCGCATCGTTCGATTCTCGAAAAGTCCGAGCTCCATAGCTAGACGGCTTCGCCTTCCTCGGCCTTCAATGCTACGATATCAGGGCAGGATGATCGGCTCTTTTAGCCCAGTGCCGAGCAACGTCATCGAGGCCGTGCCCGCAAATGCCGAACGCCCGCCACTCAGCGAGTGACGGGCGTCGGGTTCTACGTTTGCGCCTGCGCGTACTAGACCTCGGCTTCCTCCATCAACACCGCGACATCGGGGATGATGATCGCCTCGGGCTCAGGTGCCGGCGGGGGCGGTTCGAAGCCCTCGGGCGGCTGGATCTCCAAATCGACATACCGGTAGTGACCGGTACCCGCCGGGATCAGGTGACCGATGATGATGTTCTCCTTCAGGCCCCGCAGCTCATCTCGCGCGCCACGGATCGCGGCGTCGGTGAGGATGCGAGTGGTCTCCTGGAACGACGCCGCCGAGATGAACGACTGGGTCGTGAGCGACGCCTTCGTGATGCCGAGCAGCACAGGCTCCGCCGTGGCCGGGTTGCCCTTGCGGCGCACCACCCGATCATTCTCGTCGCGGAAGCTCTGGCGGTCCACCGTCTCCGCATCGAGGAATGTGGTGTCACCCGGATCAGTGATCCGGACCTTCTGGAGCATCTGCCGCACGATCACGCCGATGTGCTTGTCGTTGATGCGCACGCCCTGCAGGCGGTAAACCTCCTGCACTTCGTTCAGGAGGTACTCCTGCACCGCGCGAGGCCCCTTGATTCCGAGGATCTCGTGCGGTGACACCGGTCCCTCGGTGAGGCGGTCGCCAGCGCGGACCCGATCGCCTTCGTGCACCCGGAGGTGCTTGCCGGCCGGCACCTCGTAGAGGCGTGCCTCGACGGTTTCCGGAATGGTACCGTCGGGCGCCACGGGATAGACGTAGATCTCGCGCTTGCCACGCTTGATCTCGCCGAACTTCACCACGCCGTCGATCTCGGCCATCGTCGCCGGATCCTTCGGACGTCGCGCCTCGAAGAGCTCCGCCACCCGCGGCAAACCGCCGGTGATGTCGCGCGTCTTGTACGCCTGGCGCGGGATCTTGGTGATCGTCACGCCCTTGTTCACCTTGACCGGCGGCGAGAGGAAGACCGTCTTGTCCTTGGCCTCCTTCTTCGACTTGCTCGGCCATGCCTCGGTGATCGGATACTCCGTGACCTTGAAGCTCTCAGACCACGGATTCGATTCCGGCGGAAGGTGCATTGCGCGAGTAACGGGATCGGTCGGCGATCCGAAGATGATGCGCGAGCCCTCCGCGAGAGTGTACTCCTGCGGATCCTTCCGGTTCGTCTGGTACACCAGCACCGACGGGTGAAGCTCACGATCGGGGTCGGTAACGACCACGACCGAGCGAAGGCCAGTGCCCTCGTCGAGCTCCTCGCGCAGCGTGACACCCGGCACAAGGTCCTTCCACCGCAGCTCACCGTTGCTCTTGATGATGCTCGGATCATTGTACGGATCCCAGGTGTACAGCACGGTCGGACGCTTGTCGTTGTCCCCCTTCGAGACCGCATCGCCCTCTACCACCTGCAGCAGTGCACCTTCTGGGACGGGATAGCGGTTGAGCGCGCGACCCTTGTCCTTGGCGTCGACGATCACGATGCCAGCCTTCGTTTCCTCGGCCACGGATTCCGTCTCGCGGGTGAGGGCGATCCGGATGCTGGTCTTGACACCATCCTCGTACTCGACCGGGACGTCCGCCCACTCGAGGTCTGCTGTGTAGGTGACCAGGCCGTCGGTCCGGGCACGACGCTCTGCTTCCTCGGCGATGCGTGACGACGTGCCGCCGATGTGGAAGGTCCGAAGGGTGAGCTGCGTGCCCGGCTCGCCGATCGACTGGGCGGCCAAGATGCCGACAGCCTCGCCGAGGTCGACAAGTTCCATCGTGGCGAGGTTGCGGCCGTAGCACATCCGGCAGACACCCCGCTTGCACTCGCACGTGAGCACCGAGCGGATCCGGACCTTCTCGATCCCCGAGTCCTCGATCTTCTGCGACACTTCCTCGTCCATGAGCTGGCCCGACTGCACCAGCAGCACCGGATCGCCGTACTCGTCGAGCTCGTGCGGATCGAAGACATCTTCGGCCGCGACGACGCCTAGGATCCGCTCGCGCAGCCCCTCGATGATGTCCTCGCCCTCCTTGAGCGCCATGATCTCGAGCCCCATCACCGTGCCGCAATCCTCCTCGGTGACGGTCACGTCCTGGGCCACGTCGCAGAGGCGGCGGGTCAGGTATCCGGCGTCCGCCGTCTTGAGCGCGGTGTCGGCAAGGCCCTTGCGCGCGCCGTGCGTCGAAATGAAGTACTCGAGCACCGTGAGCCCCTCCCGGAAGTTCGACCGGATCGGGCTCTCGATGATTTCACCAATGCCACCGGTGAGCTTCTTCTGCGGCTTGGCCATCAGGCCGCGCATGCCGGCGAGCTGCCGGATCTGGTCGCGTGAACCACGGGATCCCGAGTCGTACATCATGTAGACCGGGTTGTACCCGCCGCGCGACTTCCGCATATGCGTCAGCATCGCCTCGGCCACGTCGTTGTTCGCGTGGGTCCAGGCGTCGATCACCTTGTTGTAACGCTCGCCGAACGTGATCTGTCCGGTGTTGTAGGCCTTCTGGAAACGCTCGACGCGCTTCTGCGCCTCGGCCAGCAACTCGAACTTCTCGGTCGGAATCTCGAGATCCTCGATGCCGATCGAGATGCCGCCGCCAGTCGCGAACTCGAACCCGAATCGCTTCAAGCGGTCGAGGAACTCGACGGTGTCGCGCAGCCCTGCGCGACGGTAGCTCTGCAGCACCATCTCGGAAAGCTGCTTCTTCTTCATCAACTCGTCGCGGAAGCCGAGTTCGGCGACCACGCGCCGAGGCAGGATGTTGTTGAACAGCACCCGGCCGACGGTCGTCCGGATCCACCGCGGACGAGTGTCATCCGATTCCGCGGGTGGGACAAACCAGAACTGGATCGCGTTCTGGTGCTGCACCAGACCGTGGAGCAGGACCATCTCGAGCTCGGCGATCGACGAGAAGTGCGGTGCACCGACCCACAGGCGCTCCTTGACTTCATCGACCTTGCCGGCGGGCACTCGCAGCGCATCCTCGAACCCGGCCGGCAACTTGGTGAGGAAGTACGACCCCAGCACCATGTCCTGCGACGGCTCAGCCACCGGACGACCGTCCGATGGCTTGAGGATGTTGTTCGATGACACCATCAACACGCGGGCCTCGAGCTGCGCCTCGAACGACAGCGGGACGTGCACCGCCATCTGGTCACCATCGAAGTCGGCGTTGAACGCCGCGCAAACCAGCGGATGGATCCGGATCGCCTTGCCCTCGACCAGCTTCGGCTCGAACGCCTGGATCCCAAGGCGGTGGAGCGTCGGCGCCCGGTTGAGCAACACCGGGTGGTCCTGGATGATCTCCTCGAGGATCTCGTACACCTCGGGACTCTCACGCTCCACGATCTTCTTGGCGCGCTTGACGGTCTCGGCGATGCCCTTCTCGACCAGCTTGTGGATGATGAACGGCTTGAACAGCTCGACGGCCATCGTCTTCGGCAGGCCGCACTGGTGGAGACGAAGCTCCGGACCCACCACGATCACCGACCGGCCGGAATAGTCAACGCGCTTACCGAGCAGGTTCTGCCGGAAGCGGCCCTGCTTGCCCTTGAGCATGTCGGACAGCGACTTGAGCGGGCGCTTCCCGCGACCGCGAATCGCCTTTGAACGGCGGCCGTTGTCGAACAGCGCGTCCACCGCCTCCTGTAGCATCCGCTTCTCGTTGCGCAGGATCACTTCCGGCGCCCGGTGCTGAATCAGCTTCTGGAGCCGATTGTTGCGGTTGATCACCCGCCGGTACAGGTCGTTCAGGTCGGAGGTCGCGAAGCGGCCGCCATCGAGTGGTACCAGCGGCCGGAGATCGGGCGGGATCACCGGGATGACATCCATGATCATCCAAGTCGGATCGTTCGGATCCTGGCCGCTGTCACCCGACGACAGGAACGCATCGACGATCTTGAGGCGCTTGAGCATCTGCTTCTTGCGGTGCTGCGACGTCTCGACGGCCACCGAGGCACGGAGCGTCTCGGCGAGCTGCTTGATGTCGAGCTTGCGGAGAAGCTCGCGCACCGCCGGCGCGCCGATCTCGGCACGGAAGGCGCTGTCATTGTCGTCGCGCGCCTTGACGCGCAGCGCCAAGTACTCGTCCTCATCGAGCAGCTGCTTTTCCTCGACTTCCTGCGAGCCCGGGTCGAGTACGATGTAGCTCGAGTAGTACAGCACCCGCTCGAGTTCCTTGAGGGTGATGTCGATCAGGTTGCCCATCGGCGAGGGCAGCGTCTTGAAGAACCAGATGTGCGCCACCGGCACTGAAAGCTCGATGTGTCCCATCCGCTCGCGACGCACCTTCGACAGCGTGACCTCGACGCCACAACGGTCGCAGATCACGCCGCGATAGCGGATCCGCTTGTACTTCCCACAATGACACTCCCAGTCCTTGACCGGACCAAAGATCCGCTCGCAGAACAGGCCGTCCTTCTCGGGCTTGAACGATCGGTAGTTGATGGTCTCGGGCTTGGTGACCTCGCCCCAGCTCCACCAATACCGCGAGCCCTGCACCTCGAGGCGCTCGCGTTCCTTGGGATCACGCGGGCCCCGCATCTCATCGGGGCTCGCGATCCGGATGGCGATGTGATCGAATGTCGAGCTCTTCGGCTCGCGACCGCTGCGGAAGTCAATCATGCGTTACTCCTCCCCTTCGACCGTGGTGCCAAGCGTGACCTTCAGGCCGAGGGCCTGGAGCTCCTTGACGAGCACGTTGAAGGATTCTGGAATTCCCGGTTCCGGCAGGTTCTGGCCCTTGACGATGGCCTCGTACACCCGGCTCCGGCCGTTCACGTCGTCCGACTTCACCGTGAGCATCTCCTGGAGCACGTGGGCGGCGCCATATGCCTCGAGCGCCCACACCTCCATCTCACCGAACCGCTGACCACCGAACTGCGCCTTGCCGGCGAGCGGCTGCTGCGTGACCAGCGAATACGGCCCGATCGAACGCGCGTGGATCTTGTCGTCGACCAAGTGGCTCAGCTTGAGCATGTAGATCGTGCCAACGGTCACGTCGCCCTTGAACTCCTGACCGGTGCGACCGTCGCGCAACCGCGCCTTGCCGCTTGGTGTGAGTCCCGCGTGACGGATGAGTTGGTCCGCGGCCTCTCCCGCCGTGTCGGCGTCGAGCTTGCCCGCGAGCGCCACGGCGAGCGAGCCGAGTCCGAGCGATTCCAGCAACTCCTTGTCGTCGGCCTTTGCGGCAGCAGCCAGTGCCTTGCGCCCGATGTCAAGCGACGCCTTCGACTGCCCCTCTGCCTCGGCCAGTACGCCATCGTGCGCCGCCACTTCCGTGGCGCGTTGCGCGCGTTCGCGCTGGGCGATCTCCCGTGCAGCAGCACCAAGAAACGACAGCGTCGACTGGGTCAGCGCCTTTGTCGATGCCGACGGGCTCTTCATGAATAGCGCCTCGACGCCAGTGCCATCGAGCGTCGCGCCCTCAGCCGCCGAACCCTTGATGTCCTGCACCAGCGCCGCGACGGTGGCCTCATCGGGATTCGGCGCCTGCTCGGTGAGCCGCATCGCCTGACCGGCCCACCGCAGCCCGGCCACCCGCAGCAACACGCCGATCTCGCTTTCCTCAGCGCCCCGGAACACCGGCGTCTTCGCCTTGAAGCCAAGGATCGTGGCGCACCACCCGAGATGGGTCTCGAGAATCTGACCAACGTTCATGCGGCTTGGCACGCCCAGCGGGTTGAGCACGATATCGACCGGCGACCCATCGGGCAGGAAGGGCATGTCCTCTTCAGGAACGATTCGCGCCACGATGCCCTTGTTGCCGTGGCGACCGGCCATCTTGTCGCCCACCGAAATTTTCCGCTTCTCGGCGATGTACACCTTGACGAGCTGGATCACGCCCGGCGGCAGTTCGTCAGGCTGGAGGATCTTGTCGATCTGATCCTCGGCCTTCTCCTCGACGCGCGCCCGCTCACTCGCGGCGGCATCAAGGGTCGCGCGAAGGCGTTCGTTGGCGTCCTTGTTGACGACCCGCAGCGTCTTGAGGTCGACCTCGCCGAGGTCGAATTCGCGCAGCGCGGCGCGGGTGAGCTTCTCACCCTGCGGCTTGAGCTCCTCCACCGTGCCGGAGCGGAGCATCAGCCCCACTTCCTGGCCCTCGAGCAACTCGGCAACCTCCTCGAACATCGCGCCGTTGATCCGTGCCTTCTCCTCGGTCTCGCGCCGGCGTACATCGCCGATCCGCTCGCCGCGGTCCTTGTCCACGACCGGACCCTCGACCCGCGAGAAGATCTTGACGTCGATCACGGTGCCCTTCATGCCCGGCGACACCTTGAGCGAGGAGTCCTTCACGTCCTTGGCCTTCTCACCGAAGATCGCTGTGAGCAGTTTTTCCTCGGGCGACAGCTCGGTCTCGCCCTTCGGCGTGATCTTGCCGACCAGGATGTCGCCCGGCTTGACGTGCGCACCGATCCGCACGATCCCACGCTCGTCGAGATCGACCAGCGACTCGTCGGAGACATTCGGGATCTCGCGGGTGATCTCCTCCTGGCCGCGCTTGGTGTCGCGAACGTGGAGCTCCAGCTCCTGAATGTGGATCGAGGAATAGACGTCGTCCTTCACGAGGCGCTCGGACAGCACGATCGCGTCCTCGAAGTTGTGCCCATACCACGGCATGAACGCCACCGTGACATTGCTGCCCAACGCGAGCTCGCCGTGCTCGGTCGCGGCACCGTCGGCCACAGTCATTCCGGCCTCAACGCGCTGCCCCTGCTCCACCAGTGGACGCTGGTTGATGGCGGTGTCCTGGTTGGTGCGCCAGAACTTCTTGACCCGGTACCGATCGATCCGCGCGAGGCGACCGAGCGGCCGTGCCTTGTCGGTGGCGTCGGCGCCCGCGTCGATGATGATCTCGTCGGCGGTTACGCGCGTGACGGTTCCGGCCCGACGCGTGATGATCACGGCACCAGAGTCGGTAGCGACCTTCTCTTCCAGCCCGGTGCCCACCACGGGCGCTTGCGGGAAGAGCAGAGGCACCGACTGGCGTTGCATGTTCGAGCCCATGAGCGCGCGGTTCGCGTCGTCATGCTCGAGGAAGGGAATGAGCGCCGCGGCGATCGAAACGAGCTGCTCCGGCGCCACGTCCATGTAATCGATGCGGTTCGGCGCGAGCAGCGGATAGTCGTCGCCCTTTCGGGTGAGGACCAGCGAGTCGACGAACGAACCGTCGGGGTTGAGGAGCGCGTTGGCCTGCGCCACTGCAAAGTCCTCCTCCTCGCTCGCCGAGAGCCACTCGAGCTCGCTGGTCGCCTTGCCACCACGGACGACGCGATACGGCGTCTCGATGAAGCCGAGGTCGTTGATTCGCGCGAACGTGGAGAGCGACGTGATCAGGCCGATGTTCGGACCTTCCGGCGTCTCGATCGGGCACATGCGCCCGTACTGCGAGTAGTGCACGTCGCGCACCTCGAACCCGGCGCGCTCGCGGGTCAGACCGCCCGGGCCAAGTGCCGACAGGCGGCGCTTGTTGGTCAGCTCCGCCAGCGGGTTGGTCTGGTCCATGAACTGGGAAAGCTGCGACGACCCGAAGAAGGCCTGGATCACCGCCGACACGGTGCGGGCATTGACCAGGTCGTCCAGGGAGATCTTCTCCGGATCGGAGTTGATGCTCATCCGCTCGCGCACCAGGCGTCCCATGCGGGAGAGACCGGTGGAAAACTGGTTGGCAATCAACTCGCCCACCGACCGGATCCGACGGTTGCCAAGGTGGTCGATGTCGTCCGTGTTGCCGCGCCCGTCATGCAGGTCGATCAGGTAACGGATAATCGCGATGAAGTCGTCCTCGGTGAGGACGGTGTGGTTCGGGTCGATCTTGACCTTGAGACGCTGGTTGATCTTGTAGCGGCCCACCCGCCCGAGGTCGTACCGCTTCGGATTGAAGAACAGCTTCTGGAGCTGCTGGCGCGCGGTCTCAAGGTTCGGCGCGTCACCCGGACGCAGTAGGGCATAAATCTGCTCCAGCGCCTCCTGCTCCGAGTGCGTGGGATCCTTGGAGAGCGTGTTGCGGATCAGCGGCGACTCGCCGCGCGCGGCCGGCAGGAGCACCTCGAGCTTGATGATGCCGGCCTTCTGCAGCTTGGCGCGCAGCTTGTCGGTCAGCTCGGCGCCAGACTCGGCGATGACCTCGCCGGTCTCGGGGTCGGCGGTATCGAACGCCAGGACGTGGTTCGCACGATCGCGGTTCGACGTCGGCAGCTCGTCGTCGCGAAGGTCGATCACGGTGTACCCCGCGAACACCCGCACCTCTTTGACGCCCACATGCCGCATCGCGCTGAGGCGCTCCGGAGTCAACTCCTCGCCGGTGAGCCCGAGTGCGTCACCCGACGGGTCCTCGGGGTTGGTCACATCGGCTGCCAGCATCGCGCCCACAATCTCACGCCGCTCCTGACGGGAGTCGGCACGACCGGTGATATCGAGATCCTTTTCGGCGAAGAACAGCTTCAGGATCTCGGCATTGGAGCCATGGCCGAAGGCGCGCAGCAACGCCGTTGCCGGAAACTTCTTCTTTTTGTCGATGTGCACGTATACGACATCGTGGATGTCGATCGTGAACTCGACCCACGAGCCGCGGAACGGGATGATTCGTGCCGAGAAGAGCCGCTGGCCGTTCGGGTGAGTGTTCTCCTCGAACACCACGCCGGGGGAGCGGTGCAGCTGCGACACCACGACGCGCTCGGCGCCGTTGATCACGAACGTCCCGAGAGGCGTCATCAGCGGCATCTCGCCGAGGTAGACTTCCTTCTCGATGGCGTTCTTGAGCCGCCGCTGGCCGTCAACCTCCTCAAAAACGTCGAGTCGCAGCTTGGTTCGGAGCGGCGACGCGTAGGTCATGTCGCGCTCGATGCACTCCTCGACCGTGTACTTCGGCTCGCCGAGCGAGTACTCGATGAACTCCAGCGAGTACTTCCCGTTGACGTCGGAGATTGGGAAGAGGTCGCGAAAGACGCGCTCGAGCGAAACGTCCTGGCGCTCGCCATCGACGTCATCCGGCACCAGAAGCGATTCGAACGCCTTGGTCTGGATGTCGAGCAGGTGGGGCATCGGCATCGTCCCGACCTGCGGCTTGGCGAAAGAGATATTGGGCAGCATTTCAGCAGGCATCAGCACATCCCGGGCAAATGGAGACGGCAGCGCCGAGACCCCCACCAACGGTGGGGGCCGGCACGGTCGCATTCCGGATTTCGAGGTCGCGTACGGTTGTCATTGCGTCTCGCTGAAAGTGACCGATGAAGGGAGGACGCCGGCTGGTGGCAAACGCCACCGGCCGGGACGGACCCCCTTCGGGTCACTTCAGCTCGGCGCTTGCACCCTGGTCCTCGAGTTGCTTCTTCATCGCTTCGGCTTCGGCCTTGGAGACACCGTCCTTGATCGTGCTGGGAGCGCTGTCCACCAGATCCTTCGCTTCCTTCAGGCCGAGCGACGTGAGTTCACGCACCACCTTGATCACGTTGATCTTCTTGTCGCCGGCGGCGTTGAGGATGACGGCGAACTCCGTCTGCTCCTCCACCACCGCCGCGGCCGCTCCGCCGCCCGCGCCGGCGGCGGGGGCCGCGGCGATCGAGACGTTGAACTTGCTGGTGAACGCCTCGATGAGGTCGGCCAGCTCGAGCACGGTCTTGCCGCCGATCGCGTCGATGATTTCGTCGTTGCTGAGCATCGTTGCCATGGTGTCTTTCTCCGGTTGTTACTTGGCCTGGTCGGCCGAACGCTGTTCGTGGAGCGCCTGAAGGGCACCAACCACCTGATAGAGGATCCCGTTGAGCGCGCCGGCGAACTGGCCGAGCAGCACCTCACGTGGGGGGATTTCGCCGAGCCGCTTCACGTAGGCAGGTGCAACGGCCCGTCCATCGAGCCATCCTGCCTTCACGGTCGGCCTCTCGTGCTCCTTCACGAATTCGCCGAGCACCTTCGCGGCAGCCATCGGATCGCTTCCTGTGAAGACAAATCCGGTGGCACCGGTGAGATGCTCATCGAGCTCCGCAATGCTGTGCGCCGCCAAGGCCCGCTGCGCGAGCGTGTTCTTCACCACCACGTACTTGGCGCCGGCAGCCCGCAGGCGGCGGCGGAAGTCCGTCATCTTCAGCACGTTGAGGCCGCTGAAATCGGTGACAAAGACGTTGGGCGACGCCTTGAGTTCCGCGGTCAGTTCATCGACCTCGGACTGGCGTTCAGTCTTGCTCATTTGTACCCCGCTGTCTCGAGCTTGATCCCCGGGCCCATCGTGCTCGACACCGTGGCGGACCTGATGTAGGTCCCCTTCGATGCCGACGGACGTGCCTTCACGATGGTATCCATGAACGCCTGCAGATTTTCCGCAAGCTGCTCGGCGGAGAATGACACCTTGCCGATCGGGGCGTGCACGTTCCCTGTCTTGTCGACGCGGAACTCGATCTTGCCCGCCTTGATCTCCTTCACGGCCTTTGCCACATCCATCGTGACGGTGCCGGCCTTCGGGTTGGGCATCAACCCGCGCGGGCCGAGGATCCGGCCGAGCGCGCCAAGTTGGCCCATCACGTCGGGCGTGGCGACAATTACGTCGCACTCCAGCCAGCCTTCCTTCAGCTTGGCCAGGTATTCAATACCGACGAAGTCGGCGCCTGCCGCCTCGGCGTCACGCGCCCGGTCTCCCTGGGCGATGACCAGCACCCGGACAGTCTTGCCGGTGCCGTGCGGAAGGATGACGGTGCCGCGCACAACCTGGTCGGCGTGCCGGGGATCAACCCCGAGGCGCACGGCCACGTCGACCGTGGCGTCGAACTTGGTGTAGGAGGTCTGCTTCACCAGGGATACGGCGTCGGTTCCGTCGTACTGACGGGTGGCCTCGACCTTGGTGGCGGCCGCACGGTACTGCTTGCCGAGGGCTGGCATCAGTCGATTACCTCCAGACCCATCGAACGGGCCGTACCGGCCACCATGCGCATCGCCGAATCGATGTCAGACGCATTCAGGTCCACCATCTTGATCTCGGCGATCTTGCGCACCTGGGCGCTGGTCACCTTGCCCACCTTGGTGCGGTTCGGCGCGGCGCTACCCTTGTCGAGACCGGCTTCCTTGAGGAGCAGGTTCGGAGCAGGCGGCGTCTTGGTAATAAAGGTGAAAGTGCGATCACCGAAGATCGTCACCACCACCGGAATCACCATGCCGGACTGGGCCTGGGTGCGCGCGTTGAACTGCTTGCAGAACTCCATGATGTTGACCCCGTGAGGGCCCAGCGCGGTACCGACAGGTGGAGCGGGGTTGGCCGCTCCAGCCGGGCACTGCAGCTTCACCATGGCAGTGATCTTCTTGGCCATGTCACTCCTTTCACGACGTCCGCTGGCGGGGCGGTGACGCCGAATGACGGAACGGCGAAATGCCG
>JBDSMU010000015.1:0-9056 GCA_039915685.1 Gemmatimonadales bacterium | reverse complement strand
ACCTTTCTGTCCCCAGTGCACCGCGCGTGGTTTCGCAACTCGTGCTCGACAGCACCCTGATCAAGGGTGTGCACTGGGTTTCGGTCAACAAGGCCGGCAACCGACTCGCCATCACCGGTGATGGTCCATCGCTGGTGATGGCACGATTTGATCCAGCCACGGGTGCGATCGCCATCGACGACAAGTTCAAGACGTCAGGCGCAGCGAATTCCGGGATTACGGTTCGCAACCTCGCCGGACAGATGCTGCATCCTCATGGCGTCGCGTGGGGACCGTAACGCATCGCCGTGCCCAAGGCATGCTACCAGCGGAACGCAGGGCAAGTCGCAACGATGGGCTCAAGGGTTTTCAGTAAGCCCGCGCCTCGGAAAATAGCTGACACCCATTCCCCACTCGTTGTCAGGAACGAGATTTCGTACTCTGAGCTCGTTGAGACCTGAGTGATGAACTCACTAAAGTAGGTTGGGAACGGGACCTGTACGGCAGCTCCGACGGCCGTCCATTCCTCCTCCCCGCCATAGTACCAGTAATCGCCCCACTCGTAGCGGAACGCTAATCCAGTGGGAGCAAACGTGGGTAGCGCAACACGTGCATACGGCGCGTTGGCTTCGCACCCGACTACAATTTCAGCGTAGACTGGGTTCACGGCGTCTCCCGCGATCCTCTTATCGGACGGCAACACCGCCCGCAACCCTGCAACGGTCTGCTCGATCCGCCAATCGTATGCGATCACCGGTACGTCACTGAATACGCCGTCGGACGTAGCGCGCACCACGACGGTTCCGGGAAGTGTGGCGATAAACGTATTCCCCAACCCAATGCGGCCCTGTGCGGGGTCGGGGACTGACCATGTGACCACTCGGTTCACCGCCTTGCCGTTCGCGAGCAGCGTTGTGGCGGACAATCCATAACCTTCTCCCACCTTCACCCGCGATGGAACGATCGGAATGACCGTCGACACCCCGGGAACGAGCACGGAAACCGTGGCCCGGATTCCCTCGACTTCAGCGGTAATCAAAGTGGATCCGACTCCCCGCGTGACGACGGTGCCGGTGTTTCCGACAGCTGCCACCATTGGATTTGACGAACTCCAGCTGACGACCCGTTGCACCACCGCACCAGTTACATCGCGGACCACCGTTCGGGCCCGGTAGGCACCGATTTCGACAAGGCTGTCGAGGGGCAACTCGATATCGACCGAGGCCACCGCTGGTGCCGGGGGTCGCGCGATCAGCAGCCGTGCGGTTCCCTTCCGGGATCCGACGGCGCCAGTGATCGTGACCTCGCCCGCGAAGATCGCGGTGATGGCACCGGCGGCGGAGATGGAGGCCGTGGTTGGACTCGAGGACGACCAGGTCATCGGCTGGTTGGCGATGATGTTGCCGTTCGGCTCCCGCACCACGGCGGTGGCAACAGTCGTCTCACCGATCAAAAGGGACGATTTCGCCAGGATCACGTCGACGGATTCGATCGTTCGCCCCGGGGAGCTGGTGGTTCCAGCATCACTGCACGAGGCGAGCGGAGCGGAGATGGCAAGCACGACGAGCAGTCCACGCATGGCGGACCTCGGGGGAATGGGTACAGAAACGATGGGGCCCGGTACCGGTTTGTGCAATGGCGGTGGGAACGGGAGCGGCCAAATCCTCACCAACTCCCACCACCTCCCCCACCGCCTCCGCCGCCCACACTGCCGCCGCCACCACCGCCACTCCCTCCGCTGCCGCTGGTCGACCCGGGTGAAGAGCCCAGCGTGCGCGTCGCGGCACCTTGGAAACTATTGATCGCCGAGCCGAAACTGTCGCTGCTGAAGCGCCCGGGGTGGCTACCGACATACCACGTCGGCGGTGTGGCCGCCAAGATCGGCCCGAACTGCTTCACCCAGATGTCGCTCACCCGCAGCGCCACCGCATACGGCAGCAACGTCTCGAACAACTCCGTGGTCCGCTCCGGCCCCTGACTGGTTTCGAGTTCAAGCTTCTCGGCGCGACGAAGATACTCCTCGAGACCGCGAAGCTGCGCCCAGTGCCGCGAACCCTTCGGCGTGCGGGCCGGCATTACCCGGGAAAAGAGCAGCACGATGAGTCCCGACATCGCACCGCAGATCATCAATAACGGATTGCCGACCGCGCCCCCCACCGCGAGCCCGACGCCCGCCAGCAGCCCGCCGCCGAGCCCGTACCAGGTGCGCACCGTGCTCGGGTTACTGGCGAAGAGGCCCTGGGCCACGGTCGACTCGTAAAACGCCTTGTGAATCTTCGGAATCTGGGTGTAGAACTCATTGTTGAGTTCGCTCATCTTCCGGCTCTCGCCCACCTGGAAGATTCCGTCGATCACAAGCGATTCGTAGTTGGCGAGCGCATCCTCTCCCGCAGCGTTGATCCGCGTTAACACCCAGTCGATTTCGCCCACGCCAAGCGTCCGCAGGAACTTTCCGACGAACGAATCAGATGTTGCGGCCAGCAGCCCGGTCGGCGGTACTTCGGTTATCCGAATGAACCCCCGTACCGTGAGGTCGAGAATGGTGGCGACTACATCGTTCATGTCGCTCGTTTCGTCCCAGAGCGTTCCGGCAGGACCGGGGCGCAAGTCGGCGGGCGGCTTCCAGTACGGCACCACCGAACCAGGGTCCGGATCGCGACCGCGACGGCGCCAGTGCGTCGTCATGAACGCCAACATCCCGATCGGGAGGGAAATCGGCCAGAGCAATGCGATGAGCTCGCGGAGCTTGTCCGCTGCCGTTGGCTCGGCGACAACGCCTTTCGGGAATGCCGCCACGGCCGTGAGGCCCTCGCCAGGTTCGAGGCGCTCGCTGGCAAAGCGGAACGTCGTACCGCCATCGTGAGCGGCGCTGCAGCGATCACTGCTGCTGCTCTCATTCCAACCGGCGTAACACCACGCGCCCCAGCCGGCGCCGCTTCCCGTGCCGGTGGGGATGGTGATGGTTGCCGATGCTTTCAGAATCGGCACCGGCCAGTCGGTGCCCGTCACCTGCCAGTACAACTCGTCGTGCGTGTCGAAAAAGCCGAGGCCCCGCTCGAGACGGTAGCGGATCACATAGCGCTGCACCCCGGTGCTCCAAGTCGCGGCGTCGCCGATCCGGATCCGGACGCGGTCGCCGCGAGTCACCTCCATGCTTTGTGCGCGGCCGGCAGCGTCGTTCACGACAATCCTGTCGATGTCGACCTTGACACGCCCTGCGTTGATCGGGAGGCCGGCAGTCCCGGTGGTGAGCACGCGGTTGTACTTGACCGGAATCTCCCGGTAGATCCCATGACGCTGCAGCGTGCCGAAGTCGACGTCAATCTGTTCGACCACGCTGATGGTGCGATCGGGATTGACGGTGTAGGCCGCGTTGAAGGACGTGATCGTCCAGCCGGCGTCTTGAGCGGTGAGCGGGGCGGCCACCACGGCGCAGAGCAGCCACATCCACCGACGCATCATGAGCGGTTCAGGTTGGCCTGCGGTACGGCGCGATCGCCATCGTCGAGCTGGAAGTACTCGCCCGCCACGAAACCCATCGGACCCGCCACCAGAAGGTTCGGAAAGGTCTCCCGCATGATATTGAGGTCCCGCACCACGGCGTTGTAGTAGCGCCGAGCACTGGCAATGTCGCTTTCGGTTTCGGCGAGTTCATGCTGGAGAGCCAGGATCTGTGCATTCGCCTTGAGCTCCGGGTACCGTTCCACCATTGCGAACAACTGGCTGACCGTGCCGGTGAGTTGCTGTTCGGCAGTAGCGCGGTCGGATCGGCCGTTGGCGCCCAGGGCCGCGCCTCGCGCCTCGACAACGCGCTGCAGCGTGTCGGACTCGAAATCCATGGCGCCCTTCACGACGGCGACGAGGTTGGGGATGAGGTCGGCGCGGCGCTTGAGCAGCGCATCGACGCTGGCCCACGCCGCGTGCATCGCCGCACGGAGGGAGGTGAGTCGATTCCAGGTCCACGCCACCCGGATGAGGATCACGATGACGACGATGATGAGGATGTTCATGGGTGCCTGGTTGCGGGAATGATCTCACGGATGCGGCACAGGCCTTCGCTGCCCCTACGCGATCACGTACGCCTCCATCGCAAAGTATTCGGCGAGACCGAGTCGGTCGAGCAGGTCGGCGGTGTCCTTGTTGCGTGACTCGACCCGCTGCCAGAACTCGCGATCGTCGAGGCCGGGAAACGGCGCCGAGTCCTTCTGCGACTGGTGCTTGAAGATCGCCTGGATCTTGAGCTTGAGCTCCTCCTGTGACAACGGCACCAGCCAGGTGGCATCGGTGACCGACCACTCCTGCCACGCCCCCCGGTAGAGCCACACCTCGGGAGTGAGCCCCGCAGCGGCAACCTCGATGAGCGCAGCATCGATCGCGTCTTTCACCAGCCGGTGCGTGCCGTGTGGGTCGGTCAGGTCGCCCGCGACCAGCACCAGGTCGGGCCGGACCTCGAGCAACAGGTCGCGCACGATTGTCACGTCGGCCGGACCAACCGGGTCCTTCCGAACGGTGCCAGTATGGTAGAACGGAAGGTCGAGGAAACGCGCATCGCTGCGCGACAATCCCAGCGTCTCAATGCCGCTCACCGCCTCGGCCTCACGTATCACTCGCTTGAGATCCTGCACGGCCTCCGAATCCACCTCTCCCGGCTGTTTCGCCCCAAGGAACGCGCGCACGTCCTCGGTAAGCGAGTCGGTGCGCCGCCGCGCGAGGTGCTCGTCGGCAGCGAGTCGCTCCAGGACCTCGATGTAGCGCAGCACATCGTGATCAAACACCGCGATGTTGCCGCTGGTACAGTATCCCACCACGATCCGGTTGCCGTTGACGTGCAGCTTGTGAAGGATGCCACCCGCCGAGATGACGTCATCGTCGGGATGTGGCGAGAAGCAGATCACCGTCTGGTTGTGGGGCAGTTTTGACTTGCCCCGGATCTTGGCACCCAGTGTGTTGAACGCCCGGCCGTTGACCTCGCCCGGTCCGCTACCACCGGCAATCAACGAACCGAGATGGTGCTCCACATAGTCGCGCTCGGTGAGCTTGAGGATGGCCCGCCCGGCCTCGAGCGACAGCCAGACGACCGCGCGCAGCTCGAGGTCGGGCGTCCACTGCACTTCGTTGACCAGCCACGGTGTGGCGACGCGGGTGAGCTGTGCCCCCGCTGCCGCGTCACAGTAAAACGTTGCCTTGGGGTGCGCCTGCAAGAAGGTCGCGGCCACATCGTGGTCGATGTCGCCCTCCACGGCGCGACGGATGATCGTCGCCTTGTGCTCCCCCGTGGCGAGCAGCACGATCTCGCGCGCCTCCAGAATCGTGGCGACACCCATCGTGATTGCCCGCCGCGGGACATTCTGCTCGCCAAAGAAATCAGCAGCCGCATCACGCCGCGTCACGGTGTCGAGGTTGACCAGTCGGGTGCGAGAATCGGCGCCGGAGCCGGGCTCGTTGAACCCGATGTGACCGGTCTTTCCAATGCCCAGGAGTTGCAGGTCGATTCCGCCGGCGTCGCGGATCAACGTCTCGTACGCGGTGCACTGGGCAGCGACGCTGTCCCGCGCGCCATCACCCCGGGGCAGGTGCGTGTGTGCTGGGTCGAGATCGACCAGGTCGAAGAGATGCTCGCGCATGAACCGGTGATAGGAGTGAACCGAATCGGGCTGCATCGGCCAGTACTCGTCGAGATTGAACGTCGTCACGTTCGCGAAGGACAAACCGTCCTGGCGGTGCATCCGGACCAGTTCGTGGTAGATCCCGACCGGCGTCGAACCGGTGGCGAGGCCCAGGATGCAGCGCTCGCCGGCATCGGCTCGCTCACGGATGAGGGCGGCGATGCGCCGGGCCACCGTCTGGGCGAGGAGCTGGGGCGGATCAAGGATTTCGACGGGGATGCGTTCGGGATTGGCCATGGTCGTATGATACCCGCCATTTGCCGGATGGGGATGCGACAATGCACGCATCCAACATCGGACCCCCCACAGGTGCCGCACTCGTGCGGCACCCGGCCTTGGCCGGAATGTGAAATGCGCCACGCCGGCCATTTACCGGAATGGGAAATGCGCCACGCGTCGCGGAACGGACGGCGTGCGCCCATATTCCGTCCGCGTTAAGGCGGGTGCCGCACAACGGACCATGCGCGTTCCCCATTCCGCGTGAACGCGGGTGCCGCACAAGTGCGGCACCTGTGGGGGTGTTCATCATTTGCCGGGATTTCGTATGTCACTGCCCTCTCCGTACCGTTCCCTCCCGCTCGATCGCCGTATTGCGCTGGTCGAGCATGATCTGCGCAACTCCAAGGACTCCCGCAACGCCTATATCATGCGGCTGGTGTCGAAGGGCGGGGGATTCAGGCCGGAGACGCTGCGGAAGTGGAAGATCGAGCAGCTCGCTATCGAGATCGTCCGACGCAAGCTGGAAACGCTGCAGGACGAGGTGGGAATGCTGCAGGCGCTGTACGTCGAGCTCGAGCCGGGGCTGCAGGAGGAGTTCCTGACCGCAACCGGGGTTGACCACAAAAATGGCCAGATCCCTGAGGACCTGGCCCTGCCGTTCGCCGAGCAACCTGTTGTTGTCGCCGCTGCCACCGCACTTCGTGACGCACACGGCGACGATGGGGTGCGCTATCTGCGCACCATCGCACTTTACAACGGCGAGGCGTGGCCCGGGCTGACCGACTGGCTGATCGAGAATAGCGGCGACGTGCGGAGCCTGTAGCCTGGCATATCGCTGGAGTGCAACCGAAGCACGACCGGGCGGGACCGCGACAGGTACGACGCGCCGAGGGCTCCGACACCCAATATGATCGCGAAGACGGCCTCGATTTGGTTCATTTCAAGGGTTACGAACATCAGCATGTCGAAACCGGGCATGCGGGCGATGGCGCCCAGCGAGAAAAGTAGGGCGCCGGACCAGAAGCAGAAGCTTCGGGCGCTGCGACATTCACGCGCCATGCAGATTCCTGCGATGCCGAGGGTCAGGGCCAGCGTGGCATGGACAGGGTTCGTATCGAAGACGCCGAAGGTCGTGGACGCGAGAAATCCCCAGACCCCCTCAACCAGCAGCAAGAAGCCGGCAACGAGTGCGAACGAACGAGCAGCCATGATGCAGTCCTCCTGAAACGGTCAGGGATCGCCAGCGCGGTCTAGTTACGAGAGGGGACGGCTCATGAGGCCCGGGCCACACGCCCGGCGGCCCGGGTTCCCGCCTTAGAGGCGGCGGTCGACGATCTCCAGGATCTCGCGCTCCGCCTCCCGGGCCTGGCGCTCGATGTCAGCGCCCCGGGTTACAAGGTCATCAGCGAAGGCGCGGTCGGTGAGTTGAGCCGCGTTGATCCGGACGTTCAGGTACGCACCGATTACGGCGCTGCGGGCGCAGAGTGCGGCCACGCCGGCGTCGCTTACCGACGTTTCCTGCCCGATCTCGGCCATCGCCCGAATCAAAGTCATGCTCTCCCACGCCAGCTCCATGACCCGGAACGGCACCAGTGTCGCCTCCTTGGTGGCGTCCTGAATTGCCACCTTGCGCGCGGCCTTCTCGGCGTCGGACTGCTTCGGAAGCCCGAAGGCGTCCATTACCCGGGTGAACGCCGCGGTGTCCTCGTCGATCAGGCGAAGCAGTTCGGCGGTGACCTGCTGACCGCTCTCGGCGTGATCGGAGAACTCCCTCCAGCGATCATCCCAGCCGCGCCGATGGCTCGACAGGTTTGCCACCATTGTTCCAAGTGCCGCACCGAAGGCGCCCATCGTTGCTGCAATGGATCCGCCGCCGGGTGCCGCGGACTCGCTGGCCGTCACCCGGGTGAAGTCACCGAGCGTCATCGACACCAGTGGCGCGCTAGCGGCGTCGCGCAACAGATATTCAATGATCCGCTGCTCGGGGTTGAACGGTGCGAGCTCATCGAGGCCAAGCGAACGGACCGCGATCCGGACCAGCTCCGCTTCGGACACGCCAGTCGAGCGCTGCTGCTTGTGCAGGAAATACCGACCGGCATCGGTCAGGCAGCGGAGCGGGACGAGTCCGATCAGTTCCGAACCGGTGACCCGCACCCCGCGCACATCGGCGGCGCGGCAGACTTCATCGAACGCGACATGAATGGGCGTGAGGTCGATATCAGTGAGATTCATCGACACCTGTGCGACGCCGTACTCGTCGATGAACCAGCCGATTGCCTTGACGGCCTTTAGCGTGCCCGGCTGGTTGACCTCCCCGCCCGATTCATCCTTCACGATTCGACCGGCTTCGCGCACGTCGAACGCGATCGCGTATGCTCGGCGGGTCGACGTGGTATTGAGGTTGATATTGTAGGCGACCAGGAAATCGCGAGCGCCTATCGCCGTGGCTCCCCGCCTGGCGTCGAACACCACCGGCCCGTGATCGGGCCGCCACTCCGCGCGTTGCATCTTGGCGGCAAGGCCCTCGTACTCACCGGCACGGATCACCGACAGGTTGCGGCGCGCGGCGTCGGGCTGCGCCGCTTCGTAAAGATAGACCGGAAGGTTGAGCTCGCGGCCGACGCGTTCGGCGAGTTGCTGCGCGTACTCTGCCACCTCATCCATCGTGACACCGCTGATCGGGATCAGCGGACAGACATCGGTCGCGCCCATGCGCGGGTGCTCGCCATGGTGTTGCCGCATGTCGATCAACTCGCCGGCCTTCTCGATGCCGCGGAAGGCAGCCTCGATCACCGCTTCTGGTTCACCCACGAACGTCACCACGGTGCGGTGGGTAGCCTTGCCCGGGTCGACATTGAGGAGGCGGATGCCCTCGACGGCGGTAATGGCATCGGTGATCTGGCGGATCGCAGCCGAGTCGCGTCCCTCGGAGAAATTGGGGACGCATTCGATGAGACGGGTCATGGCATCCACGGGTGCGGGTGATCGGTGTCCGGAGATAATATCGCATCGTCGGCGCACCGCGACATATTCCAGCGGTCCCGTTCCGGTGGATGCGATGTCACGTCTCTTCCTGTTGCTCCTGCTCAGCCTTCCTGCGACAGCGGCGCCTGCCCAAGCCACCGTGCGGGTCCTGACCTTCAACATCAGGTACGGCACGGCCAACGATGGCGCCCATGTCTGGGCAGCGCG
>JBDSMU010000208.1:0-4006 GCA_039915685.1 Gemmatimonadales bacterium | reverse complement strand
GGACAGGTCAATCAAGGAGAAGTCAAGCGGGGTCAGCGTACGCGGCGTATACTCCTTCAGTTGGCCCGTCCTCCCTCACCGCCCCCCTTCCCGTGAGGTCGTCGATGCCTGATCTCCGGGACCGGCTTGCCGCCGCGCTGGCGCCGCGGTATCTCGTTGAGCGGGAACTCGGCGCCGGCGGAATGGGTGTGGTGTTTCTTGGCCGTGACCCGACCCTGGGCAGGGAGGTCGCGATCAAGGTGCTCCCGCCCGAACGCGCCTCAGCGGTCGCGGTCGAGCGCTTTCTCCGCGAGACCCGGCTCCTCGCCCAGCTGGCCCATCCCAACATCGTCCCGATCTACGACGCGCAACACACGGGCGAACTTCTCTGGTTCGTCATGCCGCGGATTCGTGGCGAGACGCTGGCGCAACACATCGAGCGCGGGCCACTGCCAGTAGCGGAGGTGGTGCGCATCGGCACCGACCTTCTCCGTGCGCTCGAGCACGCCCATGCCCAAGGAGTCATCCACCGCGACATCAAGCCCGCCAATGTCTTCGTCGATGGTGAGCACGCCCTGCTCGCGGACTTCGGTATCGCCCTGCTGGACGACGCGCATTCGGATACGCTCACCGGCATCGGCGAGGTCGTCGGGACGATGCGATACCTCTCGCCGGAACAACGGGCGGGCATGGAGGCGACCGATCGGAGTGATCTCTACGCGCTCGGCGTGACATTGTGCGAGGCAGCGACCGGCAGGCGGTGGGATCAGACCGACTCGACAGCGACGGCGACGTGGCACAGTCTGCCACGCCCGCTGCGCCGTGCATTGCAGGGCGCACTGAAGCCTGACCCGGCTCGGCGATGGCGCGATGCCGCATCCTTCCGCCGGGCCCTGACTGGAGGCGGGCAGCTCACCACTCGGCGCGTTGCCATAGCCGCGGGAATTGTGGCAGTTGCGGCAGTCGCAGCGTTCGGTGCCCGGACCGCAATGACGCCCGCCCCGGTACCGGTAGCGCGAGCGCACAGAGCGCTGGTCGTCCTCCCATTCGGCAAGTCGTCAGATACCGCCGGGGCCGATCTCGCTCGATACACCTCGCACCCGATGGAGTTCTCGGTCGCTGGCGTGCTTCCGTTCCTCGATGCCGGTGGCATGTCGATCGATTCGGCGCGACTGGTTGCGGACCGTGTGGTGACCGGCGAATTCATCAGTGGGGCTGTCGGAAAGCGCAGCCTCGTCATCACCGTATACGCCGCCGATGGGTCAACTCTTCACGAGATCACCGTCCCGGGTGACCCGGCCGAACCGGTATCGTGGGGATTCGCGGCGGCCGATTCGCTGGTGCACCGACTCTACCCGACCCGCCTCACCGAGTTCCGTGACCTGGCCGGCACCCCTCCGAACCGCGACGCGCTCGATGCATTCAGCGACGGCCAGCACCTCTTTCAGGCAGGGAGTTGGGAGGCTGCCGAGGCCCGTTTCGCGACGGCAGAGCGCATCGACCCCACTTTCGTTCAGGCGACCTGGCACAAGCTGATCGCTCGACAGTGGCAAGCTCGGCCCTTCAAGAAAGAACTCGCACGACTCGCGGTACGTATCGGCCCGAGCCGCGGTGTGCACAGCGGATTGCTCGCAGCACAACTGGAGCCAGACCTCGATCTTCGAATGGCGCGATACGACACTCTCGCCCTGACATATCAGCACGATCCGATGGTGCGCCTGCTGCACGCGAACGAACTGTTCGGTCGCGGGCCGTTGATCGGCCGACCCCTGCTCGAAGGAGTCGACGCGTTCCGGCTCGCCGCCCTGGAGATACCGGAACTCGACCAACCGAACAGTTACACCCAGACCGTCTGGGGCGCGGTGCGACTCGGCGATGAGGCGCTGGCCCGTGAACAGCTTCGCCTCCGAAGGGCGCCCGACGGTGACCCATGGCAGGACATTCTCTGGCTCGCCGTCAACGGCCGATTCCGCCGCTGGCTCGCCGTTCCCGCTCGCAAGTTCATGCTCTTCACCGCGGATTCGGCCGCCGTTGCAACGCTTCACCGCGCCGTGCGCATCGGACTGAACGTCGACAACCCGCACGATCAACTCGCGATCGCGACCTGGCTCGAACGTCACGCCACCTCGGATCGTGAGCGAGGTAACGCCGTCGCGGCGCAGGCCACCGCGATGCTGCTGCTCGGACAACCGCTCCGCGCAATCCAGCAGCTCGATCGTAGCAGCACGTTGGTACACGACGATCCTGGGCTCCGATTGCAGCGTTGGGAGTGGCGGGTCCTGCTGCCCCTGCTTCCGGGCGCACCGATCAACCTTCCCGACAGCAGCAGAGCCACGGGACGTGACTCGTTGCGGCAGATCCCGGATACGTCTGCGTACTGGCCACGCGCTGTGTGGTCGCTCACGGTAGATGCCATCGCACGCGACGACCTTCGCGCGCAGGACTCGCTCATGGCGCTGCTGCGCGCGCGATCGGCGCAGCGATGGACGGCCGACATGGTGACGTTCGCAGAGAGCTTTGCCGCCGGGCGGCGGGACCAACCAGACAGTGCGTTGCAGCTCTCCCGGCGGATCCGTCGCGACCTTCCCGACTCCGAAGTCGGTCTGCGCGGCCCGCTGGTGCGCGCCCTGGTCTATATGCATCGCGGTGCGTGGCAGGTTGCCCTTAACCGCCCCGCTGCCGCCGACAGCGAATGGATCTGGCACGAAAACAATGACATCCCTTCGCGGCCCGATGGCGAACCCCATCAAGGCGAGTTGGATGCGGCACTGTCGGCGATCGCGCGGCTGCTGCGCGCCAAAGGCATGCCGCGCCTCGACCGACAGACGGAGGCGTGCCAGTTGCTCAATCGGGTACACACCCTGTGGCGCGACGCCGAACCATCGTTCACGGCCCTGAAAGCACGCGTCAGCGATGCGCGAGTCGCATGCCCTCGCTAGTGACGGCGCGGCTCCTCGGCTCACCGCAGATCTTGCTCGACGGTGCGGCGGCTCCAGCGGAGCTGTTGTGGCGCAAACATCTCGCGCTGTGCATCGTGCTCTGGACCGCGCCGGAACGTAGCCGCAGCCGCGATCAATTGATCGGACTCCTCTGGAGTGACAAGAGCGATGGGGCCGCCCGACACTCCCTGAATGAGGCGTTGCGGGTCGTGCGTCGCGCAGCAGGCCCTGAGACCATCGAAAGCGTCGGCGACTACATCCGTTGGTCGGCTCCCCCGGAGCTCGACACCGATCACTTTGCCGAGCTTGAACGCACCTCGCCGGAAGCTGCAGCCGCGTTGGTAAGCGGACCCTTCTGCGATGGTTTCGCAGTAGCCAACGCCAACGAGTTTGAATCATGGATCCAGTCGGAGCGGGGTCGATGGGGCGCGCGTGCGGTTGACGTGCTGGTGCGGGCTGCGGCAGAGGCTGAGGGCCGGGGAGACGCGCGGACGGCAGGCGGATTCGCGCACCGAGCAACGGAGCTGGATCCACACAGCGACGTGGCGACGCAGGCACTGATTCGAGCGCACTGGTTGGCAGGCAATCGGACGGAGGCGCTGACAGCGGGTGAACGATTCCGGAATCGATTGGCCGAGGAACTCGGGCGCGTCCCCGAGGCACAGACTACCGCGCTGCTCGATCGGCTCAGGCGCAGCCGAAATCCCGAACGACCGGCTGGATCCGCCAATCCCGAGCGGCAGCTTCCGTTGGTGGGGCGTCACGAATCCCTCAGCCAGCTTCTCGCCGGATGGCGGAGCGTTGGCACGATGCCGACGCCGCGACTGCTCACGATCATCGGCGCCCAGGGCTCCGGTCGATCGCGGCTCCTCGAGGAGCTGACCGCGCGGGCAACACTGGAAGGGGCCACGGTTGCTACGGTGCGAGCGGTGGACGCGGACCGCCTCAACCCCGATGCCGCCACACTCGGCTTGGCGAGGCACGGACTCGGAATGGCGCCCGGCATTGCCGGTGCGTCGCCGGACGCGCTCGCCGCCTTTTTGCAGCGGATTCCTTCGTGGAACGACCGCCTCCTCGCAGGGCAGTCG
>JBDSMU010000026.1:0-19198 GCA_039915685.1 Gemmatimonadales bacterium | reverse complement strand
TCGCAAGCGGGATCCCCGCGTGCCGCACCACGACGATCGGGGTCGAGTCTGTCCGCGCGATCCCGTACATGTCGGCGAGCTGGTTCCGCCAGTCCGCCGCCCGGAACACCGCCGCACCATCGGAATAGTCGGGGGAGTCGAACACCGCCCGGTGCTTGCCACGGATCCGTTCGACCCATGACATGTCGTACTTGTCGGATACGGGTTTCCCGAGGCGCGGGCTGCGGTCGGCGGCGGCGAGCGACGTCGCACCCACGGCGGCGAACGCGCCGACTCCGAGTGCCCCGAGGAACTTGCGGCGGTCATGTGACATGCGAGCAGCTCCAGAGCAAAAGTAGATGTTTAGCGTGACTGGTCGCGAACCGTCAGCCCTCGTCCAGCGTGACCTCGGCGTGCCCGTCCTCCTCGTAGTGCACCCGCACCTTCCAAGGACGGCAGCACACCTCGCAGTCCTGGACGTATTCCTGCTCCGCACCGCCGCCAGCATCGAGTGTGATCGTGATCCCCTCGCCGCACCACGGGCAGGTGACGTCGGCCTCGGTGTCGAGATCATCGCTCGGCTCTCGGTCGGCCTCGTAGCCTTCGTCGATGGAGTCTTCGTCGTCGTATCGATCGTTCATCGTCATCCCCGTCGAAATAGTCGCCCCAATCTTACACGACGACGCCATTTTCGCACGGGGCCGTCAGGGCGCGTACCCGATTCCGTCGGGCACTTGCCCCGTGGCCATCCAGCGAACCACGGCCCCGGCGCGAAGGTCGAGCTCGGCAACCTCGGCGCTTGCGGACATGGTGACCCATGCACGATCGCCGTCAGGAGCCACCACAACCCCGAACGGACCACGCTTCCCTCCCCCCTCCGGCTTGACGTCCACCCGCATGCGTACCGCCCTTGTCGTGGCCTCGATGAGCCAAATCTCGTCGCTCTCCGGATTCGTTACGATCGCGAGCGCCCCATCCGGCGTGAAGGCAATTCGGTACGGGAATCCCGACGTCTGCACCGAATCGATCACCCGGCGTGACTTCAAGTCAACCACAAATACCAGACCGGTGGTGTTGCTGCCGAGCCATACGGTCCGTCCATCTGGCGCCGCCGCGATGGCCTCGGTCTGAGTACCGACCTTGATGACGACCGGGTCGATCGCGCCTTCGAGGTCGATGATCGAGAGCGTACCGGGCTGGATGTTGGCGGTGTATGCCGTCGTGGCGTCGGGCGAGAGCGCGACCATGTGGCCGAGCGCTTGACCGACCTCATGTTCGGCCTTCACCGCTCCCGTGACCGCGTCGATCAACAGGATTGCACTGCCCCGCTCCGCAGTCACGACGACAGTGCGATTGTCAGGAAGAAAGGTGATCCCATGGGGACGCTGGTGTTCACCAAACGGATGGGTGGCCAACACCCGGCGCGCACCGATGTCGATCACCGTCAGCGTCTGCCCTGCCACCTGCGCCCCATAGTCGGTGACCACCGCCAGCTTCCCGTCCGCCGAGACAGCGACCTCGTGAGGTCCATCGCCAGTGGGCAACACCGCCACCGTCTTGCCATCGGCCAGCGAGACAATGGAAGCGGTCGCATCTTGCTTATTGGTGATGACGAGCGACTGCGCCACAGCGGTGCCGCCGGGCAGGATGAGCGCCGCGGCGAGCGTCAATCGAATCATGAAGCCTTCAGTGCTGGAGATAGGAGTCCCTACGCGGGCCAGCTCGCTATGGATTCTCCCGAATGGCGGGAACGGCCGGCGGCACGGGAAAGAGCCACCGGACGGCGCGCAGCGCAGCCGGGTGGAAGATGGTTCCGTGGCCTTCTGTGGGCATCGCGTCGAGGCGCCAACGCACCCCGCGCCCGCCAGCAACGCCGAGACTGTCCGCAAACTCCCTGGCGAGAGTCGCGATCCCGGGCTCCCCGCTGTGAGCGACATGCAATCTCGCGGTCGATCGCGTGCTAGTACGCAGCATTTTCCCCGACTCGACAACGAGTCGATTGTCATTCCACCAGAGGCTTGGGTCGATGGCGATATAGGTGCTGAACAGCGACGGCTCCAACAGGAACGTCTCAACCACGAAGAGTCCGGCGAGTGACTCGCCGATAATCGCGCGCTCGGCACTTGGGGATTCGCGTCGCTCGATCGCCGGGATCAGCTCGGTGCGCAGGAAGGAGCGGAATGCGGCCGATCCGCCGACCCGTGGCGCGATGGCACTGTCACGCGCATTTGCTGTGGGACCGGTGAAGTCCCGCCGCCGCTCCGTGTTCTCGATGCCCACAAGGATGAACGGGCGCATCGTGCCATTGCCGACCGATACCTGCACCAGCCCGGCGATGTGCAAAAAATCCTCGGCAATGCCGCCGTCGAGGAGGAACATCACGGGAAGTCTCGACTCAGGCGGTGCGCCCGGAGGCACATAGACGTTGATGCGCCGGACCTCGCCCAACACTGCCGACTGGATGGTGAACGTCGACCCGATCGTCAGCGCTTCCTGCGCTGACGCATTGCGGGCAAAGGCGGCCGCCAGAATAAATCCCGCGAAAACAGCACGCGCCTGACACACGATCACCTCATGAACTTTGGGGAAACCCGAGGTCAATAATCCGCTGTTCCAGTTTCCGGAGTTTTTCGGGGTCACCATCGGCCGAGTGCCCGTGACGCAGCGCGTTGCCAAGATCCCGGAGCTCCCGGGCATAGCGGCGACAGTCGCGGCAGAGCAGGAGATGGAGGCGCAGCATCATGCCTGGGGCCGGCGCCCCGACGTCGCGGCTTGCGCTGGCGATGTGCCGCGCCACGTCCCTACACGTCAGCATCGTGCCGCCCCCGAATCCCTCGCGCCTCAAGGCACTCTCGCAAACCGTTGCGGGCCCTGAACAGCAGTACGCCAAGATTGCCCGGCGTGATGTCGAGCACCCGACAGATCTCGTCGGTGGTGAGGTCGTCGACCTCAGCGAGCACAAATGCATGGCGGCGGCGCTCGGTGAGGCCGGAGAGACACTGGCCGACCCAGGCGCGAACCCGATCGGCATCGGCGCGTGCGTCAGGCGCGCGCGGACCGCGGCCCCAGCGACCGAGGGAGGTGAATCGGGCATCAACCACCTGGTCGATGGCATCGGTCTCCAATTCGCGATCCGCGGTGCGCCGCAATGAGGCGGCTTTCTTTCGCATGATCCCGTAGAGCCAGGTCCGTACCCGTGATCGTCCGTCGAAGTCCGCGGCCCGAGCGATGAAGGTGAGCATCGTCTCCTGGACCACATCATCCACAAAGTCCGGCGGCATCCCCCACGATCGGCCGACCCGGACCAGCATCCCGAGATGCTCGCGCAGGAGCTGCTGCAGCACCACCGGATCGCGAGCCCGAATTCTGGCGGTGAGGAGCGGGTCTTCGCGCATCATGCGATCAGAGGTCACGCCCCGGAAGGTAACGGGCGCGGCGATGAGAACATCGGCCGTTGCGATCACAGCTTTCTCGCCGCCCAGGCGAGCCGTTGCAACGTGGTGATCGCCACCAGCACCGACATCACCCAGAAGGTGGTCTCGGTTGCCTCTGGGACGGCAATGGCGAGCGCGAACAGCACCACGGTTTCTGTGCCACCAATGAGCCCAGGTGGCATGGTTACCTGGGTGACCTCACCCGTGGTTGACGCTCCACGCCCCCTCCGTTCCAGAATCGCCGCGAGATACATCCAGCTCGCTGTATTTACGTAGAACGTTCCGAGGAGAACGCCCACGCTGAGCGCGAGCTCCGGACGAGCAACCGCGATCGCCAACGGAATTGCGGCATAAACGACGAAGTCGCAGACAATGTCGAGATACCCGCCGAAGTCGGTTGACCGCCCGGTCGCGCGCGCGACGGCACCATCGAGGCCGTCCAGAAGCCTGTTCGCCAACCACAGCCCGAGCGCCAGCACGGTTGCCGCGCGCGATAGCGCAAGCGCGGCGCACAGCCCGACAAGCAGCGCGGTAACGGTGACCATACCCGGTCCGACATGCTGCCCGAGCCGGCGCGCAATTGGAGCGAGCATCCGATCCTTCCACCGCCGCAGCCAGCGGTCAAGCATCGTCACCCCCCGGCAGGAGGTGAATCACTGAGGACTCAATCACGAGCCCGACTGTCGTGCCAGGAACCGGCACCGGTCTCGGAGCGAGCGCCTCGAGCGCAACCGTGCCGCATCGCACGATAATGCTGGGGTGTCGAAGGTGGCTGTGTACTTCAATGACTTCGCCGAAGACCGTGGCCCGCTCCCCGCTTCTGGCGACGGTGACCGCATCAGCCGCAAAAACCGCGGCGGTCTTTCCATCGGGAGCCGTATCGCGAACCGGCACCTGACCAAGCGCCGAGTGGAATACCCCCCGTTCCATCCGTCCATTTATCCGGTTCGGGATACCGAGAAAAGCCGCGACCCTGAGCGTGGCCGGTGTCCGAAAGAGCACTGCTGCCGGAGCCACCTGCGCGATCCTGCCGCCGAGCAACACGGCGACTCGATCAGCCAACAGCACGGCGTCGTCAAGATCATGAGTCGCGATCAGCATGCCGGTACCATCGAGTTGCGTCCGGGCCAGAACCTGTCTGACCTCCTGCCGGAGCCCAGGGTCAAGGGACGCCAGCGGTTCATCGAGCAGCAACATCCGCGGACCTGCCGCCATCGCCCGGGCAAGTGCTACCCGATGCCGCTGACCACCGCTCAACGAGCCCGGCTTGCGCCCGGCAAGTTCCGACATATGCACCGACGCGAGGAGTTCCGCGACTCGGCGTGCGGTAACGTCGCGCTCGACCCTACGCAGCCGCATCGGGAACGCAACGTTTGCAGCGACATCGAGATGCGGAAAGAGCATCGGCGTCTGGTGGAGATACACCGCGCCTCTGGATTCCGGCGGATCGTTTGTCACTGGTCGGCCACCGATTGAGACGCAGCCACTCAAAACCGGTTCGAGCCCTGCGATCGCACGCAACAACGTCGTCTTTCCGGCCCCAGACGGCGCGAGCAACACGACTCGCTCGCCATTCGCGATCGTGAGCGTCACGTCGGCCAGACCAGGCATGGTGCCAAAGTTTACGGCGATGGCGTCTAGGCTGAGTGCCTCGGTCATGGCAGCACCATCTCCACGTTCCGGAGTGCCAGGCGCAACACACCGAACGCGATGAGCGGTGGGATGGCGAGGAGCAATGAACCTGTTGCAGCGAGCTGGTCCTGTCCGGCCATGAGGTAGTCCATCACCTCGAGCGGCAGGGTGCGAACCCTTCCCCCACCCGCCACGAGGGTCAGCGCTACCTGACCCCACGACACAATGGCGCCAAGCAGTACGGCCTCGAGCAGTTCACGCCGCATCATCGGAATGGTCACTCGCCGGATCACGTCGAGCACCCCCGCTCCCAACGTTCGGGCAGCGTCCTCGAAACCGCCCTCACGCACCGTGAAGACGCCAAGGAAGTAGAGCGTCGTATACCCGCATGCCGGAACGAGGTGGGCGATGAAGACACCGACAATCGAACTTCCCAGCCCCGCCCCGAGAAGTGTGGCATGCAACCCCGTCGCGACAGCCACCGGTGGCGCGGCCACGGGCAAGAACGCGGCGCCTGCGCCGACTACCCGTCGCCAACCGCGGGCGGAGGCGATAGCCGAGCCAGCGAAGGCGCCAAACACCATGGCAGCAACCCCGGTGGCCACGGCCAGCACACCGCTGGCAATGAGCGCGGGTCGGAGCCGCGCACCCGAGCCCAATACGGTGCGCCAACCGGTGAGGTCGATCGTTCCGGGCAGTAGCGCGGGGAAGAACCAATCGCGGCCTACTGAGACAAGCATCAGGATGGCGAGCGGCATGAACGCACTGAGCAAAAGGATCGGCAGCAGACCGCGGCGCGCCACAGTCGGCATTGAGATCATGCGCTGGGCCGATCCCAGGCGCGCACGGCCTCGTGCAGCACCACCGCGCCGAGCCCGGCAAGTAATCCCATCAGCACCAGCACATGCGCTTCAGCCCGGCTGGCTACACCGATGTCAGTGTAGCGCTCGATTGTCATCAGCGGCAACGCGAGCGGATCGCTCGGCGCGAGCAGAACCGTCGCTTCGTACGTTCCGGTGACGAACGCGAACACCGCCACGACGGCAGGCGCCAACCCGCGCCACAGCACGGGCCATGTCACGGTGCGAAAGATCGCCCACCGGTGGGCACCAAGGGTTCGCGCGGCTTCCTCCAGGGATTTCCCGCGACCGGCCAACAACGAAAACGCGATGAGAGCGATGAACGGAAATTCCTTCCATGCGAGTACGAGGATCAACCCGATCCCCCACCGATCGTAGATGAGCGCGGGCATCGCGGCGGGTTGGTCAATCCAGCCTGCCAGGAACGCTCCGCGCGCCAGCAGTCCGCTCTGACCCAGGACCAGCACACCAAGCACTCCAGCGGCCACATGCGGGAGCGGGAGCGGCACTACGGCGAGGAATCGTGCCACTCCGCTGGAGCGGGTGCCGGAGCGAAACAGCGTGGCCACCAATATCGCGGCGAGTGATGCGATCGCGGTCGCGATTGCCGCGACCCACAGCGACCAGGCAAGGCCAATCACGAGTCGATGATCAGCGAACGCCGCGGTCCACGGTTCGGCGGAGAAACCTCCTGATCCGCCGCGCAAGCCGACGCTTGCGAATAAACTGTAGGCAACGCCGACCAGCACAGGCGCCGCCACCAGGAACGCCGCCAGCCCCGACCAACGTCGGGTCATCGGGGTGCGTTGGCGCGGATCATCCGGCGCCAGTCTTCGGTCAGGCGTTCGTGGTACTCGGGAGCGACTTCGGGTCGGGCGTGAAGACGGAGTGATTCGGGCGAAAGCGCGTGTTGGTCTCGCGCCTGCGCCATAAATCGACCCCGCCACGGCTCCGGAATCCGGGAGACATCAAGTACCGAGCCGTCGGCCCAAACTTCTGGGCGCAACTTCTCGAGCTGGGCCTCCGGTGAAAGCAGAAAATCGGCCACGACCATCGCACCGGCCGGATTCCGGGCGTTTACCGAGATGCCAAGGTAGTGCGCGTTGGCCAGCATCCCGTCGGTGAGAAGGAGGGGGCGTGCGGTGACGGGCAGGATGCCTTGACGCACCTTCGTGATCACCTCGTTCTCGTTGTTGGACATCGAGAAGTCGATTTCGCCGTTCGCGAAGAGACGGTGCAGTTCCGCGACGCCAGCGGGATATGTGGCGCCGCCGCGCCAGAAGCTCGCGCGATGCCTGGTGAGCCAACCCATGACCGAGTCACGCCCTGCGACGTACGCCAAGGAATCAAACCCGCCCTGGAATCGCTCGGCACCACCAGCAAGCGCGTACATCAAGATCTTCAGGAACGTCATCCCACTGAACGACTGATCGTGGGTGAAGCGCCCAGGATGGGCATCGATCCATGCCCCGAGTGCTGTGACGTTGCGCGGCGGGCTGGACACGCGCGCGTTGTCGTAGATCAGCGCATACTCCACTTGGCCCCACGGAGATTCGTAACCGCCAGGGTCCTGTTCGAAATCGCGGGCGATGATGGGAGAAGCGGTGTCGACGTACTGCGCGTTGGGGAGCCGGTCCGCCCACGGACCCAGAAGCAGCGCCTCTCGCCGCAAGCTCGCGAAGGTTGCCCCATTGATCCACAGCAGGTCGGTGCTGCCGCGAGCGCCTGCCTCGCGTTCGGTGACGAGCAGGTTGACGATACCGGGTCCCTGTCCAGGAACAACCTCGAGCGTGATGCCGTACTGGGCCACGAGCCGGGGCGCCACCCACTGGTCGATGAACGCATTGATCGACGGATCGCCGCGCCACATCCTCCACGTGACCGTGGACCCACGCGCCAGCACCAACACGCTGTCCCACGGCAGCGCAGTGACCGCATTCGACGCTGGCTCTGGCGCGCCGCGATTGCATCCCATGATCATCGCGCCACAGAGCAGGACCGGCCAATGCCAACGGCGCCAGTTGCTTGCCTGCCCCTCAGAAGACATAGCGCGCCGACAACTGCACCTGCCTTGGCCTGCCTGGTGAACGCAGCACAATGGGATCACCGGGGCGGCCTGCCTGCGTCCGACTTCCGCCGCCAGGAACGCCGTTGGCATAGTTGCCCCATTCGGTTGCATTGAAAACGTTGAACACGTCTGCACGCAGTTCGAGAAGGTTCGCGCCTACCCCGAGGAGGTACGTGGCGCCCGCACTGATCTCCAGAAAGTTGGGCAAGCGTTCGTCATTGCGGCCGACGCCGACGAAACGATCGAGGTTGCCGACAAATCCCTCGCCGAAAATCGGGCCCGATCCGTCGAGGTCGAAGGTACTGAACGATCCGTCGGCGTTCGTCCGGCCAGCCACGCGATTTACCGGCTGCCCGGCCTGCCAGTCGCCGATCGCGGCTAGCCGAAGCGCGCTCCCCGCGGTGTATACGCCACGAAGCGTCACCTTGTGGCGTCGGTCGTTGATGGCGTCGGCCCATTCACTCGTGCTGCACGGCGACCCGGTGATCGCGTCCCGAAAATCAGCCCCGAAGCAGTTCGCCTGAGTGGCGTTGAAGTTGATGTCTTCCGTGTCATTCTGGGCCCGAGACCAGACCCAGTTGCCATCCACTGACCACGCCTGACCGAGTTGTCGGCGAACGGTGGTGACGAGTGCCTGATATCGACCCCGACCCGCGGACTGCGTTGCGGTCAGGCGGCGGAACGATCCAGTCGACGGTGGCACTGGTCGCGAGGAATCACCGAATCCGACGTCGCGAGCCACGCTGTCGGCAACACCAATCGGACGGGTGATCGCATTGAGGTCGACCGATCGGGGAAGGTTTCGAGTTTCGACCCATGTGGCGTCGACGGTGACTGCCCACTGCGTGCCAAGCTGCGCCTGGAACCCGACGGATGCCTGGTAGCTCAGCGGCTGCGATAGGCCGAGCGGAAACAACGCACGTTCCTCGTGCGGGGGCAATTGATCACGACGGGCCTGCAATGCCTCGCGCGTCAGCCCCCGCCCGAATGCCGGCGCGTTGGCGCCGTCGAAGCTCACCACCGCGTTGCCGTCAGGGCCGAACTGTACCGCGTCGGAATAGATCGCGTACGGAAGCTTGCCGGTGTAGACGCCGGCCCCAGCACGGATCACCGTGGTGGGCGTGCGATACCAGTTGACCGAGAGGCGCGGCTGGAAGTTGTCGAGGTCGGGCGAGCTGGCGCCCCGACTGGTGATATCGTCGTAGTCCCAACGGATCCCGGCCACCACGGCGAGCGACGGGGTGACCCGCCACTGGTCTTCGACATACGCCCCGACAAGCGTCTGCGTGAGGTCCACCTGCTGCTGGTTGGCATCGATCGTATAGCGCAGCACGCGGACATCGGTCGGGACATCAATGATCGATAAAAACTCGCCACTGGATTGGATGTTACCGTCATTGAACACGGTGTACGAACCATTTGGATTGGTGCTTGCACCCGACAGCTGAAACCAGCTCCGCGTTGCCTCGGCCCCGGCTCGGATCGTGTGTCCGCCTCCAATGACCGACTCGAAGACATTGCGCAACTCGAGCTGCCGTTCGGTCTCGTCGAACACGAAGTTGCTCGACCCGACAATCGCCTGCACACTGGAGTCCGGCGCGAGGATCGTCACCTGCGGACGAGTGAAATCGCTGCGAGTAGGCGGGAAGTACCAGCGGAAGGTGCCGTATTGCGCCGAGACGGTATTGCTTGCGCGTCCGCCGCGAAGCGCCATTCGGTGGGTGAGCGCTGTCAGGCTCCCGATACGACGGGTCGTGATGTCGGCCTCGGGTACCACCAACCCGCTCCCTGCCCCCGCCCGATCGGTGTTGCTGTAGGCGACGCGCAGGGTCGTCGTCTGCGTCGGCGTCCAGCCATGATCGATCCGTCCGAAACCCCGGATCTTCTGGCGACGCTCGACACCGGTGAACTGCGTCTGCGCGGTTGAGCCAATTCGGGCTTCGTCCTCCGATGAATACTCGAGCGCTCCCGATCCGAAGGTCGTACCGTGCGAGATCGGTCCCGCGGCACTCGCACCCAGCTGGACACGTTGAAATCCATCAGGGTCCACGCCCGCCGGCAGTCGCTTCGGTACGGCGTCGAACGAGATGCCAAGCGGTCCATTCCGACCCGGCCGCGACATCGCAAACACATCGCCGCGCCACCCGGATCCACCCGGCCTGGTTTCCTGATTGATTACTCCGTATGCGCTCGGGCCATGACTCACCCCATACGTCGACGTGAGCACCTCTAGGCGTCGCAGTCCCCCGAGCGGCAGCTCGACCCGCGGACCGCCCAGGAACCCCTCCGTGTTGTTCAGCCCATCGACGAAGTACTGCGAGTAGAGACTGTTGCCGCCGGCAAGTGAGAGCGGCGGGGCGTCACCGAAGAACCCCGTGCCTTGTGCCACACCGGGAATGTTGAACGCGAGCGTGAGGGCGTCGCGCGCATCGGTGGGAAGGGCCTGCAGTTCGTGCTCCTCCAACGCGCCACCGATCGCCGCATCCTCGGTGTTCAGGAGCGGACGGGTGCGGCCGGCTACCACCGTCACCGCATCGAGGACGAACAGCTGGCGCATGGTCACCGCGATCTCGCGGCTCGCGCCACTGGCGATTGCCGTAATCGGAACGTCCAGCGGTGTGTAACCAACCGCACGAACTGCAATCACACTTGGAATGCCTGCCGGTAGGAGGAGCCGGAACCGGCCCTGTACGTCCGTGCTAGTGCCATCGCCGGCGCCGTGGGTGACCCGCGCGTCGAGCAGCGGAGCGCCGCTCTGGCTTCGCACGATGCCGGTCACAGCCGCCGGAGCCTGCGCGATCAGCGGAGCGGTCGGAACGCCGGTACCGGCGATGGCAGCGATCACGAATCCCACCCGATTCCATACCCTGCAGAACATGCAACACTCCCCGAAGACGTATGCGACCGCCGCGTTCCTCTGCGTCATCGCGTGATCCAAAACCAAAGCGCCAGCACCCGCCGCACCAGGGGCGTAAGCTTCCGCCGTCGCCACTGATCCGCCGCTTTCCGATAGGCCTCGGCGAGCGTCGGATAGGGGTGGATCGTCCCCCCGATTCCTCCCAGGTTCACGCCATTGGTGATCGCCAACGTCGCCTCGGCAATGAGTTCCCCGGCGTGAGCCCCCACCACCGTTGCCCCGACGAGCCGATCTGTGCCCCGTGCAAGATGCAGCCTGAGGAAACCCTCGGTCGTCGCGTCCAGCACCGCGCGGTCGACCTCAGCCCAGGGCACCGTCACCGTATCGATCGCTACACCCTGCTCCGCCGCCGTGGCGGCGGTGAGTCCCACCTGCGCCAACTCGGGATCGGTATAGGTGCACCATGGGATCACGAGTGCGCTTGCGCGCTGCCGCCCCGGAAAGAGCGCGTTCGCCACGACAATGCGTGCCTGGAAATCGGCGGTGTGCGTAAACTGATGACGGGAGGCGACGTCGCCCGCGGCAAATACGTGACGATTGGTGGTGCGGAGGTGATCGTCGACTGTCACGCCGTCCTTGCCAACCTCGATTCCTGCGCGCTCCAAGTGCAGCCCCTCGACGTTGGGTGCCCTGCCCGCTGCCACGAGCAGTGCGTCACCGTGGGCCGTGGCCGATGTGCCGTCGCGGTGAAAGTTTATCGTGACACCGTCACCGCCCGACACGCCATCGATGGTCACCCCGAGTTCGAGTGTGATACCGTCGCGTCGGAGTGCGGCGCCAAGCACATCTGCGGCGTCCGCATCATCATGCGTGACAAGGCGCGATTCGCGATCAAGAATCGTGACCGTGCTGCCGAGTCGGGCCATTGCCTGTGCAAGTTCGCACCCGATCGGACCACCACCGATCACGAGAAGCCGCGCCGGTGCCTTCGTGAGATCGAAGAGGGTTTCGTTGGTGAAATGCGGAACCTGCTCAAGTCCTGGAATGGGCGGCGCGGCCGGGCGCGCCCCAGTCGCAATGACCGCGCGACGGAAATGCAGCACCTCTCCCGCGACGGTGATTCGATCCGGCCCATCGAATGCCGCGCTACCGAAAAAGACGTCGACGCCAAGGTTGCGAAACCGCGTTGCGGAGTCGATCGCGCTGAGGTCTGCGCGGAGGCGCCGCATCCGCGACATCACGGCGGCGAACTCCGCGTGCTCCAAGCGTGCCCCGGCAAGCAGCGCCTTGGACGGCACGCATCCCACATTGAGGCAATCACCGCCCATCAGGTGCTTTTCGATGAGTGCGACCCTCGCCCCCAGTCCGGCTGCTGCGGCCGCAGTGACCAAACCAGCCGTACCGGCGCCGATCACTACCAGGTGATAGCGGCCGGACGCAACGGGGTTCACCCAGTCAGGAGGATGCACGTTTGCGATCCGCCTTGCATCGTGCGCATCGACAATCGTGGTGACACTCGAGTGACCTGTCATGACACCAGCTCGCCGGCCGAAGCGGCGAGCGCACGCTTCGCGATCCGGGTGACCACCACGGTCACCACGATGGTGGCGACGAACCCGACCGCGAGCAGGCCGTAGTATGCCGGCGTGCGAACCGGTGCGCCTCCGGCCGCCAGCTGGCCCAAATCGCCGACCACCTTCCCGGCGTAGGTGTATGCAATTGTACCGGGAATCATGCCGACCGATGCGACCACGAAGTCGACCAGCCGAATGCTGGTCAGACCCAACAGGTAGTTGAGCAATGTGAACGGAAAAACCGGCGACAGACGGATCAGGAAGACCACCTTGCGTCCGTCGGCGCCAAGGGCAGCGTCAAGCGCCTGGAATCTGGCCGAATCGGCGAAGCGACGCTCCAATGGCCCCCGAGCCACATAACGGGCAACCAGGAAGGCGGCCGTTGCGCCGAGCACCGCACCGACAAACACATAGATCGAGCCGGCTACCACACCAAACACCGCCCCGGCGGCCAGCGTCAGCAGTGATCCAGGAACCATGAGGATCGCCGCCGCCACGTACGCCATCACAAAAACCAACGGTCCCAGCCGCCCTAGACCTTGAATGCCGGCGATCACGCCTGGAATGAACCCAGCGAGTTGTCGCCCTCCCAGCAGGAGGCCTGCAATCACTGCGACCGCGACGATGCCCGCCAGCCACCTGCGTGTGGTAGGTCGATCTTCACTTTTCATGAACCCTCAAACGGATCGGATTGGCGTTGGGTCGAATCGTGCTCGCCCATGGGATGATTGCGCGGAAGGCCGGAATCATTACACGCTCAGTCGGAATCCGATAAAAAACCGCCCCACACCATGCGGTGCCGGGCGGTCGATGCCTCGTCTGATTGCCCCTCTAGGGCTCGAACCTAGACTCTCCTCATCCAGAGTGAGGCGTGTTGCCAGTTACACCAAGGGGCAGCGGTCCTATCAGGACCGGCCAACCTAGCCGAATCCGGGGCTGGGCGCAATTCGAGCGCTCGTTCATGCTGCCACGGTAAGGCCGGGCTCGACGGTGGCGGGGAGCCCGACAAAAGTCGCCTGGACCGCTTCCACCGCGACGGGGCAGAGATGACCAATGGCGACGAGGCGATCGAGCACGACGAAGGCCTCATCCAACGACATTCCGCTCCGGTACGGTCGATCCGCCGACACCGCCTCAGTCACGTCCGCAGCCGCCAGCACCCGTGCCATCGGACCCAACTCTGATTGTTTGAGCCCGAGGTGGTATCCGGTGCCATCGAGGCGTTCATGATGTGCCGCGGCGGTCGCCGCGAACTGCCGGAAGCGCGACACCCGCTTGAGGATCTCCAGCGTGAACCGCGTGTGCTGTCGCATGGACTCCGTTTCGACCTCGTCGAGCGACGACGGCTTGTCGAGAATCGTGTTGGAAACGCCGAGCTTGCCGATATCGTGCAGCAACGCGGCCCGGTTGAGCGTCCGAATATCGCCCGGCCCGAATCCCATCACCTCGGCGGCGCTCACCGCGATCAATGCAACATTTTGCGAGTGCTGTGCCGTGAACGGACTCTTGGCATCGATTACCCGCGCAAACGCCTGCGCCACGATGTCGAGCTGCCCATCGTCCACGTACACCGTCAGCTCAGCGGGTTCGAGCGCACGCACCGCGGCGAGGTTGTCCGACTCTCGGAGGAGGGCCCAGAACTCCTGATCATCCTGGAACACGTCCAGGCAGTCCACCAGCACCGGATCGAACCAGCGGCCGCGGCGTGCGTGCGCCATCTCGTAGGCGGTTCGCACGTCGAAGGCGGTGACGAACACCTCGACCGTTTGGGCCAGCGACGCGATCCGGCCCACGATCGGGATGTTGGTCCCGCGCAGACCATAGGGCATGCCGGCACCGTCCCAGTGCTCGTCCAACCCGCGGATCGCATCTGACGCACCGCGCGGCAAGCCCAGCATCTGGGCGATGTCCGCGCCACGTTCGCAACGGGTCTGCGTGATGGCTCGTCCGCTGCCCTTCTCGGACACACCCATCATCAGCGCATGCCACGCCCGTGCCAGCCGTGATCGGCCGGGCACCGAGTACTTGAGGGCGTAGCGCGCCGCTTCCGTAGTGGCGCTCCAATCAGTGAGCTTGTGGGCGTGCTTGAGCAGGCGATCGTCGGCTCCGAAAAGCGTGGTCAGGCGGGCCGCATTGCTCGAGCACCCAAGATCCTTGAGCAGGAGCCCGTAGAAGAGCCCGCTGCGCTGTTCGTCGGACAGGCCGAGCGTGGTGGCGATACGCATGCCGATGATTGTCGATCGGACCGCATGCCCCATCGGCTGGCCCTCGGTGATGTCTAGCGCGTACGAGAGCGCCCCGACGACCTCGGAGAGTCGAACCGAATCGCCCATCGGGGTCACCAGGAAATTTGTGGCGCCCGCGCGCCCGCCGTCCGATCCACCATGATGGCTGGAAGGGGGGCGAACGGCGGGCGCCGGAATGCCGCGGAGCGGTTCAGTCGGCACCAGCTGCTCGATGATGCGAACGCGACGGTCCATGGGTGCGCGAAGCCTATTCAGCTGCTGACGAGCGACGTCGAATCGCCATGTTCGGTCTGATCCGCTGGCGTACCGGGCAGCCCGTGGAACCATCCGGTCAACGCCTCGACCGCAACACCACACAATTCGCCCGACGCGACCATTACGTCGAGCTGTGCCATCACCCCGTCGAGCGGCAGTCCGGCCCGGTAGGGTCGGTCAGCCGAGAGTGCCTCGCAGACATCGGCGGCGGCGAGTATCCGGACAGGCACGCTGAGGTCGTCACCCTTGAGGCCAAGATGGTAGCCGCTGCCGTTGACCCGTTCATGATGCGACGCCGCAAGCAACGCGAAGCGCTGGAATCGGTTCACCCGCCGCAGGATGTCAAAGGTGTAGACGGTGTGGCGTCGCATCTCGACTTGTTCGATCTTGTCCAACGGTCCGGGTTTGTCGAGCACGGTATTGCTCACCCCGAGCTTGCCGACATCGTGGAGGAGCGCTGCTCGACGGATCGCACGGACGTCGCGCTGCGGGAGGCCGAGTTCCCGCGCAGTGCGGGTGGCCAGGAAGGCCACGTTCTGGGAGTGGCGCGCGGTGTAGGGACTCTTGGCGTCGATCACCTTGGCGAAGGCCTCCGCGACTGTGTCGAGACGCAGTTCGTCGGCGTATACGATGCGCTGCCGGGGCTCGCAGCGAGCCAGCGCCGACAGGGCGTCAGCGTGCTTGAGCTCGCTCCAGAAGGCGGTATCGTTGCGGAACCCATCGAGGCAGTTCACAATCGTGGGATCGAACCAGCGGCCACGACGTGCGTGCGCGACCTCGTACGCGACATCGACATCGTATCCGTGCTCGAATACCTCGACCGTTTGCGCCAGGCACACTATCCGTGCAAGCACCGGGATCGCATCCGCCCGCAATCCTTGTGGCACGCCATCACCGTTCCAGTGCTCGTCCACCGAACGGATCGCCTCGCAGGTGGCACTGGGCATCGCCAGCATCTTCGCGATTGCGGCCCCGCGGTCGCTCTTGGCACGGGCCATGTCGTGACGGGCAGTGCGCGCCTGGGAGCCCGACCGCAGTGCCCGCCAGCCCCGGGCGATTCCGGACCTGTCGCGACGGGAATGCTTCATTGTATACCGGGCGATGTCGACGCGATCCGTCCAGTCGATCAAGCGGTGTGCCTGCCTGAGCGCGCGATCGTCGCCGCCATACAGTGTCGTGAGCTGCGCGGACGTGCTGGAGCATCCGAGGTCCTTGAGCAGCAGCGCGTAGAACAATGCGCTACAGTCCTCTTCGGGCAGGCCGAGCATCGCGGCAATCCGCATTCCGATCAGCGTCGTCCGGACAGAGTGCCCCATGGGTTGGCCCTCGGCGAGATCCAGCGCATGGGACATCGCACCCACCACGTCGGTGAGCCGAATGCCTGCATATGCACCGTGGCCATGTTGGGGCTGAGCAACAGCGAGGCGCTCGCCGAGCGCGTCCCGACCACCCCGCGTCGTAGAGGAGGCCAGCGGACGGGGGCGGAGGAGTTGACCCGACAGGGCAGCGTCGTGCATGGCAGGAGCAGGGGGCAAAAACGATGCCCGCCACCGAACGGTGACGGGCACATGGAGCTGAGGGGGATCGAACCCCTGACCTCACCGATGCGAACGGTGCGCTCTCCCAGCTGAGCTACAGCCCCGAGAAGGGGGCCAAACATAGGCCAGACTGGCGTTTCGGGGCAAGGTCAGCCCGTGTCGGACACGTTGCTCGTGACTTCTTCGTGGCGATGCGGCACCTCAATCACCATCCCATCTCGCCCGATCACGGTGTCGGGAAATACCGCCCTCGCCTCCGCTAGGAGTTCCGGCGCCTCGCGATTGTACCGAGCTGAGATGTGGGTCAGCACCAGTCTGGCCACCCCCGCGTCGCGGGCGGTGGCGGCCGCGTCGTGCGCCGTGCTGTGGAGGGTTTCCCGTGCGCGCTGGCGCTCATCCACGCCGAACGTGGCCTCGTGAATCAGCAAGTCCGCTCCCCGGGCAAGTTCAACGATCGCGCTGCACGGAGCCGTGTCCCCGGTATAAACCACGCGGCGCCCCGGTCGCGCGGGGCCGACCAGGTCGGCGGCTGTCACCTGCTGCCCGCCGTCGCCCTCGACCGTTTCCCCGCGATGGAGCCGACCCCAGAGCGGGCCCTCGGGCACTCCATGACGACGCGCGATCTCGGGATCGAAGCGGCCGAGGCGGTCGCGTTCGACCAGCGCATACGCTACGCATGCGCCCTTGTGCAGTGATTCACCAACGACGATGTCGTACTCACCGCGCGGCAGAACATCACCAGGCGCGACCTCGAGGATCTCGACCGGGAACTTCATCCGCTCCATGCCGAGATCGACCAGTGCGCCGAGATGCCGGTTCGCGCCGCGCGGCCCATACAACACCAGCGGAGCGGCGCGACCCTGTAGGCCGAACGTGCGCAGCAAGCCGGCAATGCCCAGTGTGTGATCGGCATGGTAGTGGGTGATGAACACGGCGTCGAGGGTGAACCCAGCGTTGTGGCGCATCATCTGGCGCTGCGTGCCCTCGCCACAATCGAATAGAAGGTGCTCGCCGTCACGCTGCACCATCAGCGCCGACACGTTCCGATCAACGGTCGGCACGGCGGCACTGGTGCCCAGCAGGGTGACCTGGATCACCGCGACCCGTGGACGAGTTGCAGGAACTCCTCGCGGGTGCGAGGGTCGTCGAGGAACGCACCCCGCATGGCAGACGTGATGGTCCGCGACTCCTGCTTCTGGACTCCCCGCATCATCATGCAGAGGTGCGCACCCTCGAGCACCACCCCGACACCGAGCGGGTGCAGGGTGGCCTCAAGCGCATCGGCAATCTGGTCAGTCATCCGTTCCTGCACCTGCAGCCGGCGCGCGAAGACATCGACCACCCTGGCGAGCTTGGACAGTCCGACGATCCGTCCGTCGGGTATATACGCCACATGCGCCTTCCCGAAGAACGGCAGCATATGGTGCTCGCACTGTGAGTAGAACTCGATGTCACGCACCATCACCATGTTGTGGTGCGTCTCCTCGAACAGTGCGTCGCCGATCACCCGCTCGGCGCTCAGCGCATATCCCTGCGTCAGGAACCCGAGCGCCTTCTCGACCCGCTCGGGCGTACGCACCAGTCCGTCGCGATCGGGATCCTCACCGATCTCGATCAGGATGTTTCGGACGTGCTCCTGCAGCTTGCTCACCATCTCCTCCTGCCCCGATGAAAGACTGACGGCCCCGAAGGGCCGTCCAAACGTAACGCCACCGCCGCGCGCCTCGTTCGGGTCAGAACACCTTTACGGTTATGCCGATCTTGCCTGGGTCCTTCTTCATCTCTTCGATCAGGGCGGCTGTGGCCGCCATCGTCTTCCGAATTTCCTCATAGAGGGCGTCGTCGTTCGCCAGCTTGCCCAACGTTCCGTCGCCCCGCGCAATCTTGGCCAGCAATGAGTCTATGCGTGCGCTGGTGGCTGCAATGCGAGCTGACATGTCCCCAGCCGCTCGCATCGTGGAGTCTACCCGCGATGAGAGCCTGGCTGCGTCGATCGCGCGAAGCGTCGAGTCAAGGCGCGCGCTGACGACCTGCAACGACCGCATGGTCGCCGAGACCTCTGCCGTCGGACCACGCCGTGGATCGGCGAAGTACGCCATCATCCGGTCAGTGCTGGTGAGGGTGCGCCGCAAGTCCACCACGAGGCCGGTATCGAGCATCCGGTTGAGCGACGTCATCACCGCCTTGGCTTCGCCCGCCAGGTCGGCGCCGATATCAGCAAATCCCGGAGACATCGTCCCGACCAGGGTGTCCCGTTCGGTGAGGCGCGCCCCGGTACCGGGCTCGAAGTCGACAGCCATGTCGCCGAGCATGCCGATACCAACAATGGCTGCGGTGCCGCCCTTGGTCGGCGTGATGAGGTCTTCGTCATATGTGAAGCCCACCAAGACCTTTCCAACCCCCAACAGGTCGATTTTTTCGACCTTGCCGATCGCCGCACCCGATACCCGAACCGGGCCACCGATCTTCAAGTTGCCGACGTTTGCAAACGTGACCAGCACCTGGTCGGGAGTGCCGATGGTTTGGCCGCGCAGCCACATCGATCCGAAGAAGAATGCGGCGACGCCAACGATGACGAAGCCGCCGACGGTGGCTTCCTTGTGATACGAGTGCATCAGTCGCTTCCTGTCATGGGCTCGAGGTCGAAATCGCGCTCGAGAAACTCGCGCACGATCGGATTGGTCGATTCACGGAAATCGTCTTGCTTGCCGACCGCGATCACCTTGCCACCGCTCAACAGGGCAATCCGATCTGC
>JBDSMU010000157.1:0-16045 GCA_039915685.1 Gemmatimonadales bacterium | reverse complement strand
TTCCAGCACATGATCGATCGCGGCCGGAAGATCCTCACCGCCGAGGTCGGCGGGTGGTACGATTGCGGCCAGACCGGGACAACCATCGAGACCAACGGAATCCTGCTCGCGGCCGGGGCAGCCCGTAGGCCTGAGTTCGGCGCCGACGTCAAGATCGTCGAGCCGGTGCTGATCGAGGATGGCTGCACCATCGAGCGGAGCACGATCGGCCCGAACGTGACCCTCGAAACCGGGAGCGAGGTGCGCGATTCGATGCTGTCGAATGCCATCATCGGCTCTAATGCACTGATCGAGAACACCGTGCTCGACAACGCGATGCTCGGCGACTGGGTGAAGCTCTCGCGGTTCAGCGGCACCGGCTCGATCGGTTCGCATTCCGAGGTGAGCGGATCATGACGCCGCTCGACGGATTGCTCGCCTCGTATCTCGACCTCGCCCGCCACCTCGATCCGTTGCGCCACCCGTACGAGGCGCCTGAGTCCGTCCGCCATGCGCTCGGCCGCTTCGATCCGCCCTGGCTCCGCGCCCAGGTGGCGGCACTTCGTGCCATCGCGAATGCCATCGAAGACCTCGAGGACGTCGACTCACTCGACGACGAAGTCGATCGCACCATGCTCCTCAACACCATTCGATTCGATGTGTTGCGTCTGGAATCGCTCGCCGACGCCACCCAAGCCAACCCAGTCGTGCCCCTCGGTCATGCGGTCCGTGCGTTGCGGTTGCTGATGACCGAACACTTCACCGGTGACGACGAAGCCGCGCTGCGCGACCGTGTGGCCGCGCTTCCTGATCTGTTGTCCACGGTCAGTGCCGACTCCCGCTCAGTGGCGCCGCACTTCCTCGACATCGCCCGCCTCGAGTTGGACGCGCTCGACGAGGCGGTCGACGAAGCGTCAGAGCGGCTTGACGAAGCGGCGGTGCAGCCAGCCGTCGCGGCGATTCAGCAGTGCCGGCAGTGGCTCGACGATCCCGCGCGCGCCGCGGCCCCCGAAGCAATGCCGGAGTCGATTCTCGACGCGATCCTCTCGACGATGGTGAGCGAACCGGTTGGTCATCGCGGCACGCTCCGAATACTCGAGCTACGGCGCACCGGCGTCGAGAAGCTGCTCGCCGCCGCCGCCTCCGAGCTCGGCGCCGACGACGGCCTCACGATGGCGCAGGCGTTGCGCGATGAGGACGTGGCCATTGACGACAGCGACGACGCGTGGACCGCTGAATGGCACCGGGTCGGCACCGAACTGGAAAGGATCGGCGTCGATGTCCCGGAGGCGGATGTCCCGAGTCTTGTCTACGGTACCATCGACAATCCATGGTCGTTTACCGCGCAGGCGATTCGTGATCGCGCCGCCGTGATGCTCGACGCCGCGCGCGCGCGGCAGCTTCGGCCGGTGCGACGGCTCCTCGTCGCCCCCGGGCTGGTGACCGGCTGGGGTCGTACGGTCGCTGCGTTGCTGAAACCGAGCGAAGTAGCCGGAACGCCCGAACGGCGGGTGATGATTACCCACCGGGCGCTGGTGGAATGCGCTGCCGCCGAGATCGACCTGCTCCTGCTGGCGCAGGCGACCGACATCGATGCACTGCAATCCAGAGTCGAAACGCTTACCGGTCTCGATCCCGACGCAGCCCGTAAGGTGGTGCTCGACACCGCTGCCGCTCCGTTTCATGCGATGTCGGCGGCACTCGCCCATGAGGCATGGCAAGGTTGGTACGCGGAAGAGGGCGGGAACCCAGTGGCATTCCTGCGCCGCGTATCGGATGGTGGTGGGTTGGCGGTTCCGCTAGCCCGCTGGGCCCTCTCGGCAAGCACTCCTGGTGCACCAGCGGCCCCGGTGACCGACGGGCTGATCTGATCAGTTCGAGAATAGTGTGACATAAACATAGCTGGCTAACAAAAACAGCCAGATTGCCCCAGACGGGCCAATCCTGTGTGAAAGCTGGATTATTCCATAACGTTAGCCAGACAACGATGATTGCGTATCGGGGCCCGATCTCCAAGATTGGGTCCCAATGCTCGTGCCTGCCTTCCTCAACTCGCGTGGACTGCCTCTATGACCGCTCCTGAATCCGTCGCCGCACCGGTCGACGAAATATTCGGCGTTGACACGTTCTCCAAGCAGGTGATGCGCAAGCGGCTGCCCAAGCCGGTGTACAAGTCACTGCTCAGGACCATCGACCTGGGCGAGGCGCTTGACCCTCAGGTGGCCGACATCGTTGCTGCCACGATGAAGGACTGGGCAGTCGAGCGGGGCGCAACAAATTTCACGCACTGGTTTCAGCCGCTCACCGGACTCACTGCCGAGAAGCATGATTCACTGGTGGCGCCCGACGGAATGGGTGGGGTGATCTACAATTTCTCTGGCGCCGACCTGACGCAGGGCGAACCCGACGCATCCTCGTTCCCGTCGGGTGGGTTGCGCGCGACCTTCGAGGCCCGTGGCTATACCGCGTGGGATCCGACTTCGCCGGCATTCCTGACCCGCAATGGCAAGGCGACGACCCTCTGCATTCCCACCGGGTTCGTGTCGTGGACCGGCGTGGCGCTCGACACCAAGATCCCGTTGCTGCGTTCGATGGATGCGCTGTCGCGGCAGGCGATGCGGATCCTCAAGTTCTTCGGCACGGACGCCGGCGTCACCCGGGTGCAAACCACGGTCGGTCCGGAGCAGGAGTACTTCTTGATCGACAAGGAGATCTTCTCGCGGCGTCCGGACCTGGTAACCTGCGAGCGCACTCTCTTTGGTGCTCGCCCGCCGAAAGGGCAACAACTCGAGGATCACTACTTCGGCGCGATCCCGGCCCGTGTGCTGGCGTTCATGGCCGACTGCGAGGAGGAACTCTTCCGCGTGGGCGTGCCGGTGAAAACGCGGCACAACGAGGTGGCACCTGGGCAGTACGAGATCGCGCCGCTCTTCGAGATCTCGCACATCGCCTCCGACCACCAGATGGTGCTGATGGAGATCTTGCGGCGCGTGGCCGATCGTCACGGGCTCAAGGCATTGCTGCATGAGAAGCCATTTGCCGGCGTCAACGGCAGCGGCAAGCACAACAACTGGTCGATGGCGACGGACGACGGCGTGAACCTGCTCGATCCGCAGGATGACACCCACACGAACATGCAGTTTCTGGTGTTCCTCTGCACGGTGATCCGCGCCGTCGACGTGCACGCAGACCTGATCCGTGCCTCGATTGCGGCGGCCGGCAACGATCACCGGCTCGGCGCCAATGAAGCACCGCCCGCGATCATCTCGATTTTCCTTGGCGACATGCTTTCCGACATCTTGTCGCAGATTGAGCAGGGTCTTCCCAATCGCACCATCAAGGGCGGCACGATCGATCTCGGCGCGCTGACGATGCCGCAGATCCCGCGGCACTCCGGCGACCGCAACCGGACATCACCGTTCGCGTTCACCGGCAACAAGTTCGAGTTTCGCGCCGTGGGGTCGACTGCGTCGGTGGCGTGGCCCAACACGGTGCTCAACACGATCGTCGCCGAGTCGCTCGACGTGGTGGCGACCGAATTGGAAAAGGCCGCCGGCAGCAATCCGTCGCCTGCCAAGGTGCAGTCAGCGGTGCTGTCGGTGCTCAAGCGACTGCTCAAGGAGCATAAGCGGGTGGTGTTCGACGGCGACGGTTATTCACCGGATTGGCATGCTGAGGCGGAAGGCAGGGGTTTGCCGCACTTCCGCGAGTCGGTCGATGCGTTCCCGGTGCTCAAAAGCAAAAAGACGGTAGAGCTGTTCAAGAAGTACGGCGTGCTGACCAAATCCGAAGTGGACTCGCGTCATCACATTGCGGTCGAGAAGTACGTCAAGCAGCTCGTGATCGAGGCCGAGACGATGGTGAGCATCGCGCGGACCCAGATCCTGCCGGCGGCGCTGCGGCACCAGAAGCTCCTCGCAGAGACGATCACGGCCACCGAGGGGGCCGGCGTCGACTGTGACGACACGGTGACTGAACTCGAGAGGATCGCGAGAATGGTGGGGACGGTCAGGGAGGGCATCGACGCGCTGGAGAAGGCGTCGGGCTTTGGCGGCGACGACCCGATGAAGCACGCGCTCCACATTCGCGATACGGTCCGCCCGGCGATGGCGGAGCTTCGTACCGCCGTCGATGCCCTGGAACCGAGGGTGGCCGCCGACCTGTGGCCGCTCCCGACCTACCGGGAGATGCTCTTCCTGAAGTAACGAGAGTTGCGCACCGGCGACTCCGGCCCGTAGCTTCGCAAGTGATGACAAACCCTCCACGTGGCCGGCCAGAACCCTGGTCGGCCTCAGAACCCATCTCTCCGACTGTGGCCACGGTGCCGCTGCCGGAGCCACAGGCACAGCCCGCGCCGTCTGCGGCGGAGTTCAGCGGCAAGGTGGCCGTGATCACCGGCGGCGCCACCGGGATCGGTCGAGCCGTGGCGCTGACCTTTGGGAAGCTGGGCTGCAAGGTGGCATTCTGCTGGGTCGAGATGGCGGGACGCGACGTCGAGTCAATGGCGTTGCTCACCGAAGCCACTCTCTCGGCGGCGGGTATCGAGGTCTACGCGGCGCGTTGCGACGTACGCAATCCCGATCACGTGAACACCTTCATGGCCGAGGTGGTGGAGCGATTCGGGACGGTGCACTACCTGGTGAACAATGCCGGGATCGCGCACGATGGAGCATTGTGGCGGCTCACGCCGGAGTCGTGGGCGGCGGTGCTTGAGACCAACGTCAGCGGGGCGTTTCACTGCCTGCACGCCGCCGCGCCGCACTTCCGAGCCCAGCGGTGGGGCAAGGTGGTGAACGTGTCGGCGCACCAGGCCACACGACCCGGATTCGGTGTGGCGAACTACGCGGCGAGCAAGGCCGCGCTCGAGGGGTTCACCCGCGCCGCTGCGGTCGAACTCGGCCCATCCAATGTCAACGTCAACGCGGTGGCGCCGGGTTTTGTCCACACCGAGCGCCTCGACGAACTCCCTCAGGACGTAATCGACTTATCCCGGAAACGGTCAGTCCTGAGCCGGCTCGCGGAACCAGAGGACATCGCCAACGTGATCGCCTTCCTCTGTTCCGATGGGGCCCGTCACGTCACCGGGCAGGTGTTGGTCGTGGACGGCGGGCTCTCCCTCGAATAACTTGCACGGGTGATTCATCTCATCCGAACGACTTGCTGCGCGGCCCTGCTCGGGGCCGCGCTCGGTTGCGCCGCCCCGATCGCAGTGGTCGGTCAGGACACCAAGCCCGCGGCGGCGCTCAGCGTGGTCGCCCTTTCCGGCCAGCGCGTTCCCGTGCTCCCGATGACGTACCTGGTTGCTGATGCAGTCGCGGGCGTCCCTGCCGGTCACGCGGATATCGTCGCGTGGGCGGACTCGATCATTGGGGAAGCCCTCGAAGCTCGCGGCCCCGAGGTACAGTGGGTGTTGGCGCCTGCGCTCCGGAGCACGGTGCGGCGCGCCCCCACGATGTTGCCGCCTCCGGACAACCTTGGACAAGCCGTGCTGCGGTCGTCGGGTATCGATCGCGTGCCTGATCCGCTACGGATTCACCTGCGCGCGCTCGCGGCGCTCACCAACAGCCGGATGATCATGGTGCCGGCCGCGGCCCGGTTCTCCAACGTGGACGGCGGTGTGCAGGCCGAGGTCGACTTCGTCCTCGCCGATGCGCGGAATGGTTCGGTGGTTTGGCGCAGTCGCCCCACGGCGGTCGCTGCCACAGCCGGCGACGCACTGCGACTCGCGACCCAGTACCTCCTGCCAGACGTTCGTTGATGACATACGACGTCACCCTCATTCCCGGCGACGGCATCGGCCCCGAAATCACCGAAGCCGCTGTCAGCGTCCTGGAAGCAACCGGTGTGAAATTCACCTGGGATCGGCAGCTCGGCGGTATCAGCGCCATGGAGGCAACGGGCAATCCGCTGCCCGACGCGACGCTGGAGAGCATTCGGTGCACCCATCTCGCGCTCAAGGGACCGCTTACCACGCCGGTCGGTGCAGGTTTCCGTTCGATCAACGTTGCGCTGCGCAAGGAGTTCGCTCTCTTCGCCAACCTGCGACCTGCCAAGACGATCATCCCCGGGCGCTTCGAGCACGTCGACATCGTGCTGGTGCGCGAGAACCTCGAAGGGCTGTACACCGGTCGAGAGCAATGGGTCGAAGTCGATGGCGATCCGCACGGGCAAGCGGAGTCGGTGGCGGTGGTGACGCGCGCCGCGTCGGAGCGAGTGATCCGCTACGCGTTCGAGTATGCGCGCACGCACGGTCGCAAGCAGGTGACGGTGGTCCACAAGGCGAACATCTTGAAGTTCACGTCGGGATTGTTCCTGACGATCGCCAAGGAGATTGCCGCCGAGTATGCCGGGATGGTCGAGATGAACGACCTGATCATCGACAACTGCGCAATGCAACTGGTGATGCGGCCCGAGACCTTCGACGTGATCGTCACCACCAACATGTTCGGTGACATCCTGAGCGATGAGATTTCCGGTCTCGTCGGCGGACTCGGCCTGGCGCCGGGTGGAAACATCGGCAACGACGCGGCGATCTTCGAGGCGGTGCACGGATCAGCGCCCGACATTGCCGGTCAGCATATTGCCAATCCGTCAGCGCTGATCCTGGCGTCGGCCATGATGCTCGACCACATGGGTGAGACCAGGGCCGGTGACCGCGTGCGCCGCGCGGTAGTCGCGACGATCATCGCCGACCGCGTTCGTACCCGTGACCTCGGCGGAAGTGCCACGACCCGGGAGTTCGGGGATGCAGTCGCACACCGGGTGGCGTGAGGTCCCCTGCGTCGAATGCGGTGCATTCGTCGAGGGGATCGCATTCGTTCAACGTTGCGCGGCGTGTCACGAGCGGCGCGCCGCGCGCGCCGCTCGTATCGGGCGCTGGGCCGCACTCGTCGGCATGCTGTCGATGGCGGCCTGGGTGTATTCTCGCGGCCCCGCGACGTCACTCATGCAATGGACCGCCGTGGCGGCCCTGCCACTGACCTACGTATTGATCCGCTCGATCGCGATTCGTGTTGCCATGGAGGTACTGCCGTGATTCGTCGCCTTGCCCTGCTCACCCTTGCCGTTGCAGTGGTGCCAAACGCTGCCCCCGCGCAGGACAATCCGTCGGTGACGCTCTTCTCGTCGGGCCGCACCATCGTGCGGCGGACGCTGCCGGTATCGGTGCCCAACGGGACGAGCACCCACGCGCTCCCGCTCGGCATCTTCGACGCATCGTCGCTGTCGCTGCTTGACCCGGGTGTCTCTCTGGTGCGCATCGGCTTCGACCCGGCGTGGTCGGAGGACGCACTGCTGCGCCGCAGCATCGGCCGCTCGTTCGCGTTTCGCGGGCAGGGCGACAAGCCGGGATTCACGGCCACGCTGATCGGGATGGATCCAGAGCGCTGGGAGCTCGACAACGTGCAGGGGAAGGGCGTGGTGTTCGGGCGGCCGGGCCAGATCCTGTGGCCGCGTGACCTCATCCCTGCCGGGCCGGTGGCCGACGTGACGGTGCAGAGCGATCGGGCGCGTCAGGGGCTCAAGGTGCTATACGGTGCCCGTGGTGGGTCGTGGAATGCGACGTACCGACTGTTCGTCGGCGATCAGGGACGGATCGAAGGCGTGGCATCGATCATGGCCGGGCCGCTCGACCTGCAGAACGCCGAGGTGCAGTTGCTGGCGGGTGACATCGGTCAGCCGCCGCCGAGTGCACCGAGTCCGGTGTTCGCCCGGAATCAGGCCATGGAAATGTCGGTCAAGATGGATGGCGGAGTACCATCGGAAGAGTCGATCGGCGAGGCTCGACTCTATACGCTGCCGGGTCGAGTGTCGTTCGTCCCGGGCACGCAGATCGTCATTCCCCTCTTTGCGCCGGTTGCGGCGCGCGCCGAGCGCCGACTTGCGGTGCGCGGCATGTTGCCGTGGTGGGGTGGCTTTGGGCAGGACGAGACCGAGCAGGAAGTGCCGGTCGAGGTGTCGTATCGGCTCGAGCGAAAGATCGAGACCGCGTTCGGTGCCCTGCCGATGCCGGCTGGTGGTATCAGCGTCTTCGAAATGGACCGCGCGGGGCGCACACAGCTCATCGGCCAGGGTGCGATCGGTCACACCGGGCCGGGTGAGGAACTCAACATCCGCACCGGTACCGCGTTTGACGTGACCGCGACGCGTACCCAGATCGAATACACCTCCACCTCCACTGCGCGGCCGCAGCGGACGACAACCTTCGCCGCGTGGCGCGTCGACCTGCAGAACGCCAAGGATTCAGCGGTGACGGTCGACGTCATCGAGGAGCGCAGGGGCGACTGGAGCGTGGTATCGAGTTCGGTGCCCGCGCAGAGGCGGTCTGCCACGCGCACGGTGTTCCCCGTAACAATCCCGGCGAAGGGGACGGCGTCGGTGACCTATCGCGTCCGCGTGGTGTGGTGAGCAAGCCGGTCACTATCTTTCACTGTTCGGACCTGCATTTCGGGCAGGACTGCGACCTCGAGCAAATCGCGGGCATCGAGACCCTTGCCGCCGCGCTCGCGCCAACTTCGATCGCGGTGGCAGGGGATCTCACGCAACGCGCTCGGCACGGTGAGTTCCAGCGCGCACTGATCTTTGCGCAGGCAATGCGACGCATTGCGCCGACCATCGTGGTCCCTGGTAATCACGATGTGCAGTGGTGGGCCACGCCGTTCAACGTGATCGGTGCCAAGCCCAAGTACGAAAAGTTCCGCAAGTATTTCGGGGACGATCTCACGCCCACACTGGTGGTCGACGGTGCGGTGCTCTGCGGCGTCCTCAGCAGCTACGGTGTGGTGGCGGGGTCGATGACGCCCAACCTCAACGACATGGCGGTGAAGGGTCACTTGCCTGCGGGCGAGACCGATCGGGCGGGTGACCGTTTTGCCGGTGAGCCTGCAGGCTTCCTTCGCGTGCTGGTGATGCACCAGAATCTGCTGCGCGGAAACATCTCGCGGCGCATGGGCCTCGCCAACTGGCGACAGGCGTGGCGCGCGGTGGAGAACTCCGGCGCCGACCTCGTGCTCTGCGGTCACGACCACGAGGAAGCAACGGGCACGCTCCCCAACGGCACTGTCGTCGCTACATCGGGGACGCACACCGCGCGCACCCGCGGTGGCCGTGCGTCCGCGTGCAACCTGATCACCGCCGATGCCACCAACATCACGGTGCAGCACTATTGCTGGGACCGCGACGCCGGAGCATTCACGGCTGGCACGGTCGCCAGCTTTCCGCGTCATTGCAGCCGGGAGCACCATCCGTCCGGTGCCTGACGAGATTCAACTCGCGTTCAATCTCGACGTCGCACCGGAGGAGGCACTTCCCGATCGGCTCTACCGCCTCGGACTAGCCCCCGGCACGCCCGTGACGCTCACCCGCAACCGGGTGCAGGTGATCTCGTGGCAGGTGCGCGAGGGTCTTCGCATTCACGCGGGCTACGCGTGGGCTCCCGATGAAGTGTTGAGCGCGATCCTCCGCTATCTGGCGCCGCGAGTGCCGCGCGCCGAACGGCTGGCCGCCCGCCGTCGTTTCCTGACGTTTCCGCTCGACCGCTACGTGAAGAGCCGGAACCGCCGACCGCTCCGGGGGGTGAGTGAGCGTGACGCACCGATCGTCGCGCGCCTCGAGCGGCTGCACCAGATCCTCAACGCGCGCCACTTCGCTGGCGCATTGGGCACCATTCCGATTCGCGTATCCGACAGGATGCAGTCGCGGCTGGGTGAGTTTCGCGCCGACCTCGACCACAAGCCGGTGGTGATCACCATCTCTGCGAGGCATATCCGCCGCGACGGTTGGACTGTTGCCACCGAAACGTTGCTCCACGAGATGGTGCACCAGTGGCAGTGCGAAACCGGCATCCCGGTTGACCACGGCCGAGCTTTTCGGCGCAAGGCCCGCGAGGTCGGCATCCCGCCCGCCGCGCGGGCTCCCGAGGGGTATATTCCCGCCCCCGACCGACCCGGAACAATCGCATGAAGCCGCTGGCACCACTCCATCCCGATCCGCTGCCTCCCTACCAGGCGGTGGATCTCCTCGACACCGACTCACTGCTGAGCGCCGACGAGATCGCGCTGCGCACATCGGTGCGGGAATGGGTCGACGCCCGCCTGATGCCGATCATCACCGAGTGCCACTTTGCCGGCCGCTTTCCTGGTGAGCTTGTGCCGGAGATGGCCAAGCTCGGCCTCCTTGGGCCCACGGTTCCGAAGCAGTACGGCGGACCCGGGCGCTCGAGCACCGATTACGGGATCATCATGCAGGAACTGGAGCGTTGCGATTCGGGCGTGCGCTCGTTCGCGTCGGTCCAGAGCTCGCTGGTGATGTACCCGATCTTCGCGTTCGGGTCGGAAGAGCAGAAGCACCGCTGGCTGCCGACGCTGGCGCAGGGCACCGACATTGGCTGCTTCGGACTCACCGAGCCGGAGTTCGGCTCGAACCCGGCCGGGATGATCGTGAGCGCCACCGAGACACCCGACGGATGGGTGCTCCACGGCACCAAGAAGTGGCTTTCGAACGGACCATCGGCGACGATCGCGATCGTCTGGGCCAAGACCGATGGTGACGACGCCAAATCGATTCGCGGTTTCATCGTCCCGACCGACCTGCCGGGTGTCACCGTTCACCGGATCGACGACAAGCACTCGCTCCGTGTGAGCGAGTCGAGTGCGATGACGTTCGACCAGGTGAAGCTCCCGAAAGACGCAATCCTCCCGGGCTCAGGCGGCGTGAAGAGTCCGTTGATGTGCCTCAACCAGGCGCGCTTTGGCATCGTCTGGGGGGCGCTCGGCGCCGCGATGGCGTGTTTCGATGAGGCGCTGCAATACTCCAAGCAGCGGGTGATGTTCGACAAGCCGATCGGACAGACCCAGCTGCAGCAGTCGCGCCTCGCCGACATGGTGACGAAGATCACCAACGGACAATTGCTCGCGATCCAACTTGGCCGCCTCAAGGATCGCGGCGACCTCACCCCCGCACAGATCTCGCTCGCGAAACGTTACAACGTCGACATGGCGTGCGACGTCGCCCGCGAAGCTCGACGCCTGCTCGGCGCCAACGGCATACTTGGCGGCTGGCACAGCATGCGGCACATGGCGAACCTCGAGAGCGTATACACGTATGAAGGCACGCACGACATGCACACGCTGATCGTGGGGCAGGAGTTGACGGGGTTGGCGGCGTATCGCTGAGGGTGGTCGTTGGTCGTTGGCTGCGTTGGGCGCGGGTTACAATGGGCGGATCGTGCGACCTATTTCATCTTCAGGCCGATGATCACCGGTGTCGAGTCCTCGAATTCGAAGATGAATGTGTCGTCGTTGATTGCCATGGCCGACATTTTCCGCGGAAGTTCCCAGCTCTCGATGTAGTGACAATCACTCAGCGAGTAGCTGTCGACGTGCCGGAGACGAAGCTCACCACCGCCGTTGGCGAGCACGACGACCGTGGTGTCGCGCAGCGCAATCGCCGAGACCGAAAACGTGGGCGTCTGAACGGGTCTCGTCGGAAATCCCACACCGGTAACCAGCTTGCCTGAACACCGCAGATCAAGCCCCTCGTAGACCAGCAGCACGTTGCCGTAGGGGAAGGCGATCGCCCAGATGGGCCCACCGTCGGACGCAGCGATGACGCTCCGGGCGAAATCAGGCAGTCCTTCCAGGGCCGGAATTGGCAACGCGCGCTCAGCGGTCGGTCTCCCTTCGCGGTCCAGCGCGGTGAGGAATGACGACGACATGCTCGAAATGATGATGGGGCTGTCATTGACGATTGCGACCCCAGCCAATCGTTCGATCCGAAGCGAAAGCACCGTGGCGAGCGCACCGGTATCGTCAATCGCGGTGAGACGACTCAAGTTGGGATCGGCGGCCCATGTGGTTCCACCGCGCGATCGCTGCAAGCCGAAGTTCCCTTCGAACTCGCCTGGGCCGCCACCGGTGCGGCCCGCGATCCAGAGCAGCGTTCCGTTTTGGTCGAACGTCTTGATTCTGTTGTCGGCATAGTCGAAGGCCGCGAACCGACCGAAACCGCCGGCCAACGTCCGGGGAACGAGCAGCAGCGTGTCCTCGGCTCCCCCACCCACGACAAAGGCGGTGTCCCACTCTACGGCGCGAACGAGTCGGGCGGGCGCCGGCTGCTCAGGTATCGGATCGAGTAGCGGGGGCTTCCGACCGGAGTCGGCACCGTTGTCGCAGGCGGCGAGGACGATCACCGCCGCCGCCAGCACCATCCGACCAACCAAAGTCCTCATCGGGGCTCCATTTTCGCTCGCAGAGTGAGATTCCCCGCTATCCGTGCTCGCCCCGGGCCAATCCCCCCGCGACGCCGGTCACAGCCAAAGACCAACGACCAACGACTTGATATATTCCCCCATCTCAAAGGAGCGCAAGACCATGGCTGGTTCGTCCGAATACACCGGTGTCGATTTCTACGATATGGACTCTCTCCTCTCCGAGGAGGAGCGCGCGGTCCGCGATACGGTGCGCACGTGGGTCGATGAGAACCTGATTCCGGTGATCGGGGACGCCTACATCGAGGGAAAATTCCCGAAGAAGCTGATTCCCGGGATGGCCGAGATGGGACTGTTCGGTGCCAACCTGCCGGAGGAATACGGCTGCGCCGGGCTCAACAACGTCGCTTACGGCCTGATCATGCAGGAGCTGGAGCGCGGCGACAGCGGTATTCGCTCCTTTGCCTCGGTGCAGGGCGCACTGGTGATGTACCCGATCCACGCCTTCGGATCAGACGAGCAGAAGAAATACTGGCTGCCGCGGCTCGCATCGGGTGAGGACATCGGCTGCTTCGGACTCACTGAGCCGGATTTCGGGTCGAACCCTGGTGGGATGATCACAACCGCGCGCGAGACAGCCGACGGCTGGGTGCTCAACGGTACCAAGATGTGGATCACCAACGGATCACAGGCCACCGTCGCGATCATCTGGGCCAAGACCGGCTCGGTCGACGATGTCCGATCGATCCGCGGCTTCATCGTGCCGACCAACACCAAGGGTTTCAGCGGGAAGGACCAGAAGGGGAAGCTGTCGTTGCGCGCGAGTGACACCAGCGAGCTGCACATGCAGGATGTGCTCGTGCCGAAAGACGCTCTCCTCCCGAAGTCGGACGGAATCAAGAGCCCGCTGATGTGCCTGACCCAGGCGCGCTACGGGATCGCATGGGGTGGCGTCGGTGCCGCGATGGCGTGCTACGACGAAGCCCGCCGCTACGCCGCGAACCGCGTGATGTTCGGCAAGCCGATCGGCCAGACCCAGATTCAGCAGACGCGCCTCGCCGACATGCTCACCGAGATCACCAAGGCGCAATTGCTCGCGCTGCAACTCGGCCGCCTCAAGGACCAGGGCAAGGCAACCCCCGCCCAGGTGTCGCTCGCCAAGCGCAACAACGTGAACATGGCCTGCGAATGCGCCCGCGAGGCACGTCGCCTGCTCGGTGCCAACGGGATCCTGGTCGAGTATCACTCGATGCGGCACCTCGCGAACCTCGAATCGGTGTACACCTACGAGGGGACGCATGACATGCATTCGTTGATTCTAGGGCAGGAGATTACGGGGTTGGCTGCGTACTAGCTAGAGGTTGAAAGGTTGAAAGGTTCAAAGGTTCAAAGGTTCAAAGGTTCAAAGGTTGGAAGGTTGAAAGGTTGAAAGGTTGAAAAGTGAACGGTTGATGGTTGATGGTTCGATGAACAACTTCAAAAGGAACAAGCGCCAGTGAAAATCTGTATCCCGATACGCCGAGTAGCCGACACCACTGCGAAAGTCACCATCGCGGCGGACGGGTCGAGCGCCAACGAGGCCGGCATCAAGTTCGTGCTCAACCCCTACGACGAGTTTGCGCTCGAGGCCGGACTTGCGCTGAAGGAGGGCGCGGGGGCGGGCGAGGTGGTGGCGCTGGCGTTCGGGCCTGACTCTGCGCAGGAGACACTCCGTACCGCGCTCGCGATGGGCGCCGACAGTGCGGTACACCTGCAGGGAACGCCGTCGCCCGACGGGCTGGTCAACGCACAGGTGATCGCCGATCACGTGAAGGGTGGCGGGTACGACCTGGTGCTCTTCGGCAAGCTCGCAGTCGATGACTACAACCAGCAGACCGGGGCGATGATGGCCGAACTGCTCGGCCTCCCGTGTGCCACCGCGATCACGTCGCTGTCGGTGGCCGGTGGTGTTGCGACCGTGGAGCGCGAGGTCGAAGGCGGCGTCGAAACCGCTACGTGTTCGCTGCCGGCCGTGTTCACCTGTGACAAGGGATTGAACACACCGAGGCTGCCGTCGCTCAAGGGCATCATGGCCGCCAAGAAAAAGCCACTCGAGATTGTCCCAACGTCCGCAGGAGAGGGCAAGGCGCGAGTGGTTTCACTGTCGCTTCCACCCGAGCGCACTGCCGGCGTGATTGTCGGCGAAGGCGCTGCAGCGGTGCCCGCATTGATGGATGCACTCATCTCCAAGTCGAAGGTGCTCTGATGTCATCGGTTCTCGTGGTGGTGGAACAGCGCGACGGCGCGCTTCGGAAGGGTGCCTCGGATGCAATCGCAGCAGCACGCCTCATTGCCGACGCAAGTGGCGGAACGGTGGACGCGCTGGTAGCGAGTGATCGCGCCGTGAGCGGTGTCGACGGCCTCGGCGCAATGGGCGCCGACCGTGTGCTCAATGTCACCGACGGCGCATTCGCGCACTACAATCCCGATGGTATCGTGGCGGCGGTGTCCGGTATTGCGGAACAGTACCGTGCGGTGGTGGTGGCCGCGACCGCGACCGGCAAGGATCTCGCACCGCGTATCGCGGCATCGATCGGCGGACCGTGCGGAATGGATGTCACCGCCGTCGAAGCCACTGCGAGCGGCGTCACGGTGACGCGCCCGATCTACGCCGGCAAGGTCCTGCAGGTGCTGGAACTTTCGGGAACGCCGGTGGTGGCGGTGCGACCCGGTACCTATCCCGCTGCATCGGCGGGCAAGGCCGGAGCGCAGGAAGCACTCGCCGCACCGACGTTCACCCGTCGGCTCGAAGTGACCGGTATCAAGGGCTCAGCCAGGGCCTCGCTCGATGTCGCCGAGGCACGCGTGATCGTCGCCGGTGGCCGCGGACTCGGCGATCCCAAGCACTTCGCCGTGCTCGAAGATCTCGCCGCCGCATTCGGTGGCGAGGCCGCAGTCGGTGCGTCGCGCGCAGTGGTCGATGCCGGCTGGATCGAGCACGGTGCGCAGGTGGGGCAGACCGGCAAGACGGTGGCGCCCGAACTGTACTTCGCGATCGGCGTCAGTGGTGCCATCCAGCACCTTGCCGGCATGCGAACTTCCAAAGTCATCGTCGCGATCAACCGCGACAAGGATGCACCGATCTTCAAGGTCGCCGACTACGGAATCGTGGGCGACCTCTTCGAGGTGGTGCCGGCGCTCGCCGACGCGGTGCGGAAGGCCAAGGCGCACTGAGCTGGGCGCGCGCGGGGTTCGCATGACGCTGCAGGGAGGCCGACCGCTGGTGGTCGGAACAGGAATCGCGGGGTTGTGGGGCGCGTGGCGCCTCGCAAGCGATGGTCACGACGTGTTGCTCGTGACCAAGAACACCCTGGCCGATTCGAGCACCGCATGGGCGCAAGGTGGCATTGCCGTCGCGATGTCGACTGGCGACTCACCGTCGCAACACGCCGCCGATACCATCGCGGCGTCTGGTGGATTGTCCGACCCCGCTGCTGTCGACGTGCTCGTCAACGAGGGCCCTGATCGAGTGCGCGAGTTGCTCGAAATGGGCGCCGAGTTCGACCGCGCACCCGACGGATCGCTCCGCTATGCCCTGGAGGCTGCGCATTCGCGGCCGCGCATCCTGCACGCCGACGGCGACCGTATCGGTGCCGCCCTCGTCGCCGCCCTCACACGTGCGATCCGACGGTATCCCCGCATAGAGCTGCGCGAGTCGACCCGAGTTCGCCGATTGATCGTGCAGGACGGTCGACTCACCGGCGCCGTGCTCGTCGGCGCCGACCGGCAGGTCGATGTCATTGCTGCACCAGCTGTGCTGCTCGCCACCGGCGGCGTCGGACGGCTCTTCGAGATCACGACCAATCCGTCAGTTGCCACCGG
>JBDSMU010000087.1:0-3657 GCA_039915685.1 Gemmatimonadales bacterium | reverse complement strand
CTACGCGCTTGGCATCATGGCCTATGAGGCGCTGGCCGGCAGTCCACCATTCGCGGGGACGTCGGCGCAGCAGGTGCTCGCCGCGCATCTGGCGCAGACGCCCGAGCCGCTGACTACGCGTCGCCCTGATGTTCCCCCGGCCGTCGCCGCGATCATCATGCGCTGCCTCGAGAAGGAGCCTGCGGCGCGCTGGCAATCCGCCGAGGAGATCGTCGCGGCGCTGGATGGAGTGGCCGACACCGGTGGCCATACGGCGCACGCGCCTCGGCGACGCTGGCCGCTGATTGCCGCCGCCGCGGTGCTGGTGGTTGCGGTGGCGGGTTTCGGGTGGTTCCGGGCAGAAGGACGCTTCGGGACACTGATCGGCAACGATGTGCTCGCGGCGGATGACGTCGTGATGGTGGCGGAGTTCGCCAATCGGACGCCGGACAGCACGCTCGCGGCTACCGTGACCGACGCCATTCGGATCGAGTTGCAGGAGTCACCGATCGTGAAGGTGCTCTCCCAGAGTGAGATGTGGGACGGCATGCGGCAAATGACACTTGAACCTGGTACCGCGTTGCCCGATGCCAAGGTGCGCGAACTCGCCGAGCGGATGGCGGCGAAGGCGTTCGTGGTTGGCGATGTGGCACCGCTGGGCGATGGATTCCAACTCACCGCGCGCGTACTCGCGAGCGTGGATGGTGCGGAAGCGCTCACCGTTCGAACGACCGCCGCCAACGCGGCCGGCTTGATCGAGGCGGTCGGTGAACTCGGTCGCAAGTTGCGGCGCGGTATTGGGGAGTCGCTGCGTTCGGTCGCCGCGGCTCCAACGTTGGAGCGGGCGACCACCGCGTCGTTGCCTGCCCTCCGCGCCTATACGGCAGGGAATCGCGCGGAAGACAATAACGATCGCGGTCGGGCGATCGAACTGCTGGAGGAGGCGACCGTCCTCGACTCGACCTTCGCGATGGCGTGGGCTTCGCTGGGTGTCGCGCACATCAACAACAGTCGCTGGCCTTTGGCGAACGCGGCGATGACGCGTGCGTATCGCTGGCGCGAGGAACTCCCCGAGGCCGTGCGCCTCTCCATCGAGGCCAACTACCACTCCTTTCGGGGCGAGGTCGAGCTCGCCGAGCCGATCCTGAAGCGCCGCACCGAGCTGTTTAACACCGGCTGGGTGAGTTACGCCGACCTTTTGCTCGGTCAGGGACGCTTGGCCGCGGCCGAGTCGGCGGCGGTCCGCGGCGTCGCGACCCAAGGCAAGCACCCGGTCGCGTACTGGAACTTGGTTGAGGCGCAGGTCGCGCAGCAGCGGTACGCTGCCGCCGAATCGACGATCGCACGCTTCGACTTGGTGATGCCGGGCAATCGCTGGAGTCAGCAAATGGAGTCCCGGATACTGGAGGCGCGTCGCGACCTCGACGGTGCCGAGGAATACTACCGGGAAGGCCGTGGTGCCGCGCTGCCGGGGGCGCTCAAGCGATGGGGCTGTCTGCACAACCTGCTGCAAGGCGAGCTCACCGGATGGGGCAAATGCAGCGCGCCCGCGGCCGACAACCCTAGCCCGAATCCGCACTTGGTGCTCGCGGAGCTGCGCATGTCCGGGGACACCGTGCGTGCCCGCAAGCAGCTACGTGATATCGCGACGATCGGGCTCGACAGCACCGACAACTTCGCGATCCCCGCGCTGATTGCGCTCCAGGCCGAGGTGGGGGATGTCCCCGCTGCTCGCCAGTCACTTCGCGCTTGGCGTGATGGGATGCCTGAGGGCGATCCCCGCTATCGTGCGGACGCTCCCTACGCGCTCGGCGCGATCGCGCTGGCGGAAGGGAAGCTCGACAGCGCCGCCACCGCCTTCCTCGCATGGAACCGGAGCCTCCATCTCGATTCGGGCCATTGGTACAACCGCGGCCTGGTCGAGGCCGGCATGGCGTTGGATCGCGCAGGAAAGGCCGACTCGGCGCGGGTGCTCTACGAGAAGGCCCTCTCGCTGCCGTCAATCTCGAGTGGGCTATTCTACGAGGCAACATGGTACCCGGAGGTGCTGCGCCGCTTGGGAGAAATGGCCGAGACTCGTGGTGATCGTGCCAAGGCGCTGGAGTACTATGGCACCTTGCTCGATTTGTGGAAGACGGCCGACCCTGTCATGCAACCGCAGGTGCGGGCGGTGCGAGCGCGGGTGGTGGCGCTCGCCGGCGAGGCGGGGTAGCGCGCGCGTTGCCGCAGCGGTTCGGAGAGATGCTCGCCATGGTGCAACAGGAAGACGCGGCGCCATGTCGTCGTGTGACCAGTTGCGCACCCTGAATCGCGCCAGCTTGACGAAGAAAGTGGGGCGGATTGGTCCGGCGACTCTCGAGCGGATCTTGGGAGTGCTGCAGGAAATGTTCGCTGTGTAGTCGGCATGCTAACCTGCGCTTGCTGCCGACAAGGCCGAGCGGTTCAGCCGCCGCGCTCTATGCTTGATTGACGAATGCGGCGGCCTCACCTGGCCTCGCAGCAGAACCGCAAGCCGTGGTTCGGTGTGCGCGAGACGCCACACACCGTTCACGCCTCGCCTACTGCCCGTTACTTGGACCGAATCGTAAGGTTGTTGACCACGCGGAAACCGACCGCTTTATCGACCGCTACTTCGCCGACCAGCGTCTTCATCGCGGCCGTGGGTACGGTACCGTGGATCGTCACCGTCTTCGTGTCCTTGTTCGTGTCCACGTTGATATCACTCGCGTCCACGCGCGTGTCGGCGATCAGCGCCGTCTTTACGTCGGCCGTTTGCATCGCCGCGTCCACCGCAGCGCCAGTGTTCGCCGCTGCCTCACTGGTTTTCTCCGCTGCCTTATCGGCGGTTTCTGCCGTCGCCTCGGCGGCATTTTCCGTGTCCTTCTTTACGCCGTCCGCCGTGTTGCCGCACGCGGACACGAACGCGACAGCAACCATCGCGGCCATCATGGACATCTTCTTCATACGTCGATAACTCCTCATGAGATTGTCTGTACCAGCCGCGGACGTCGCTTCAATGCGGAACCGCTGTGCAACGGCCTCTTGTGCTCGTCGGTTCCCGTGCCAGCGTGCCGGAGTGCCGGATGACGAGCGCGGTTCGAATCTATCGCGCCCGGCCAACAATATAACGTAATGTTGCACGGACAACCCACTGCCTAGCGGGAGGAGGAAGAGGGATGATGGCGCCCGATTTTCCGCCGACTTACTGCACGTGCCGGGGACGCACCGGATGGCTCGCGATCGGTGAGGTGATTGGCCCTGACCGCCTGTGGACCCGACGCGGCGACCGGCGGATGGGTGCATGCGATGGCCAAGGCGATGGTGCCTCACCAAGGCGTGGCTCACCGCGCTCACGTCTGCGCCTGTGGTTCCGGTAGCGTCCCGTGGAGCAAGCGGCTGAGTTAACGTTCTCCCACGAACCTCCGGAACCGGGAACGGGCGATCCACACTTCCGGGCCGATTCAAACATACGTCTGGAATGTCGAGGCCGACCGTTGGTTATATGGTGCGGGCCCAGCCGGATCCAGAGAGCTCACGCCTGGAATGCGGACCAGTTTGTGAGCCGGTGGCCTAACCGGCGCTCGCTGCCGACGAGGCCACGCGGTTCGGCCGCCGCGCTGTAGTGTTGTCCGGGGTATGCGGCGGCCTCGCCCGGCCTCGAAGCAGAACCGCAAGCCG
>JBDSMU010000070.1:0-66341 GCA_039915685.1 Gemmatimonadales bacterium | reverse complement strand
ACCAGCCCCTCCTGTACCAGCACCGAGACGTACGCCGCGACATAGCTGGCGACGTTCTTGATCAGCAACGCGCCCAGGAACAGGAGGACGAGGTTGCGGGTGACCGGGGCGCCAGTGCCGGTGAACGGATCGAGAATTACCGACAGCCAGCGATCGAGCGCCGTGTTGCTGCGCGCGAGAGCACCATCCTCACCGAAGAGGTGGGTCAGCAGCGGGTTGAGGAAGATGATGGCCAGGCCATCCACGACCGACGCGACAAGCGCGGCGCCGAGTCCGATCGAAAAGAGTCCAGCCCGAGGCCGGAGGAGTGCGAAGAGTCGGCGCCGGACCCCGCGCCGGGTCAGGCGTGCCTCGGCGTCAGCAACGCCACAGGCAACACGACTTCTTCCGGCGATACGCCCCCGTGCAGGAACGCCCCGCGGTATCGGGCCTGATACTCCCGGAGTTTGGTGGGGTAGACGAAGAAGTGATCGTCGGTGGCGAGCACCAACCGGGTCTGGGCGCCTCGCGGAGGGAGGCCCCAGGCGGCGAGATCGTCAACCACGAGGGCGGCATTCTCCCGCTCGACCCGGAGGTCCTCACCAAACTTGAAGCGCAAACTCTGCGTGGCGTCCCGTCGCGCGAAGATGGTCGCCGGTGAGTGGCAATGGATCGATCCGTGATCGGTGGTCAGGATCACCGGCACCCGTCGGCGCTCCGCCTCCTTCAATGCGTCGAACAACGCCGACCGCTCGAACCATGTGCGAGTGAGGGAGCGCAGCGCCGGCGCGTCGCGTGCAACTTCGTACAATGCCTCGTTCTCGGTGCGGCCGTGGGTGAGCTGGTCGATGAAGTTGAACACCAGGGCCGTAACCCCGTCGCGAGCGAGGTGGCTCGGCAGCCGGCGCATCATGTGCTCGCCATCGGCAGCACTGAAGATTTTCTCGTAGCGCACCTCGACGTCGCGACCGGTGAGCTCGCGAAGCTGTTCAGTCAGGAGTTCCCCCTCATGTGCATTGAGGGATGTGTCCTCCTCCTCGTTCCACCATTTGGGGTGGCGCAGCAGCAACTCGTTGGGGTAGAGGCCCGAGAAGATCGCATTGCGGCTATACGGGGTCGCCGTCGGCACGATCGAGAAGTAATGGTCAACTTCGACATCGAAGTATTGCTCCACGAGCGGCCGGATCACGGTCCACTGGTCGAGGCGGAGACAGTCGACCACGACCAGCATCACCCGGGCGTGTGCATCGAGTACCGGGCGCACGAACTCGGAGACCACGTCCACCGACAGCGGAGGACGGTCGGCGCCGCCCTCGGCGAGCCAGCCGGGATAGTTGCGCTCCAGAAACCGGGCAAAGTCGAGCCGCACCGAACTCTGGAGCGTGCGAAGCGCATCTTGCAGCCCAGGCTCGTTCGCCTGCCCCAAACGGACCTCCCAGTCCGCGAGCTCGGCGACGAGCTCGATCCACTCGCGCCACGCCAGCGCGGCGCCACGGCGCGACTCGAGCTCGCGGAACCGGGCCACGAAGTCCCGCGAAAGGCGCTGCTGCCTGATCCGGTCGCCCTCAAGGAGACGAGTGATGACCGAGAGTACCTGTCGTGGACTAACCGGCTTGATGAGATAATCGGCGATCTCGGCACCGATCGCGTCGCGGAGTGTGTCGGGTTCCTCGCTCTTGGTGACCATCACGACCGGTAGCGAACTGTCGATGGCACGCAGCATCGGCACCAGATCGAGACCCCGTGTACCCGGCATCTGCTCGTCGAGAAGGATCACGCCGTATGACTGGCGCCGGAGCATCGCCAGGGCATCGTCGCCGTTTGCGGCGCGCTCCACCGTGAACCCCTGCTGTTCGAGAAAGAGCACCTGGGAATCAAGGGTCTCGATCTCATCGTCGATCCACAGAATGCTGCGCGGTCTGGCCATGGAGGAAAGTAGATTCGATCCGTGTCCGGTGACATCCCTCGCATCCTGATCGTCCGATTCTCTTCCATCGGCGACATCCTCCTCACCACGCCGCTGGTGCGTGTGCTTCGTGCCCGGCATCCTGCGGCCCGAATCACCTATGTGGTGCGCGCGGATATGGCCGACACGCTGCGCCACAATCCGCGCCTCACCGAACTGGTGCCCTGGGACCGATCAACGCCGCTTTCCGCCCTCGCCGACCGGCTTCGGGAAACCGACTGGACCCATCGCCTCGACCTTCACGGGTCGATGCGCTCTCTCGCACTGCGACAGTTGGTGGGTGGGAAATGGTCTGGATTCCCCAAGCACCGGCTGCGGCGATCCCTCCTCATTCGCACCGGTCGCCGCCGGGGCGGACACCTCGGGCATGTAGCTGTTCGCTACTTCGCAGCGGCTGCGGGGCTGGATGTCGAACCGGACGGGCAAGGCGCGGAGTTCTTCTTCCCCACCCAGGCCCAACAACGGGCCGATGAATTCCTCACCCATCACGGTCTCGGCCAGGCCCGAACCCTGGTCGCAATAGCACCCGGCGCAGCTCACGCCACCAAACGCTGGCCGCTGGGCCATTGGGAAGCGCTGGTGCGACGGGCCCGGTCAACGAGCGACATCGTGGTGGTGGGCGGGCCTGGGGAGGAATCACTAGGAGAGGCGCTGGTGGAGGCGGGCGGCGGGGCAGTGGCCAACGCAGCCGGCCGGTTCGACCTCATGGGTACTGCGGCCCTCCTCAAACGCGCACGAGTGATGGCGGGCGGGGACACCGGGGTGATGCACCTCGCGACGGCGATCGGAACGCCGGTGGTCGCGCTGTACGGGCCAAGCGTGGAGGAATTCGGCTACTTCCCCTACCAGGCCCGTGGGGTCGTGTTGCAGAAAGACCTCGGCTGCCGGCCGTGCAGCTCACACGGCGGACCCAGGTGCCCGCTAGGTCATCACCGGTGCATGGTCGACATCCTCCCCGAAACAGTGGCAGCCTCCTTGGTGGCCGCGCCGCGATGACCGACTGGGAGGCGCCACTGATCACGCTGCTGGAGATGCAGCAACGCCTCGAGCGGGGCCCGAAGCGCGAGGGGGCATTTGCTCTCTGGCTCACTACCCGGGTTGCACTCGACACGGCAGCCGGCTCGACCGATGGCGAGAAGGCCTTGCGACGGCGGGTGGTCCTGCTCCGCCAGCGCCTGCAGGCACTGGTTATCCCCCGCCCACTCGAGCGCGGACTCCGGACCGCGCTGGCCCACCTGGAGGAGGGCACGGCGACGGCTTCGCGGATAGCGCTGACCCAGCTGGTGGCGCCCTCTCGGGAGGCCCTCGGACAATACGCCGCCGATGCGGTGGCATCGGCGGCGAAACTGGTTCACGAGCGCGACGTGGCGAAGCCGGGGGGCTAGTCCTGCGGTTTGCGCTGCGGATCGTCAGGCGATGGCACGCTGGTGCGGGGAGGAAGCGGCTGGCCCTGGGCCCCCACCGGATCGGGGATGGCCGGATCTGGCTTGCGGTTGGGGTCACCCTGCGCTCCGGCGATCGTCACCATACTGTTGTTTATGTCGACCGGTTGGACCGTCACCCACATCGATGGCCCGTCCTGCTCGACGTAGAACGACGTGATATTTCCCGACATCCCCTCGTTGATCAAGCGGTAGGGAGCGGCCGCGAGCACCGTCCGGTAGTACGCGACCACCGAATCCGACGGGGAACTTGAGGCGAAGACCAGCTTGAGAGCCTTGTCGGCCCGCTCGGACGCGACTGGCTCGGCGTTCGGCGGGAACGGGATGTTGGGCAGCACCTCTTCGAGAGGCGGACCTTCCAACGCTGCGGGCTTGGCATCGCTACCCTTGCACGCCACGAGCATGGCCGCGGCAACCAGCGGCATCAGGATTGTAATTCGCATCCCCCAACCGTAGCGCCGCGCCCGGCAACCGGCAAGCAGGTCGCGTTGCCGCACCGTTCGCCGATTGCTACTGTTCCCGGTCTGACGCGAGGAGGCGCCGGTGGCAGGTCACAGCAAGTGGAAGACGATCAAGCGAAAGAAGGCGATCACCGACAACCGGCGCGCCTCCACCTGGACCAAGCTGATCCGCGAAATCACCGTCGCGGCAAAGGCTGGCGGAGGAGATCCGGACGGCAATGCCCGCCTCCGCAAGGCGATCGACGACGGCAAGGCCGGGAACATGCCGGCAGAAAACATCGAGCGCGCCGTCAAGAAAGGGACCGGTGAGCTTGAGGGCGCAACCTACGAGGAAGTGACCTACGAGGGCTACGGCCCGGGGGGCACCGCGCTCCTGATCGAGGCGTCAACCGACAACGCCAATCGCACCGTCGCCGAGATCCGGCACGCCTTCTCGCGCAACAACGGCAACCTTGGCGCCAGCAATTCGGTCGCGTGGATGTTCGATCGCAAGGGTCAGATCGTCCTGCCGGCATCGGCTGCCAACGAGGAAAAGGCGATGGAGGATGCCCTTGAGGCCGGCGCCAGCGATTTCATCGTGGACGGCGAACTGTTCGTGGTGAGCACCGAGCCGAACGACTTTCACGCGGTAATCGACGGACTTCGGGCAGCGGGCTACACGCCCGAGAGCGCCGAGATCGAGATGATCCCGCATAACGTGGTGCGGCCGGAACTGGTCGAGGCGCACAAGGTGCTCAAGTTGATCGAGGTGCTTGAGGAGCTCGATGACGTCTCCAAGGTGTTCACGAACCTCGATGTCGACGCCCTCGACCTCGAGGAAGCCGGCGCCTGACGATGCCCGGCCGGCTGGTCGTGCTCGGCATCGACCCAGGCACTGCCATCATGGGTTACGGCGTGGTGTCGAGCGAACCGGGCGGCATGGCCCGACTGACGGAGTGTGGCGTCGTGCGAACGCCCGCGTCAGCATCGTTTGCCGCGCGCCTCAACACCGTCTATGACGGAGTGTGCGAACTGATCGCACGGCACCAGCCCGACGCCATCGCCGTTGAAGGGCTTTTCCACGGCCGCAACGCCCGCAGCGCGCTCCTCCTCGGTCATGCCCGCGGCGTAGTGCTGCTCGCAGCAGGACAGGCGGTCCGCCCAATCATGGAAATCTCGCCGGCCGAGGTGAAGCGTGCCGTCACCGGAACCGGGGCAGCGGGCAAGGCACAGGTTTCGGCGATGGTGACCCGCCTCCTCGGTCTGGCCTCCGCGCCCACGCCCGCCGACGCATCCGATGGCGTGGCGATCGCCCTGACCTGCCTGATGCGGATGCAACCGCGCGCTCGACTGGGCACCGGTGCGGCGCGATGATCGCGTCAGTTGCAGGTGTGCTTGCGCAACGGGAACCGGCTGGGGTCGTGGTCGAGACCGCTGGTGGCACCGGCTACCTCGTCCACGTTCCCCTCGGGGTGTTCGAGCGGCTGCCGCAGGCTGGAGCCAACGTTCGCCTTCACACCGAGCTGGTGGTCCGCGAGGACGACTGGTCACTGTATGGCTTCGACAGCATTGGTGAGCGCACGGTCTTCCGCCGCCTGATGGCGGCGAGCGGAGTCGGCGCGCGATTGGCCATCTCCATCCTGTCAGCACTCGGTCCCGAACGCACTGTGCGCGCCGTGCGCGACCGCGATCTGGCTGCACTCGGCACCGTTTCTGGCATCGGGCGCAAGAAAGCGGAGCGTATCGTCCTCGAACTTGCCGACCGACTTGACGATCTGCAGGCAGCGGAACCGGTCACCACACCGGCTGCCGATGCTGTGCGGGCGTTGATGAGCCTCGGATATCCCCAGACAGCCGCAGACACGGCGGTGCGCAACGCGGCAGCACCTGACGCGACGGACACAGCGACTCTGCTCCGGCGCGCGCTCTCGGACCTGCAGAGGAAGTGACGAATGTGGAAGACCGCACGCCCGACCGTGACCGCCGAGTGGCTCTGCACCCGGTGCGGCGCCACAAACCGCCTGCTCACCGCGCCCACGACGGGTGAACTTCGTGACCGGTGCATGGCGTGCGGGCTCGCGCATTGCATCGCGCCAGATGAATCACCGGTGCGCTGGCGCGCACGGGCCGCGTAGCCAATGACCGACCCGCGTCGCATCGAGATAACCACGCCGGCCGCGCTTCCCGAGGAGACCAGCCTCGAGACCGCCCTCCGTCCATCGCGTCTCGATGAGTTCGTGGGCCAGCCGCAAGTGAAAACGTCGCTGCAAATCGCGATAGACGCCGCACGGAAACGGGGCGAGGCCCTCGACCACGTCCTCTTCTTCGGGCCGCCCGGGCTCGGCAAGACGACCCTCGCGATGCTGATGGCGCGTGAGATGGGCGTGCAGTGCCGGACCACGTCGGGACCGGTCCTCGAGCGCGCCGGCGACCTGGTCGGGCTGCTTACTTCGCTCGGCCCGGGCGACATCCTTTTCATCGACGAGATTCATCGCCTCAAGCCACAACTCGAGGAGTTCCTCTACCCCGCCATGGAGGATTTCCGGGTCGACGTGCGCCTGAGCGATGGACCGCATTCACAAACACTCCCGATGAGTGTCGAACGCTTCACCCTGGTGGGTGCCACCACACGCTTCGGCCTCCTCACACCGCCGATGCGCGCACGCTTTGGCCTGGTCGAGCGACTCTCGTTCTACACGCCTGAGGATCTCGGGCAGATCGTCACCCGATCGGCAGGCGTGATGGGCGTGCCTATCGACGCTCAGGGCGCAAAGGAGATCGCACGGCGATCGCGCGGTACGCCACGGGTGGCCAATCGGCTGCTCCGACGGGTGCGCGACTACGCCGAGGTACGCGCCGATGGGGCGATCACCGCGCCGGTTGCCGTTGAGGCACTCGAACGGCTCAATGTCGACGAGTTCGGCCTCGACGATATGGATGCCCGCATCCTGGCAACGATCATCGAGAAATTCGACGGTGGGCCCGTCGGACTGGGAACCATTGCCGCGTCGGTTGGTGAGGACGCCGCCACGCTGGAGGAGGTGTATGAACCGTACCTCATCCAGCAGGGATTCCTCGAGCGTACGTCGCGGGGTCGCACCGCGACCGCCAATGCCTATCGTCGGCTCGGGCTTACTCCTCTTCGCCGTGATGACGCACAGCAATCGCTGCTTGATGGATGACCAACGCTGGTCGGCGTCCGACTTTGACTATCCGCTTCCTGAATCGCTAATCGCGCAGGTTCCCCCGGCCGAACGCGGCACGTCGCGCCTCTTGATGATCGACCGCACGCCGGCTGCTGAGAGCGCCGCGTCGCGGGATGGCACGTTCGCTGATCTCGCGACGCTGGTTCGCGCCGGCGACCTGATGGTGGTGAACTCCACACGGGTTCGGCAGGCGAGATTCCTCGGCCGGCGCCCGTCAGGAGGTGCGGCGGAGGTGCTCCTCATCCATCCCGCCGGCGACGGAACCTGGGTGGCGATGGGGAAGCCGGGACGCGCGATGCAGCCCGGGCGTGTAATCGAACTCGCAGCTGGTATCGGAATCGAGACGCTCGAAGTGCGGGACGATACGATGCGGCGGGTGCGGTTCGTCGGCATCACCGATACCGAAGCGATCGCCCGCTTCGGTCGGCTTCCGCTCCCTCCCTACATCGACCGCGAGCCGGATGCCAACGATCGTGACCGATACCAGACCGTCTACGCCGCGCGCGAGGGCAGCGTGGCCGCGCCAACGGCCGGGTTGCACTTCACCACTGATTTTCTCGACACCCTGCGCGCGCTGGACGTGCGTGTCGCCGATCTCGACCTCGAGGTTGGTCCGGGAACGTTCCGGCCCGTCGAAACCGACGACCTGTCCGAGCACGTCATGCACGCGGAACATTTTGACATCCCGATGGCGCTGGCCGACGAGATTGCGGCCTGCCGATACCGCCGTGGTCGCATCTGGGCGGTTGGCACGACGGTGGTGCGCGCGCTCGAGAGCGCGGCACGTGACGACGGCACGGTCCAACCCGGCAGCGCGGACACGCGCCTGATGATCACGCCCGGCTACCGATTTCGGGTGGTCGATTGTCTGGTCACGAACTTTCACCTGCCGCGTTCAACACTGCTCATGCTCGTATCGGCGTTCGCCGGGTACGAGCTCACGATGGATGCCTATCGGCATGCGGTTGCGCAACGCTACCGCTTCTACAGCTACGGCGACGCCATGTGCGTCGTGTGAGGCCATGATGACCGATCATCCTCCGTCGTCAACATCTGCCTACGTGCAGGAAACCATCGCACTTCTCGGTGCACAGGATCCGGTCACCGTCCTCGCCGCGACACCCGACTGGATTCTAGGGCGGGTGCGGGACCTCGACGACGAGTTGCTGCGTCGCGCCGAGGGGCCGGGGCGATGGTCGCTCGCGCAGGTGCTGGCCCATCTCGCCGACACCGAGATCGCGTTCGGGTGGCGAATGCGGATCACCCTCACCCAGGATCAGGCGCCGCTGCACGGCTTCGACGAGAGAGCGTGGGTGACGCGCTTTGCATACGCCGATGCCAATGCGATGGAGGCGTTCCGTACCTTCGCCGCGCTCCGCAGCTGGAACCTGCGGGTGTGGCGGGCGACCACACCCGATGACCTCACACGCCTCGCGGTGCACTCGGAACGCGGGCCGGAGAGCTTCGAGACGTTGCGCAGCATGATTGCCGGCCATGACCTGCGACACCGACGCCAGATCGATCGCATTCTGACGACGTTCGCCTGAGCGCGATGTTCGACTTCACCCTCGACGGCACCGATGGCGGCGCGCGGGCGGGAACGCTTGTGCTTCCGCACGGGATTGTGCAGACACCGTGCTTCATGCCGGTCGGCACCCGCGGTGCGGTCCGGGGCCTCCATCCCGATGAGGTCCTCCGCGCTGGTGCGCAGATCATCCTTGGGAACACCTATCATCTGCACCTGCGGCCAGGTGAGGATGTCGTGGCAGCGATGGGTGGGTTACACGAGTTTTCGGGATGGAAGCGCCCGATGCTCACCGACTCGGGTGGCTTCCAGGTGTTCTCGCTGAGCGCGATGAGACGGCTCGACGAGGATGGCGTCTCGTTCCGGTCTCACATCGACGGCTCCGCCCGCCGTCTCACCCCTGAATCGTCGATCGAGATCCAGTGGGCGCTCGGTAGTGACGTGGCCATGGCGTTCGATCACCTGATTCCGGGTCAGGCGTCCCACGACGACGCCCGGGATGCCATGGACCGCACCCACCGATGGCTCGAACGTTCACGACGCAGGCACGACGAACTCAGCGCGACTGGACCCGGGCGCCAGACCCTCTGGCCCATTGTGCAGGGGGGCACCCACGCCGACCTCAGGCGGGCGTCGCTCGACGGAATCCTCGAACGTGGAGAATGGTCCGGAATAGCCATTGGCGGACTCTCGGTGGGCGAGCCCAAACCGGTGATGCACCGGGTGATCGAGGGCCTCGCACCGCACCTGCCAGTCGATCAGCCCCGTTATCTTATGGGCGTCGGTTTTCCGGACGACTTGATCGAGGGAATCGCCCGGGGGATCGACTTGTTCGACTGCGTAGCCGCTACGCGCAACGGTCGGCATGGCAGTGCCTGGACCGCCGATGGAAAGGTGAACGTGCGCGGCGCGACGCTCCGCCTCGACCCAGGACCGCTCGACGCCGAATGCGATTGCGAGTGCTGCACCCGGTTCTCGCGGTCATACTTGCGACACCTTTTTGTCGCTGAGGAGCAACTCGGCCAACGATTGGTGTCGATTCACAACATCCGATTCCTGCTCCACCTGTCTGCCACGGCGAGGGCCCGGGTGCTTGATGGGACATTTCATGCATGGGCCGCCGAATGGCGGCGCCGCTACTTCAGCAAGGGTTCACCGGAATGAACACTCAGTTGATCATTGTCATGCAGCTCTTCGGCATCGGCGCCGTGTTCTACTTTCTCATCATCCGGCCCCAGGGTCAGGCTCGCAAGCGCTCCGCCGAAATGATTGCGGCGATCAAGAAGGGCGACGAGGTGACCACCGCCGGCGGGCTCATCGGTCGGATCAAGGAAGTCAAGACAGACCGCCTCACGATCGAGACCGGCACATCGGTCGTCGTGGTGGATCGCGCTCGGATCATCCGGGTCGGCAACACCACAGCCGAAGGCACCGCCGCGTCATGAGCGTGATGGACATCCACCTTCTTGGATCCCCGGTGCTGCGCCAGCGTGCCGAGGAAATCGAGGGCGTCGATGACGAGCTTCGTACGCTGATCGACGACATGTTCGAGACGATGGGGGTCGCCTGCGGAGTGGGGCTTGCGGCCAATCAGGTCGGCATCGCGCGGCGGGTCGCCGTGATCAACGCGGAAGGGCAGACCTTCGCGATGATCAATCCGGTCGTCCGCGAAGCAAGCGGCCGTGCTGGCGCCGAAGAGGGATGCCTGTCCATCCCTGATGCATATGCCGAGGTCAATCGCCCCGAATCGATCGTGCTCGAGGCCCTCGACGAAGACGGCGAACCCTTCCGCCTCGAGGCAACCGGATTGGTTGCGCGCGCGATCCAGCACGAGATCGACCATCTCGACGGTGTGCTGTTCATCGATCACCTCGGTCCGTTGAAGCGGCAGCTTCTCGTTACGCGATGGAAGAAGGAGCATCGCGACGAAGGTCTCACCCGCACCCCGCGGCCCGAGGAGTCGGACGCCGCCAGTTGATGCGGGTGGCCTTCTTCGGAACACCTGCCTTTGCGGTTCCCGCGCTCGACGCCCTGTTGCGCACGGGCACGGGCGTGGCCGCGGTGGTGACCCAACCCGACCGTCCAGGCTCACGCTCCCATTCCACGTTGGTCGCGCCACCCGTGAAGCAACGCGCGCTCCACCACGGACTCCAGGTCCTGCAGCCTGATCGACCGCGCGACGACGAGTTTCTCAGCACCGTCAGGGCGCTGGACATCGACCTCGGTGTTGTCGTGGCATACGGCCATTTGCTGCCCCAATCGCTCCTGGCGATCCCGAGACTCGGCATGGTGAACGTCCACGCCTCGATCCTGCCCAGGTGGCGCGGCGCAGCGCCGATCCACTGGGCGGTCGCGAGCGGCGACGCGACCACGGGCGTGTCGATCATGCGGGTCGAATCCGGTCTCGACAGCGGCGCGCTATGGCACACCCGCACGATCCCCATCAGCGACGCCGACACCACTGGCACCCTCTTCGACCGACTCGCCTTGCTGGGAGCGGATGCCCTCGTCGAGGCGCTCCCTCGCGTCGCAGCCGGCGAACCGCCGATGCCGCAACCGACGGACGGCATCACCCTGGCGCCAAAGGTTGATCGTCAACGGGCACGAATTGACTGGCAGACCGACGCCGATATCGTGTCGCGACACGTTCGCGCGATGGATCCCGCACCGGGAGCTTGGACCGCGTTCGGCGACGAGACGCTCAAATGTTTTGGCGTGACCGTGCTCCCCGTCGCAAATGACCGCCAACCGGGTGAGGTGGACCGCAATGTCCGGGATGTCCTCATCGTGGGTACCGGTCGGGGCACAGTGCAGATCGCCGACGTGCAGCCGGCTGGCCGTCGTCGGATGACATCCGGAGATTGGTTGCGCGGCATCGAACCCGATCAGCCCATCGTGCTGGCATGAAGCCGCTGCCCCGCCTGCTTGCGCTCACCGATGATCGCGTCGCCGCGCTTGACGATCTGGCGCAGCGCGCCGGTGCCATCGCCGCGGTCGGTGCCGCCGCGGGCCTGGTCGCGCGTTTGCCGGGTGGATCAATCGACACGTTGTCAGTGCTTGTGACGCGATTCGTGGCGCTGGCACGTCCGCCGATGGCGTCGGTGTTCGTGACCGGACGGGTCGACGTGGCGCTGGCTTGCGGTGCCGATGGGATCATCGCCCGAACCGGTGACCTCGACGCCCGTGCGATGCGGGACGCAGCCGATCGCAGTTCGGTGGGACGCCGACTTGTTGTCGTGCAGTCGGTACATTCCCTTCCCGAAGCGGAGGCAGCCGTGGCCTCGGGCATTGACGGATTGTTGCTGGGAACCATATGGGAGACCGCCACGCATCCCGGCCGGACGCCCAGCGGACCGGAACTGATTGATCGGGTGGCGCGTTGTGGCGTTCCCGTGTGGGCCGTGGGCGGGGTGACTCCGGACCATGCGGCACAGGCATACGACGCCGGCGCATGGGGCGTCGCCGCGATCTCGGCCCTCTGGGACGCGACCGACGTCAACCGCAGTGCGCTCGCGCTGTTGGCGCCGTGGCGCGGCAACGAGGAGAGGTGACGATGCAACTGACAATCAATGGCGAGGCGCGCACACTCGACCCGGTGGATACGGTTGACGCGATGCTGCGCCAGCTTGGCCTGGATCCGCGCGGGGTCGTGGTGGAACTCAATCGAGCGATCATTCGGAGAGCCGACGTCACTGCATCGAGGGTACACGATGGTGACACCGTCGAAATCGTGCACTTCGTGGGAGGCGGATGAATGCTGGAAATCGCCGGCCAGACCTTCCGTTCGCGCCTGATGGTGGGAACCGGGAAGTATCGCAACAACGACGAGATGATCCGCGCGATCAACGCGTCGGGTGCCGATGTGGTGACGGTCGCGGTCCGGCGCGTCAATCTCGATCGCGGCGACCAGGACGGCATCCTGCACCATCTCTCCAGCGACCGTTTTTTTCTGCTCTCGAACACCGCCGGCTGCTTCAGCGCTGACGAGGCGATGCGATACGCCCGTTTGGCCCGCGAGGCGGGCTTCAACGACTTCGTGAAGCTTGAAGTGATCGGCGACCGAGAAACCCTGCTCCCCGACACCGCTGGCCTCCTGGAGGCGACCGCCGTCCTCGCGCGCGAGGGATTCAAGGTGCTCGCCTACACCAACGACGACCTCATCACGGCGTTGCGCCTTCAGGACGCTGGCGCCGTAGCGGTCATGCCGCTGGCGTCACCCATCGGATCGGGACTCGGGCTCCTGAATCCCTACTTCATCCGCACGATCAAGTCGCGACTCACGGTGCCGATCATCGTCGATGCCGGCGTCGGAACGGCATCCGACGCATGCCTCGTGATGGAACAGGGCGTCGACGGCATTCTCATGAACACCGCGCTGGCCGAGGCAAGGGACCCTGTCGCCATGGCGACCGCGATGCGATTCGCCGTTGACGCCGGTCGCGGCGCCTACCTCGCCGGGCGCATGCCCAGGCGCGAAGTGGCCATTCCGTCGACGCCAAGCGAGGGAATGCTGCGCTGACCGATACTGGCTTTGCACCCCGCCGGGCTGCACTTGGGATCCTGACCAACGTGCGCCGCGGCATGCCATTCGACGCGGCGCTTGACCGTGGGCTGAGCGGCCTTCCCGAGGTCGATCGCCGGCTCGCCCACGAGCTGGCCGCTGGCGTGCTGCGCCAACAGGGGTCGCTCGACGCACTGCTCACGCTGTTCGTGCCGCGCGGCCTCCCATCGGTGCAACCCAGCGTGCTCGACATCCTGCGCATCGGTGCCTATCAACTGCATCATCTCGCACGAGTGCCTCCGCACGCAGCGGTGGCGACGAGCGTGGCCCTGGTGCGCGAGACTGCGGGAGACCGCGTGACCGGCTTTGCGAACGCGGTTCTGCGCCGTGTGGCCGATGCTCCGCGCGACCAGATCAGGAATGACGGCGACAACGCAACCGCCACCCTCGCAGCCCGCTGGTCCCATCCCGAATGGCTGGTGGCCCGTTGGCTCGACCGCTTCGGAACTGCGGCTACCGAACGCCTCCTCGAATGGAACAACACCCATCCGGCGCTGGTGGTCCAGCCTGCACGCGACGATCCTGATTCGCTCCAGGAACGCTTCAGTGCCGCCGAGGTACAGGGATTCCCGGCGCCCCATGGCGCGGGGATTGTCGTCGGCGAAACCCGGCCGGAAAGGCTTCCCGGATTCGCCGAGGGCGCATTCTACGTGCAGGATCCGGCGCAGGCGCTGGTGCTGCGATTCGCCAGTTTTCCCGCTGACGCGACGGTGTACGATGCCTGCGCGGCGCCGGGCGGAAAGACCCTCGGGCTCGCCCGACGCGCCATCGGCGTGGTCGCGGCCGATGCCTCCCGGCGCCGCATCCTACGACTCTGCGACAACATCGCCCGAGCCGGTCGAGGCAATGCCTTTCCGGTGCTGGCCGACGCGCTCCACCCACCCATCGCTGGTGCATCGGCATACCTGCTCGATGCCCCATGTCTCGGCACCGGCACGTTCGCCCGCCATCCCGACGCCCGGTTGCGAGTGCACCCCGACGCACTGCGGCGAATCGTCAGCGAACAAGCGGCCCTCCTCGACGCGGCAGCCAACGTAATGGCTCCCGGTGGAGTGCTATGTTATGCCACATGTTCGTTGGAACCGGAGGAGGACGAAGCACAGGTTGCGGCCTTCCTCGACAGACATCCACAGTTCTCCCGCCAACCCCCTTCCGGCTTTCCCACCGAACTGCTCACCCCGGAGGGCGATCTGCTGATCCTTCCGCAGCGTGACGGCATGGACGGCGCCTATGCCGCGCGCCTGGTCTGTGATCGATGAGCCGACCGTCGCGGCGAACCATCGTGCGCACCGCAAACTTCGCCTTGGTGGTGCTGGTGGCCGCCGGTGTGGGGTATGTGGTGCTGGCCAGTCTCACGGGCTCACCATTGCTGCGACGGAATGTCGAAGTGCCTGACCTGCGTGGCATGAAACCGGTCGAAGCGCTTCAATTTCTCAGCGAGCAACACCTTCGGGGCCGGGTGGCCGACGAGATACCAGACACCGCAATGGCCGCCGGCATGATCACGACGCAGGAGCCGCTCGGAGGGAGCAAGGCGCGCCGAGGTACGATGGTCAACCTCACGGTGAGCGCGGGGCCGGTCATCGCAACAGTGCCAGATGTCACCGAGTTCACCGTGGAACGGGCCCGTGCAGCGATCCTGAGCGCCGGGCTGTCTCCGGGCCGCATCGACACCGTCGCCGACACCATGTCGCTCGGCATGATCATCAGCACCTCGCCGGCAGCCGGTTGGACCGTGCGCCGCGGCAGCTCCATCGCGATCACCGTGAGCGCCGGCCAAGCGGACATTGCCGTTCCCCAGCTCGACGGCATGACGCTCATCGAGGCCACCGCGCGCCTCGACTCGGCGGGGCTCGTCGTCGGTCTGGTACGCCGTACCGATCAGGGGAGGCCGGGCGTGGTGCAGGGTCAGCGCCCGGCTGCCGGCGCGATGCTCACCCGGGGCGGCAAGGTCGAACTCATCATCAGCGAGGAAATCCCATGACGGCACGGATCGCGCCGAGCGTGCTGAGCGCTGACCTCGGTCGGCTCGCGGAGCAGGTTGCCGAGGTCACCCTCGGCGGCGCAGAGTGGATCCATGTCGACGTGATGGATGGGCACTTCGTCCCGAACCTCACCTTTGGTGCGCCGTTGATTCGGGCGCTCCGGCGCATCACCGAGCTTCCGCTCGACGTTCACCTCATGGTGGAGCGCCCGGAGCAGTACATCGAGGAATACGCCGCGGCAGGCGCTGACGTCTTCACCTTTCACCCCGAAGCCACTGTACACGTGCAGCGGCATCTCGCCACCGCGCGGGAACATGGGATGAGTGCCGGACTCGCGCTCAACCCGGGAACTCCAATCGGGTGGCTCGAGGAGGTCATTGATGATGTCGATCTCGTATTGGTGATGTCGGTCAACCCGGGCTACGGTGGACAGGGATATCTCCCCGCGTCCACCTCGAAGATCGCGCGAGTGCGTGCGATGCTCGAAGCAGCCCGAAGCCAGGCCGCCCTCGAAGTCGATGGCGGGATCACGGTCGATACCATCGCGCACGCGCACAATGCGGGCGCGGATACCTTCGTCGCCGGAACGGCAGTGTTTGGCGAGAGCGATCCCGCCGAGGCCGTACGGGCACTCAAGCGCGCGTGCATGGCACGGGCCTGATGCGCCGCCAATGGATGGGGGTGCTGGCTATCGTCGCCGCCCTCGCGGCGACCGTGGTGATCCTCATCCGACGCGCACCGGTTCCCATCGAGGTTGGCCGGATCGCACCCGATTTTACGGCCACCGACCTGCACACCGGCACCACAAGATCGCTTCACGCCGATTATCGCGGCAGCGTCACGCTGGTGAATGTGTGGGCCACGTGGTGCGAGCCGTGCAAGAAGGAGATCCCCGCACTCGACTCACTCTATCGCGCACTCGGACCCAGCGGGCTCCGGATTGCGGCGGTGAGCATCGATCGCGGCGACAGCATTCCGGTCCGGCAGTTCATGGACGATTTCGAGGTGACCTTTGACGTGCTGCATGATCCCGAGGGATTGATCCAGCAGATCTACCAGACCAGTGGTGTACCCGAGAGCTTCCTGCTCGATCGCGATGGACGAATCGTACGGATCGTGTACGCCGACCATCCATGGGCCAGCGCCAGTAACCAGCGGATCATCGGCGAGCTCCTCGCCCGACCCGCATCGGGGGACGGCACGCCATGAATCGGCAATGGGTTCTGGTCGGCTCGATTATGGCGGGGTTGGCACTCGGGGGTTGGGCCCTCACCCGCTTTGCTCCGCCGCCCGAAGGCGCGTACCTCGGCGATCGCGCTACGGATTACCGCACGTTTCGACTCACCGACAACGATAGCGTTGCTTTGCGCACCAGTTACGCTGGCCACGTGACGCTCATCAATGTCTGGGCCACGTGGTGCGGACCGTGCCGCGTCGAGATGCCTTCGATGGAACGCCTTTTCCGGCTCCGCGCAGAGCGCGGATTCCGAATCGCCGCGGTCAGCATCGATCAGGGCGACCCCGAAAACGTTCGCGCCTTTGGTCGAGAGCTGGGCCTCACCTTCGATCTCCTCCACGACCCGACCGGCCTGGTGCAGCAAGCATACGGCGTCGTGGGCGTCCCGCAGAGCATCATCGTTGGACGCGACGGTCGGATCGCGCACATTTCTCTCGGCGCCGAACGCTGGGACTCACCGGTCAACGTTGCGCTGGTCGATTCCCTCCTCGGCTCGGCCCGCTGAACGATGCGCGTTCTCGCCCTGGAAACTTCGTGCGATGAAACGTCCGCCGCCGTGGTGCACCGGGATGGGCACAAGGTGACGGTCGAATCGCTCACGATCCTTTCGCAGGACATCCACCGGATCTTCGGCGGCGTCGTTCCCGAGCTTGCATCGCGAGCACATCTCACGACGGTTGGACCGGTTGTCGACGCCGCGTTGGCCGATGCGGGGATTGAGCCATGCGACCTCGACGGCATCGCCGTGACTCGCGGCCCCGGCCTGATGGGCGCCCTGCTTGTTGGGGTAACGTGGGCGAAGACCGTGGCGTGGCGCGACGGCATTCCGTTGATTGGCGTGCATCATCTGGAGGGTCATCTCTTCGCGCCGACGCTTGAAGACTCGTCAGTCGCCCCGCCCTTTACCGCGCTGCTGGTGAGCGGTGGGCACACCATGTTGCTCGATGTACCCGCGTGGGGGGAGTATCATCTGCTCGGACAGACCCGCGACGACGCGGCGGGCGAGGCGTTTGACAAGGTCGGATCCCTACTCGGCCTCGACTACCCCGCCGGTGCCGCCATCGAACGGCTGGCCTTGGAAGGCGATCCACGCCGGTTCACCTTTCCGAGGCCGCTGCTTCGCGGTGTGAGCGAAAGCGAGGCGCACGAGTTTTCATTCAGTGGCCTCAAGACAGCGGTGCTGCGCGCAGTGCAGCAGAGCGACGATGTGACGCGTGATCGCGCCGACCTGGCGCGTGGCTTCCAGGACGCAGTCTTCGAGGTGCTCGTCAGCAAGACACTGCATGCGGCACGGAAGCATGACAGGTCGCTGGTGGTGATTGGCGGCGGGGTTGCGAGCAGCAGGGCGCTCGCCGCGGCAATGCGCGACAGCGCGGACAACCGGACGCGCGTAGCGGTGGCGTCACCGCGCCTCAACACCGACAACGCCGCAATGATCGGCGCGGCCGGAAGTTGGCGACTCGCCCGGGGCGAACGGCACGGAGCCGAACTCGATGCCCGTGATTCCCTTCCCCTTCCCGGGCTCATCCCGGCAGGAGCAGCAGCATGATTATCGCTCACCCATTGAACCTGACCGTTCTCGGTTTCGAGGTGACCGGTTACGGCATCATGATGATGGTCGCGTTCGTGGTCGGGGCATGGCTCGCTGATCGGGAACTCAAGCGACTCGGCTTCGCCTCCGACTACGCCGGTGACATGCTCTGGGCCGCCGTGATCGGTGGCGTGGTCGGCGCCAAGCTCTGGTATGTCGCGCTGCATGGCACCGACGCCCTCTTCACCCGTGGCGGCTTGGTGTGGTACGGTGGTTTCGTGGGCGGAACATTGGCGGTGATTCTCAATGGCTGGCGGCGGGGCGTACCGGTCCGGTGGACCGGGCAGATCATTGCACCCGTGCTCGCGGCTGCGTACGCGATCGGTCGGGTGGGCTGCTATCTCGTGGGCGACGACTACGGCAAACCGAGCAGCAGCGCGTTCGCGGTTGCGTTTCCCGAGGGGTTGCCACGCACCACGGCGGGCGTGATGCGCGCGGAGTTTCCCGGGCTCGACATCCCGGCGTCACTGCCTCCTGAAACCGTGATTGCAGTGCATCCAACCCAGCTCTACGAAGTGGCGATGATGTTGTTCGCGTTTGCACTACTCTGGCGCTGGCGCACCTCGCCGCGCGGCACCGGCTGGCTGCTTGGGGCCTACCTCGTGATGGCCGGGATCGAGCGATTCATCGTCGAGTTCTTCCGCGCCAAGGACGACCGACTTCTGGGCTCCATGACCATCGCGCAGGCCTTTTCGGTCTTCCTGGTGTTGCTTGGATCGTACCTCATCGTACGGTGGTCACGAGCTGGAACGGTGGCACCCGGTCCGTGGCTGGAACGGGGCGTGGCAGGGCGTGCTGGATGACTCTTGACAGGCTCCGGACCCAAACGTAGGATTATCCCTAGGTGGCGCGACGTAGGGATGCGCCTATCGAGAAAGTCCCAGGACGAAGAAGGGTGAAGCGAACACACCTGTTCGTCTTCGTTAACTCAGGGGGCGTTCTGGGACCTCCCAAATGACACGGCCCGCCAGCGATGGCGGGCCGTGTCACGTTCGGGGACAGGGTACCGGCGGCCGGACGTCAGCCGTTCAGGGTCGCCCCCGCCACCCGGTGCCGAAGCCGTTCCACCTCGACCTTGAGCGCGGCCAAGTCGGCCTCCATCTGCACCAGCGATTGAAGAATGCCCCCACCAAATTGCAGCCGCTCCACGGATTCCGCGATGACGGTTACTGGAATCGCTGATGCCGCCACAACCGCCTCGGCAAATGCCCGCTCATCACGCCGCCGCTGTACCACCAACACCCAGCCCAACGCCGCCGCCGCCAGTACCAGCAACACGCCCTGTGCGAGCATCGACTCATAGGTGGGATAGATCCCCAGCACCGGCAGCCGCGGCCACCCCTGCAGCACCGTGGTACCGATCACCCCGCCGGCCTGCAACTCTGCCACAGCTTTTCCAGCGAAGACGAACGCGGTGTAGTAGAGGAAACCACTGGTGACCGCGAAGAACGGCTTGAGCGGGAGTCGCACTCCGTACCGGTTCATCGCCGTGTACACCCCCGCGAGGAGCAATCCGCCAACTGCCATCCCGCCGACCACCGGCCAGAATGTGCCGCCCGCCGAACCCCCCGAGACGAACAGCGCCTTGTAGAAGAGCACCGTCTCGAATCCCTCGCGATACACCGCAAGGAACGCAGCCGATGCCAGAGCCAACGCGGAGCCACCCGTGACCGCAACCTGGACCCGCTCACGCACGAACGCGGTCCACTTGGCGACTTCCATCTTCGAAAGCAGCCAGTAGGAGACATAGAAAAGCACGCCGACGGCGGCTACCAGGGTGAATCCTTCCATCGCCTCGCGATGCGCCGGCGAGAGTTGAAACACCGTTTCGAGGAGCAACGCCGTCAGCAGCGAAAGGGCGACGGCCGCGCCCACGCCGATGTGGATGTCGCGACGGCGCTCGGGCGCGCCTGTCTTGACCAGAAAGGTCATCAGTGCGCCAATAATCAGGATCGCTTCCAGCCCCTCTCGGAGCAGGATCACCAAGGATTGCAAGAAGAGGTTGATTGGCGACAGCTTGTCGGCAACAACGCGTTCCGCCTGTTCGAGATCGGCAGCAAGGTCAGCCTGGACTGCAGCCAACTCACCCGCTGTACCCCCAGAGGTGCGCGCGCGAAGCGACGCGAACGCTGCCTCAAGCCGCGCTGCGAGATCGGGCTTTTTGGCGCGGACGGTTCGCTCCACCCGTTCAAATGCGAGGTAGGCGTCGAACGCGGCCGCCGTTGCCTCCTCGGGTTGTCCCGCGGCGGCGAGGTCACTTGCCTGCCGGAGCCGTGCGCGGACCGCTCCGAATGCGGCTGCCACTTCGTCGCCCGACTCGCCGGCGTCCTGGTAGCTCCGCACCGCGCCGACCCCGGCGCGGTCCGCACCCGGGCCGAGTGCGTCCAGTACCTGGCTGTCGCTGAGTTCAGCGACCACCGGGAAGGAACGCAACGATACCGGCACCACGCCACCCGGCGCATCCTGGCGAAGGGTGGAGGCAAAGGCAGCCACGGCCCACCGATCTTCGGCATTGAGTCGCGACTCGAAAGCCGGCATGGCCGTGCCCGCGACTCCGATGGTGATCCGCTGATAGAACGCGAGCGGGGTGACATCGGTGAGGGCTGCATGGTCGGCGAGGTTTGCCGGCACGGGCATGAGCGCCCGGCCCGCCGGGCCGTCCCCCCGCCCGCGGGAGCCGTGGCACCCGGCACAATCACGTATGAACACCTCGGCACCTCGAGCCAGCGACGGGGTGGTCACGGGAATATCCACGAGAGTGATCCGCAGGACGCTGGCGAGCTCGGCGGTCACGGCGCGCACATACACGTCTACAGAATCGGGATGTACGGTTCGCCGCACCGCGGAGAGGGCACGTTCGAGACCGGTGACGGCAGTCGCCGAGACCGAAACCGGGAGGGTACGTGCGGTACGGACGGCCTCGCGCAGGAAAAGCTCTGCCTCCTCCACTTCGGCCGGCATCATCACCCGGTTACCCACCACACCGACACGGTACTCTTGCGCAGCGAGTTGGGCCGACGCGGCGACGCGGCGGGCGGCTGCGACGGAATCAGCGACCGAAGGGTCAACTGGAGCAGACAGAGATGTGAGGAACACCAACGCACCGATGAGAATCATTCCCAAACGCTTTGGTTATAGACGGGATAAAGTACGGTGGGATGGTGCGAATCACAACTTCTGGGTAATTCGGCTCATGCCGAGATCGGGTGCGCCTTGTCCTCGAGGATAGCGACCGCCGCTGCGACGTCGCGTGAGTGGCTGAGCGAGAGGTGCAGGGTGACCGGTCGGCGACTCACCACGTCGGCGGCCCGGCCAAGGAGTACGGCCTCAGGACGGCCATCACCCAGTCTGCGTACGCCGATCTCCCGCCATCCTATGCTCCGGGCACCGTCGAAGACCTGAAGGGCCTTGAACACAGCTTCCTTCGCCGCCAGCCTGGCGGCGAAGGCCGGCGCGGGGTCACCCAGCGACTCGACGTACTCCCGCTCTTCCGCGGTCAGGGTCCGATCGAGGATCCGTTGGTGGTGCCGGTCCAGCAGTGCGCGGGCGCGGGCGACCTCGACCACGTCAAGACCGATCCCGATCACAGCCACGGCAGGCTCCACCACGCCTCGTGCAGTGGGCGAAACCATCCCGGCGCCGGCACCTGACCTCCCAACCAACCGGCGGCGACGGCCGAGGCGGCGAGACCGAGAGCCGCGAACGCCCAGAACGCCCGCATCGGGCGGCGCCATGTTGCGACCCGTCCAGCCGCGCTGCGCCACCGAAGTGACTCGGTGAGTGCGATCCCGACTGCGCCGCCCCAGGCTTCCTCCAGCGCAGCCCCTCGCCTCCGGTCGGTTGCTGCATCGACCGGTTGTCCCTCGAAGGTCTCTAAACGCATTCCCTCAGCCAGCAGACGATGGCGCAAGGCCTCGGCTGCCTCGGGGTTGGGCTCGATCGACGCCAACTTGCGCGCAGGGTACCGGGAATGGAGTGCGGCGGTATGCAAGCGCATTTTCGCCTCCGCGATCACCGCATCACGCAGCGCGGTGGCGGCCTGATCCCAGGCGCCAGCCCACGCGTGGTGACCGGACGCACGGGCGTGTCCGGTCACGAGCTGGTCAATCAAGTCGAGGCGGATCGAATCGTACGGCTGGGCAGAGGGCGGCGCGGCGAGTCGCCCGAGCGTGGACGCGAGCGGGCTCATCGGGGCCAATGCGCCGGGTGTTCGTCCGGGAAATGAAGCGCCACCCTTGCGGGTCGTCCGGTGCGTCGCGCAAAGCGCGCGGTGAAAGCCGCCAATCCCTCTGCCGTGAAGGTTTCCCGGGGGATATCGAGCGTCGCGATCGCACGCTCGATCGCGTCGGCATCACCCTCCACCTCGACGAGCGTGTCGCATTCGGGATACCACTCGAGCCTCACGGTTGCGCCCTCGATCGCATACACCTCGACGAAGCGGTCGACGGCGTGAACAGGAGAATAGCCCAGCGCAGCGAGGAGGTCCGAGATCGATGCACCAGCGCCGAGTCGGCACTCGAGCTCGGGCCTCGCCTTGTAACCCTGTGGGGACACCGTGGTCGGACCCTTCCACGCCAGTTCGTCATGCACACTACCGTCATTGCTCTTGTAACGTCGCACGCGCAACACCTCCCGACGCTCCGCCAGCTCGCCGTCGATGTCGTAACGGCGGTCGAAGAGGCGACCTGAGAAGACCGGCATCCCGCTGGGTCCACGGCGGTGCAGGCGCTGGCGCAGCGCCTCGGCGTCGGGCACCACGGCCTTCAGTTCGAGTTCGAGCAGAGTATTGCCTCCATCACGCGTTCGGTGTCAGCGAACGTGTCGAATGTCGCCGCAGCGCCAGCATCACGCAGTACGCTGGTTGAGTAGGCCCCGGTCGCGACGCCGATCGCATGCGCGCAGATCGCCGCGCCACAAGTGACGTCCGCGGGGGTGTCACCGATAATCACCACATCCCTTCCAATCGGCACGCGACCCATCAGTTGGCCGGCGCGCGCGGTCGCCACTGCCGGGAGATCGGGACGATGCGCGCTGTCGGACCCGAAGGCACCGAGCGCGAACTGCGCGAACGGCAGGCCGGCCGCCTCGAGCTTGATCCTGGCGCCCGGCATGACGTTGCCGGTGAGCAGTCCCACCACCACGTCATCGCGGGCGTGGAGCGCCGCGAGCAGCTCGGGCACGCCAACCATTGGGCGGACTTCGTGGCGCCCCCCGCTCACGGCCGCATCAAGGTGCACGAGATACCGCTCCAGCACTCGACTGATCTCGTCCGGAGTGGATCGGTTCGGAACGTCTGCGGCATCGAAGAGCTCGGTGACGATCTGCGGATCGGTCTTGCCGTCAAACCTGACCGCATCAAAGAAGTCGAGATCGGCAAACTCGGCGGCGAAGGCCGCGAGGAGCGCGGTGCGTCCCGCGGAACTGCTGCTGAGAAGGGTGCCGTCGATGTCGAACAGGACGAGGTGCCGCATCATCCGACGCGGCGAATTGCCACGAGGCGATCGCGCAGTGGAGCGGCTCGACTCCCGGCCTCCCACGACTCGCGGGTCACGCGTCCGGTGTCGATGGTCGCATGCACGAGCATGTCACGACTCGCCAGCATCGCGACGTGGGTGATGGCGTCGGTATCCTGGCCACGAAAAAAGAGGAGGTCGTCCGGACACGCATCCTGGGGCGCCACCTCGACGCCGTGCATCACCTGTTGCCGAGCGTCGCGGGGCAGCGGAATGCCTCGCAGCAGAAACGTGGTCTGCACCAATGCGCTGCAATCGATTCCCGATCCGGTGACGCCACCCCAGAGATACGATGCGCCCGCAAACTGCTGCCACGCCCAGTCTGAGGGCGCCGTCCCCCGGGTGTGGAGCAGGACATCGTGGAAAGGACGGATCCGCCCCGACAGGATTGAGCCGGCGCTGCCGTCGGGCAGGCGGACCCGTTCAGGACCCTCAAGAATCAGCCTGGCGCGGTGTGGCGCCCGGAGCGCCATGCCGGCACTGGCCTCGACCAGTGCACCCTCGGACCACGCCGCGTTCGCGAGCCAGTGATCGGCGGTCGCGACATCGGTCAGCCGCACGTACCCGCGGTGCAGCCAGCCCTCGTAATCATCGAGGCGTGTCCGAACCCGCAGATATGAGCCATGGTCATCGATCACCGTCGCACCCTCGCCGAGTACGACCTGGGACACTTGCTCTGCCGCCAGCGACGGGGCACCAAGGAGTGGCGCGACGGCCGCAGTGACCAGCACGGCAGCACTCACGACGTGCGGTCCCGCTCGCGACATTCGCGACAGAGCGTCACCCCGCGGATGGTGCAGACCAGGCAGACAAACGTCCCGCAGCCCTCGCACGGGTATCCCTCCGACGCCCGTTCCTCGCGCCCGCAAGCACGACACAACATGGCGTCGCGCTCGTGCACGTCGGGTGTCTCCGCGATTCGCATCATCAATGCGGGATCGCGTAGCGCTTGATCTTGGCGATCAGCGTTGCGCGCGAAATGCCGAGTTCCCCGGCGGTTCGAGTCCGATTGCCGATGTGGTGCTTGAGCGTTCGCTCGATATGCATGCGCTCTACCTCCTCCATTGTGAGCGGGTTGTGCCGCCGGTCAAATGGACCGGCCTTGGCGCGCAGCTCGCCCGGAAGATGTCCGCCGCCTACCTGCGACTGGCCCCGGGCGAGAAGCAATGCCCGCTCCAGGACGTTCCGCAGTTCGCGTACATTGCCGGGCCACGAGTGGGCAAGCAGGCGCTCCAGCGCCTCGTCACTGAGCAGCGTCGGCGCGCCGGGCAGGGTCTGCGCCAGCTCACGCAACAACCGGCGGATGAGCGCGAGCATGTCGTCGCGCGTTCGTTCACGCAGTGGCGGCATGACCACCGGCATCACGCTTATTCGGGCATACAGGTCGTCGCGGAAACGCCCTTCGTCGACCGCAGCCTGGAGCCGACCGGTCGCAGCCGCGATCAATCGGATGTCCACCGGAATCTCGCGCGAACCACCAGCTCGACGGAATGCGCGGGACTCTATCACATTGAGCAGGCGAAGCTGGAGGGTCTGCGGAAGCTCGCCGATCTCGTCGAGAAAGAGTGAACCGCCGTCGGCAACCTCGACCAGCGCAGGTTTCCGCTCGCCGTCACCCGCCACGTGTTCCCGGCCGAAGAGTTCTGCCTCGATCGACTCGGCATCGCCGGTTCCGCACGCCACCTCGATGAAGGGCGCCTGCGCCCTCGACGAGAGGTCGTGAATCAGTCGGGCCACGAAACGCTTCCCCGTCCCACTTTCGCCTTCGATCAGCGCGGGGGTCCGGTCGCTTCGGGCCACCAGCGTTACCTGCCGGGCCACCTCCCGCATGAACGGTGAGACCCCGAGGCCCTCAAGGCCATCCGATGTCGCGGAGCTCTGACCGATCAGCGTCCTATTGACCCGCCGCAAGCGTCCCTTTTCGGCAGCGCGCTCAGCTGCCGCAAGGAGATGCGCCATGTCCACCGGCTTCACGATGTAGTTCTCGGCGCCGAGTTGCATGGCGCGTACCGCCGTGGGAATGTCACCGTCGCCAGTGAGGACGATCACACCGGTATCGCGGGCGCGGAGCCGCTCGAGAACGTCGAGACCGTGAATGCCGGGCAGTTCGAGGTCGACCAACACGACGTCGGGGAAGGTGCGCTCGAAGGTGCTCACGCCCGACTCGCCGGTGAGTTCTCGGAAGACGTCCCATCCCTTCTGTTCGAAAAAAGCACCCACCGCGCGCAGGACCGCAATGTCATCGTCGATCAGCAGGATGGAGTCTGTCATCGAGGATCCGGGCTGAGGCGAACCAATGGTGTAACCTAGCCCCGCTTTGGCATCATCACCCGGATCGCCCCCGGCACCACCGTGGCAGTGAAGTCTGTCTGGCCGCCGGGCTCGCCATCGAGCTGGACGGGCACCGGGCCTCCCGGGGAGCGGATCGTGATCTCACGACCCCGGGCGTAGCCGACGAACGCATCGCGCCCGTACACTCCGGGTGCGTCGCGCAGCAGGTCCCACACCGCCCGAACCCCGGTGCCGAACGAATTGGCGTGCATCGCAACCACGTCGAGGATGCCGTCGTCGGGGGAGATTCCTGGTCCGAGGCGAATCATCCGGGGAATCACCTCGCCGCAATTGGCCACGAGGAGCATTGCCGCGTCGGCATGGAACTCCTCACCGTCGACCGTGATGTCGAACGGCACGCTGCGCAGCTCCGGGATAAGGCGAAGTGTGGTGGCGACGTACGCCATCATGCCCCATTTCTGCTTGAGCAGGGTCGGCGTCTCCACCATCACGCGGGCGTCGATTCCGGCGCCACAGGCCACCGCGAAGTAGTGTGCGCCGTCGTCACGCATGATCCGTCCCAGATCGATCGGCCGCGCCTCTCCCCGGAGCATTGTCGCTGCCGCGCGGAGCGGATTCGAGGGCAGTCGCAAGTTGCCGGCAAGGAGATTGCCGGTTCCGCCGGGGATCAACCCCAGTGCCACGTCGGACCCGACCAGCGCGGCCGCGGCCTGCATCGTCGTGCCATCTCCGCCGAACACCGCCACCACGTCGACCCCCTGCTCCACGCCGAGGCCGGCAAGTCGGCGTGCGTCGCCCGGCCCGCCGGTGGCAAGCACGTCGAGTGTCCAGCCGCCGGCCTTGAGCATGGTGGTGATCGCCTTCACCGTCACAGCCCGGGTTCGGGCGGCGGCCGGATTTGTGATCAGCAGCGCGCGCACTAGTACTCGCGGTCCCAGAGCAGGTCTGCACCAAGCTGGTAGCGACCCTGCAGGTTGGTGAGGAGATCCGAAGCGCGGTTCGAGGAACATGCCTGCACGGGCTCGGCGGAGGCCTGTGCGCGCCAGTTGCGGGCAAAGCGGTACTCCACCGATGCGCCGAAGTTACGCGCCCCGAACCCGTTCGAGCGCTGGCCGAAACAGACACCGACGTTGCCGGTCACGTACCACTTTTCGCCGAATTGCCGCCCGATGGCGATAGTGGTGAACGACGTCCCCTGCCCCGGTACCCCGCCAGGACGGATCTGGATGGTCTCCACCCCCAAGCCGAGGTCGTTCACGAGAACCCTTTCGGTCTCGGTGGCGAGCGCGCCGATGGCGAGCTGAAGTGCCTGTGATTCGCCGCTGCTCGCGACGTCGAACTCGGGGCGCCCGAACACGAGATAGGAGATCAGGTCGCGCTCGGGAATGTTGCGTCCGGGCGCGGTGAGTTTCAGGGTCGGGATCAGAATGGTTCCGCCGATCTGGGCCTGGATCTGGATCTCGTCGCCATCCTGGGTGCGCACCGTGTTGCTGGCGAGGATGTCGAGCGCAGCGTTGAGGTCGGGGGTGCCAAAGTACCGCACCGAACCGCGCTGAACATCGAAATCGATGTTGAAGGCAAGAATCTTGACCGTGTAGGTCCCGCGCGGGGTATTCAAGTTGCCGATCAGGCCATAAGCCTGGCCGATCTTCTGCGCCGTCACATCTCCCTCGAGCTGGATGTTCGCCTCTCCCGACTTGAGCCAGACATCGGTCCCGATCTGCACATTGATCGGCTCGATCCGCAGCGAGTCCAGGAACCTGCTCTGGAAACGCGCGCTGAGTCCCTGCTTGCGCAGGGCCACCGTGTCGACAAACGCGGCGTTCACCGGATCGTCCAGATTGATAACGTTCTTCGTCAACAGGTCCGCAAAGTAGATGTCGCTGTCCTCGATGAAGATGCCCGCCGGCGTTCCGCGCATCACCGGATGATTGAGCGGTCCCCGAAGCGTCACCTCGCCCGTGGGACGCATCTTCATGAAGCCCACCACGTCGACAGCCAGGAAGCCAGCGGAGGTCACTCGGAGATTGAGTTCGGGCGAAGCGAGGTCACGGAAACGGAAGCTCCCGCTCACTGACGCCAGACCCTCGCCGCTGCCCACCGAGAGCGTGTCGATCAGCAGCGAGTCGCCTGCGAAGCGGGCTACGCCATTGATGGGACCGTAGCGGACCCCGAGGTCCGGGAGCGTCATGCGGCCGTCGATGATGGCGACGGTTCCCTCGAGCCGCGGCGACTCCCAGGTCCCGCTGCCGTGCATGTCGACCTGCAGAAAACCACGTGCGCTGCGGATGGACGGAGTGAACGCCTCGAGCAATGAAAGGTCCGCGGAATCGGCGAGCGCAGTGACCTCGATCGGCCCCGGCAGGCGTCGAGTCGGTCGGCCGGTAAGCGCCAGGTCGAACGGCACGGAAAGATCGACCTCGAGCACCGGCTCCCCGGTCTTCCAGAAGGCCAGGTTCGACCGCAACCGCTGCGCGCCATAGTCAAACGCCCCGCGCAACATCGGCGGACGTACGTCGCCGAGCACCGGCCCCGTCACCGAAACGTTCCCGCGCAGGGTCGGCAGAAACTTCGTGCCCGCGAGCCGGAAGTCGAGCGATGCGAGCCCCCGTCCCAGGAGACTGTCACTGTAGAGCACGGCGAACACATCAGCGAGGTCGAGCCCAACGACGCTGGCGCGGAGTTCCCCCTGCGACGCACCGGGGACCGTTCCGCTCACTGTCACGGCACCGCTGCCGTCGGGAGTGCGCAGCATGAGCGTGTCGGAAAGCACGGTCATTCCGTCGCGGATCGAAAAGGTGACTGGACGGACCAGCCGCCAGTCCTGTCGCGGTAGTCCCATGGTGACCGAGTCGACCTCGATCATCGACAGGGAGGGCAGTGTCCGCCACCGCCCGCCACCGCTGAACGTGGCGAGACCGACATCGGCCTTGCCCGCGAGTGCAAGCGAGTCGGATCGCCCTCCAGCGGTGAAGTTGATGTTTCGAACGAGTTGCACTCCGGCGAGCAACGTGTCGATCGTGGCGTCGACGACTATCTGGCGCGCGCCGAGGGAGTCGGCCCGGACCTCTCCGCTCAGGTTCGCGACATACCAGTCGTCGAGCCGGATATGCTGCGCGGCGAACGTCCCGGCGATGTCGAGACGATCGAGTGCCCCGCTCACCACCAGTGACGCGGTGCCCGTACCGTCGAAGGTTCGAGGGTCAACGGTGTCAGGGGCAAAACCGGTCATCGCGCGAACCAGCGAGTCAAACGGTGTCAGCGACGTCGCCTCAACCTCGACAGCGAGCGTCCCGCTGCTCGGCGCCGCCCAGCCAATCGACCCGCTGGCCGACGCCCTGCCTGCGGGCCAGACGACGGCAGCCGTATCAATACGGATCAGCCCACCCGATGCGGCGACCGAAGCCAGCACCGACGTGAGTTCGATACCTCCAACGCTTGACGGCGACAACGCAACGTCAAGGGTCCCTGTCGGCGGGTCCACTGGGTCGATCACGCCAGTCGCCGTGATCCTGCCGTTGAGCGATGTCGGCTCGCCGGTGCCGAGGAGGGCACGCATGTCGAGCCGCTCGACGTCGAGCACCAGCGCGTTGGCGGACAACCGCGGGGCGTCGAGGCCGATCCGACCGCGGGCGTGCACAACGCCGATCTCCCCCTCCAGGTCTGCCAGCAAGTCGAGGTTCGAAATCGGTCCGAACGCGGTGACGCGGCCCGACACTGATCCCACCGGGGTGAGGCTGGGGTACCCAGTCCGGAGGCCATCAAACGAGACCACCGGGAAGGTGGCGTCGAGTGCCAAGCCGAGGATCGCGCCGCGGGCGTCGAACCGGACCGAACCGTTCATTCTGCTTCGAGCGTTGTTCGGCGGCACGTGTTCGGCGAGTCCCTCGAACCGGGCGTTCAGCCAGGGTCCGTCGAGAACACCGGTGAGCCTGAGGTCGCCGGGAATCACCACGGCCGGCACCAGGCGTTGCACGGTCGCCAGATCAATATCCGAATCGGTGAGACGGAACCGCTCGAATACTGCGCCGTTCGCGCCGCCGAAATGAATCGCGCCGTTGAAGATGAAGTGCGAACGCGGCATCCCGGGGACCAGCGCGTCGGCGAGGACCAGGTCGCCGCCCAGTACCATCCTGTCGAGGAAGCCGTCGGCCGTGATCCGTCCTGATATCGGCCCGCGGAAGGGCAGCGTGTCGAGGTAGGGGCGGGCAACGTCGAGCGGTACGTCGCGCAACGTGAGATCAAGGTCACGCATCCCCAGTCCGCGCTGAATGTCGACCACCGCAACCAATTGTCCGACCGCAAGCGCGTCGCCGGCACCGAGCGCAAGGTTGGTCAGGGCATAGTCGGTGCGCGAACCGCTTCGCGACAACGCCTCCACCCGCCCCTTCCCCTGCCACGAGGGAAAATCCGGCGAGATCCAGCGCAGGTCGCTCAGGTCCACCGTGTCGGCATCAAGCGCGAAATCGAAGAGGACGGTGTCGTGCGGAAACCGAATCGCTCCGCCACCACGTACCGACGTGCCCGGCATCTCGAGGTGCGCGAAGGTAAAGCGCACCGAGTCGGCTGCGGTGATGATCTCGCCCTCCGCCGAGGTGATCGTCAGCGCGGGATCGCTCAGGTTGGTCCGCAACTCGTCGATCTGGATCAGGAGCGGGTCCCGTTGGGGCGTGGAGACCCGGATGAGCGAGAGATGTCCGGATGCGTTCGTGAGTTCATACACCCGCACTGGCCCGTCTACCCCGCGCTCAATCCGAGCCTGCGCCGGCTGGCGTGCATTCCTCGAGATTGGCGCCTTCGGCGGGCGGGGCGTGGTCGGTACGTCGATGCGGATCGTCGCGTCACGCAGCGTGACGTTGTGCAGTTCGATCAACTGCGGGGGCCGCGTCAGGGTGGTGTCGCCCTTCCGCACCCTGAACACCTTCTCGTAGTTCCAGTATCCGTTGCGCAGCTTCACCAAGTGGATCACCGGGCGGTCGGCCCTGAGCTCACTGAAGACCAGGCGCCCCGCCATGAGCTCGGGGAGGAGGTAGCGTACCTCGATCCGGGGCGCCTCGACCACCGGCGCGCCCGACGAGTCAGTGATCCGCACGTTCTCGAGCACCAGATGATTGATGACGTTGCCGCGAATGGCCCCGATCTCGACGCGGCCGTCGACACTCGACGTGATCAAGTCGGTTGCCAGCCGCGCGCTGAGGGCCCGACCGGGCGGCGACCAGATCAGTGCCGCGATCGTGCCGAGCACCGTCGCCACGATCACGGTGGGCGGTGCAATCAGGCCGGCGGTGATCCGTTTCGCCCAGCGCATCAGAAGGCCTGCCCCACCGAGAAGTGCAGCGTCCACCGGCCGCCGGTGTTGTCGCGCGAGAAGTTTTCGCGAATCAGGATCAGGTCGCCCTCAGGCGACGTCGTGTACACCGGACCACGTGCCAGACGGTAGCGGTTGTAGCCGATGTCGAAGCGGATCGGTCCGAGCGGAGAGGCAAACCGAACCCCGGCGCCAGGAGTGATCCTGATTTCGCTCGCACTGCGGGAATCCCCCACGGCACCCGCATCGACGAACACCGCGAACCGCATCCGATTGCTGAAAACGGGGGATGGCAGGCGGAGCTCGACATTCGCCACCACCACCTTGTTTCCACCAGTAGCGGCGGGGCGGGCGTCCCGTTCCCGAAAGCCGAGCGGGATGCTGTCCGTGGGTGGAATGATTGAATCGCGCGGCACTACATACACCACCGGACCGAGTTCGTTGCGGTCGTACCCGCGCACATCATTCGGTCCGCCTGCGTAGAACCGCTGGTCAGGCGGGATGAAGTTCGATCCCCCACCGAGCGTCGAACGGGGCGCGAAGATGTAGCCACCCCGCACGTGCGTGGCCAGCACGATGCTCCGGGTGAGTGGCACGTAGCGCGCCGCCTCTGCCACCACCCGAGTGAATTGCTGAACATTCGACGATCCCAGGAGCTTGCTGGCCAACGTCACGCCGGCCGAGATCGTGCTCCCGCGGGTCGGATCGAGGATGTTGTTGACACGCTGCCGGGTGGCATTCAGCGACAGCGTCGTGAGCCAGCGCCGCTGCCGAAGCTCCACGATGTCGGTGCCAGCGCAGGCGTTGAAGAACGCACAAAACGAGGCATCGCTTGCCCTGGTCTGTCCGTACGCTGCCCGATAGCTCACGGTGATCGGCACGCGGGCGGCGGTCTCGCGCGTAATCGTGATCGACGCGCCGAGTTCCTCCCGTTCATACACATTGAACTCGCTACGGCGCTCGACGAACACCGCCAGCACGCCGGTGTTGTCAGGCGAGAGGAATCCATTGCGACGAATCGAGGTGTTGAGTCCGTAGTTCACCCGGCGCGAGCCGATCGAGTCATTGGCGAGCGGGGAGCAGAGCGAGCGCTCAAGCCCGAAACCAAGCGGATCGCCGACGCCAATCTTGGAGAGGCGTCCCGAGACGTCGAGCACGCGGCCATTTCCCAGGAAATTGCGCGCTGTCCACCCTGCCCCTGCTCGCAGGCAGTCGATGGTACCATAGCCAGCCGAGGCGCGTGCGCGGTGGAACCGGCCCTCCGTGACGGTGACCAGCATCGGCACAATGGAATCACCAGGGGTGAACCGGGCAGTATCGATGCCCACGGTCGCCAGTCGGAACAACTCGGATCCGTAGAGCGAGCGCTGAGACCGGAAGACATCCCGGTAGCGATAGGTGTTTCCCTCGCGGGCGGTGACCAGCGACGCGATGAAGCTGGAGTCGATTCGTGAGTAGCCCACCACCCGGGTGTCACCATACACGGCACGGCGCCCCGGTTCGGCATGGAGCTCAGCGGTGCGCAGGTGCCTGGCCGTGTCGGCGGTTCCGAAGACCAGGTCGACGCTCGCCGTGGGATACCCGGCGTTGAGCAGTCGCGTGCCAAGGGTGTCGGCGGCGGCGATCAGCGCAAACTCCGAGAACGGATCACCCTCAGCCACTGGAAGGTCGCGCCGCAGCGTCGACGCGTCCGCCAGCGTATCGATCCCGGTGACATCAAGTCGCGAGATTCGGATCGGCTCACCCTCGGTGATCCGGAATGTGAGCTTGACGCTCTCGCGTGATCGCTCGACCACCGTGTCGACCACAACATCAGGAAACCCGCTACGCTTGTAGAGGATGCCGAGCCGGAGCACGTCCGCTTGGAAGTCACGTTCATCGAAGTAACGCTTCTCGCCCAGTCCGAGCGAACGTATCAGCGGCAGCCGGGCAAACGATGCAGAATTTGTCGTGCGAATCGACGTGGCGAGAAACTCGACATCGATTGACTTGTTGCCCTGAAACTTGAGCGCGCGGATCACCAGCGGCTGCTGCAACTGCGCCGCAACGGGACGCGCCACGCCGAGGCAGATCAGCGCCGCAGCGATGACGCCGAACGTCCCGAGCCGAGATTTGCAGAGCGAGCTTCCCGCCAAAATTGACCGCATCCTCTAAATCTGGTTTCTTGAAGGGGTTACGCCAACCTTCGGTCACCCGCCCATCCCCTGGAGTCGCATGGCACGACTGGCTGTCATTGTGGTCGCCGCGGTCCTGCTCGGCTGTGGGAGCGGCATCCCGCCCGGCCTGACCTACTACTTCTCGGCCGACCCGAGGTCACTGGACCCTGCTCTTTCAACGGACGTCCCGACGGGCGAGTCGGTCACACTCCTGTTCGACAACCTGACCCAGTTCGACCCCGAGGGGAGGCTGGTCGGTGGACTTGCCACCGCCTGGACACCGTCGCCCGACGGGCGAACCTGGACATTTACGATTCGCCGGGGAGCGCGATTCCACGACGGGCGACCGGTCGACGTGAAGGCGATCGCCGCCTCCTTCATGCGAGCGCTGGAAATGGCCCGCGAGGGCGGGCGGGTCTGGCCGCTCCTCCCCATCGACGGCGCGGCCGCCGTCGTGGACTCCGGTGCGTCAACATTGAGGGGCCTCACGATCGTCGATGACACGACCATTGCCTTCACTCTGGTGGAACCGCTCAACATTTTCCCGAAACTGATCGCCATGCCGGTCGCCGCTATCGTGCCGACCCCCACTCCCGACGATTTCGGCGAGCATCCAATCGGGAGCGGGCCGTGGAAGTTCGTCTCGTGGTCGCACGATGACCTGCTGGTCCTAGCTCGCAACGACGATTGGTACGGCGGCGCACCACTCGCCGACACGTTGAGAATCCGGTTGATCCCCGAGACCTTCACCCAAGCCGCCGAGTATGAATCGGGGCGGCTGTCGGTGGTGGAAATTCCGGCGGGTGAAACCCAGCGATGGGAACGCGAGCACGGCGCCGAGCTGCAGCGTCGCGCTGCGTTCAGGGCGGTGTACGTCGCGATCAACACCACGCGCGGCCCGCTTGCCGACGTGCGGGTGCGACGCGCGATCAACCACGCCGTCAATGTCCCTGCGATTCTCGACCGCGTGGCGCAGGGCCGCGGCGTGCTCGCTGCCGGAACGATCCCGCCCGGCCTCGATGGGTTCGCGCCGCGCGACCGCTACGCGTTCGATCCCGCCCGAGCCCGCGCGCTGCTTGCCGAAGCAGGGCACAAGGGAGGTCTCAAGCTCCAGCTGTGGCGAAGCCAGCGGGCGGAGTTCGCGCGGATCGCGCAGGCGATCCAGGCCGATCTCGAACGGGTGGGCATCGCAGTCGAGATCGTCGAGCGCGATGCCTCGACGGCCCGTTCGGCGGCCCGAAAGGGCGACGCCGACCTCTTCCTCTCAGACTGGTGGGCCGACTATCCGGACGGCGAGAACTTCACCTTCCCGCTCTTTCATTCGTCCAACGCAGGCACCGGCGGCAACTATGCGTTCGTGGGTGACAGCGCTCTCGACGCCGCCCTGGAACGCGCTCGTGCCACCCCGGACTCGGTCGACAAAGTGGCTCTCCTCCGCGCCATCGACGCGGGCATCTTCGAACGCGCGCCTTGGATATTCCTCTGGTTCCCGACCGATCTCTGGGCAATGCGACCCGAGGTCGTGGGTTGGGAATTTCCGGCCGTGTTCACCGGACAGCGTTGGACCGGGGTACGCTTTACCCGATGATCCGCTACATCGTCCTCCGCCTTGCCCTCCTGATCCCGACCTTGCTCGGGGTGCTGGCGGTGACCTTTGCGCTGTTGTATCTCGCGCCCGGCGATCCCGTCGCGGCGATCGTCGGTGAGCGTGCCGATGTCGCAACAATCGAGCGTGCCCGACGTGAACTGCACCTCGACGATCCCCTCGTTGTGCGATTCGGCCGGTACATCGGCGGTGTGGTGCAGGGCGACCTCGGCCGCAGCTACATCACCCGCCGCCCGATCGTGGATGAACTGGCCCACCGCTTTCCCGCAACACTGCGCCTCGCCGCAGCAGCGATGGCGATCGCCATCGTGCTGGGACTCACCATCGGGATACGCGGGGCAATGCGCCCCGGCTCGTGGTCAGACCGGATCGCCACGATAGGGGCATATCTGGGTATCTCGTTCCCGGTGTACTGGGTCGGGTTGCTGATGATCCTGCTCTTTGCGGTGCAACTTCGATGGTTCCCCCCGTCGGGGTACGGCGGCCTGCTTTTCCTGATCCTCCCGGCGATTACGCTGGGGATGCGTTCGGTGGCATTCCTCGCCCGGATGACACGCGCGGCGATGCAGGAGGCTCTCCAAAGTGACCTGGTCCGCACCGCCCGGAGCAAGGGCCTCACCTCTCGGGTCGTGGTGCTGCGCCACGCGCTCGGTAACGCACTCATCCCGATCATCACCGTGGTGGGACTCGACTTCGGATCGTATCTCACCGGTTCGATTCTCACCGAGACCATATTCTCGTGGCCCGGCGTGGGCCGATACGTCCTGACCGCGATCGACAAGCGCGACCTGCCGGCAATCCAGGGAAGCATCCTCTTCCTCTCCCTGATTTTCGTGGTCGCCAACCTGATTGCCGACCTCTGTTACGCTGCCGCCGACCCGAGAGTTGCCTATGACTAGGATGTTCAGGACCTGCCAGTTGCTCGTGGCCGCGCTCGCACTGGCGGCGCCCCTGCACGCCCAGTCGCTCGCGCAGCGGCTCGATGCCCGCCTCGACGGCCCATCGCTCGATCGTCACATCTGGGGTGTAGCGGTCGCCGACCTCGACGGCAAGTTGCTCTACGGTCGCAACGCCGATCGCATGATGGTGCCAGCGAGCAACACCAAGCTGGTCGTGAGCGCGGTGGCGAGCGCATTGCTCGGCCCAGATTTCCGGGTCCAGACATCGGTATATGGAACCGGACCGGTGATCGACGGCATCTTGCGCGGTGATCTCGTCCTGTACGGGCGAGGCGACCCCACCTTCTCGAATCGGTGTTTCCAGGCGGACACCACCGTGACGGCGGCCTGCGACCGCGACCCGATGGCCCGGTACCAGAATCTTGCCCAGCAGCTTCGGTCGCGCGGCGTGCGGAGCGTAGCTGGCGACCTGGTGGGCGACGGATCGTACTTCACCGACGCCATCGTCCACCCGGGATGGGAGTTCTACGATCTCTACTGGTGGTACGCCGCACCAGTGTCGGCGCTCGGCTTCAACGACAACTCGGTGGACATCCGGATCACGTCACGCGACACGGCCGGGGGTGCACCAACAGTGACGCTGTCGCCCGACATCGGCCTGGCAACGATCGACAACCGCGCCGAGATCGGGACTCGCGGCACGCGTCGCACCTTCGACGTGCTGCGCGCCCCAGATGGAATGAGCTATGTGGCAACGGGCGTCGTACCAGCTGGCGCGACCCCCCAGATGGAGAGCGCTGCCGTGCTCGACCCGAACCGATTCGCCGCACTCGCATTTCGGCATGCGCTCCTTGCCGAAGGCATCACCATCAGGGGTGGCGTGACGTCCACCAGTGACTCGCTTGCGTTCCACCACGCGCGGCACGGAATGCCGCTCGCCGAGTTGACCTCCCGCCCGCTGCGCGACTGGATCTATCCGATCCTCAATACCTCGCAGAACTGGTTTGCGGAGATGACGCTCAAACAGCTCGGGCGCCAGTTCGGAGCGACCGGTTCATGGGATGAGGGACTTCGCGTGGAACGGCGCTTCCTGATCGACTCGATGAAGATCGATTCGACCCAGTTTGCCGTCACCGACGGGTCGGGACTCGCGGCCAACAATCTGGTCTCGCCCCTGGCATTCACGCGGCTCCTCACCTTCATGCGCCGCCACCCCAACTATCCGATGTTTGCCGCGGCGCTGCCGCTGTCGGGCGCGGCAGGCTCGCTGCGGCGGCGATTCACCGGTACCCCGCTAGAGGGACTGGTGCGCGCGAAGACCGGTAGCATCTCCCGGGTCAACACGCTGTCGGGGTACGTGGAACGAGCCGACGGTCGCGTGCTCGTCTTCTCGATCCAGGCGAACCATCACACCCTCGGAAGCTCCCGCATGATCCCGGCGATCGACAGCGTCCTCGTCGAACTCTGCGGGCGTCTGCCGCGATGACGTCCACGCCAACCGCGCCGCGGATCGCGATCATCGGCGCGGGTCCGTCAGGCTTTTACGCCGCAGAGGCGCTGCAGAAGGCACTCCCCGACGTGGCGATCGACCTCTTCGACCGTCTCCCCACTCCGTTCGGGCTGGTGCGCGGTGGCGTGGCACCTGACCATCCCAAGATCAAGTCGGTGACCCGGATTTATGACCGGATCGCGTCGCACCCGGGATTCCGGTTTTTCGGGCATGTCACGATCGGTCAGGATATCACGATCGAGGAACTGAAGTCGGCGTATCACGCGGTGATCATCGCGACTGGTGCGCAGACCGATCGGCAGCTCGAGATTCCCGGCGAACAACTCCCCGGCAGTCACGCCGCCACCGATTTCGTCGGCTGGTACAACGGCCACCCAGACTTCGCCGACCGTACTTTCGACCTCACCCAGCGCGAGGCAGCAGTGGTCGGGCTCGGCAACGTCGCGATCGATGTCACGCGAATCCTCGCCCGTGATGCAGTCACACTCGCACCAACCGATTTGGTGAGCCCGGCACTCCGGGCCCTGCACGATTCAAGGATCGAAGCGGTGCACATTATCGGCCGTCGCGGGCCGGTGCAGGCAGCGTGCACCACACCCGAACTCCGTGAGCTTGGCGAACTCGATGGGGTCGATGCAATCGTCGACCCGGCCGACCTCGTCCTCGATCCATTGAGTGCGGCGCACCTCGCCACCGGAGACGATCGCACCGCGACCAAGAACATGGAGATCTTCCGCAGGTGGGCGGACCACGGTACGACCCGGGCGCGGCGACGCATCGTCTTCCACTTTGCAGCCTCTCCGGTCGAGATCCTCGGTGAGTCACAGGTTCAGGGGCTCCGCATCGTGCGCAATGACCTCGTCCCTGACGATCGGGGAAGTGTTCGCGCCGTTCCGACCGACCGATTCGAGACGCTCGACATCGGACTGGTCTTCCGCTCGGTGGGATACCGAGGCGTCCCGCTCGATGGAGTACCGTTCGACTACGGCCGCGGCATCATTCCCAACGCCGGTGGGCGGGTGGTGGACGATGGCGACCAGACTGTCCCCGGATTGTACGTGTGCGGCTGGATCAAGCGGGGTCCGAGCGGCGTGATCGGCACCAACAAATCATGCGCCGCCGACACGGTTGCCGAGCTGCTCGAGGACGTCACCGCGGGCGTGATCGACACGGCGCGTCGGCCTGACACTTCCGCCGACGGGCTGCTGGCGGCGCGCGGCGTGAGGGTTGTCGACTGGGCCGGCTGGCAGGCGATCGATCTGGCGGAAGTCGCCGCGGGCGCCCCGGCCGGTCGGCCACGTGAGAAGCTCATCAGCGTGTCCGACATGCTCGACGCGGTGGAATGGGGGAAGCACGAGTGATCAACCAGAGCCGGAGGGCGAACGCGTCATGGCCATGAAGATCTATACCCGGACCGGAGACGGGGGCGACACTGCACTCTTCGGTGGCGGACGCGTTCGCAAGGATCACGTGCGCGTCGCGGCATATGGAGACGTCGACGAACTCAACTCGGTGATCGGCGTGGCACGCGCCGCCGAACCCGGCCTCCACGGCGAGCTCATGGAGCACATCCAGCGCGACCTGTTCGCGATTGGCGGACACCTCGCGACGCCCGATCCGGCCAAGGTCCGTCGTGCCCTCGAGAAAGCTGAACTATCGGACACCCGCGTTGCGGAGTTCGAAGCCACGATCGATGCCGCTGACACCGAACTTGAACCGCTGAAAGCTTTCATCCTTCCCGGAGGCACCGCGGGTGCAGCGGCGTTTCACGTCGCACGAACGGTGTGCCGCCGCGCCGAGCGCAGCGTGATCACGCTCGCCAGCGCCGAAGACGTTCCGCCCGAATTCCTCATCTACCTCAACCGTCTTTCAGACCTGCTCTTCACGCTGGCACGCCTCGCGAACCACCGTGCCGGCACAAGCGACGTCATCTGGTGAAAACGATCGTGGTTCGCCACGCTGCGGGTAGCTATCCCGTGATCGTGGGCACCGGCATCGCCGACACGCTCCAGCGTCACCTCGACGATGTGCATACGGGTGTGCCGGTTGCGTTGATTGCCGACGAATCGGTGCTGGCAGCGCTGCCGTCCCCGCTTGCTGCCGCCCGCACATTTTCCTTCCCAGCTGGAGAACGGAGCAAGCAGCGCGATACATGGGCACGGCTGACCGACGAATTGCTCGAAGCGGGATTCGATCGCAACATCGTGGTCGTGGCATTCGGTGGCGGAGTGACCACCGACCTGGCGGGATTCGTCGCCGCAACCTTCCTCCGCGGCGTGCCGTGGGTGGCGGTGCCGACCACGACGCTCGCGATGATCGACGCCGCCGTTGGCGGAAAGACCGGCGTCGACACCGACCGAGGCAAGAATCTCGTCGGCGCGTTCCATCCTCCATCCGCAGTTATTGCCGATACCGAGATGCTGCATACGCTGCCCGATCGCGCCTTCCGCGAAGGACTTGCGGAGGCGGTGAAGCATGCCGCAATCCTCGACGCCGCCTACGGCGAATGGATGGCGGCCAACATCCCAGCCATTCTCAGCCGCGACCCTGCCACCGTCGCACAGCTCGTCACCCGCAGCGTCGAGCTCAAGGCAGATGTCGTCGCGGGCGACGAACATGAATCAGGTACCCGCGCGATCCTGAACGCCGGTCACACGGTCGCGCATGCAATCGAACGTGCAACGAGCTACGGCATTCCGCATGGCGAAGCCGTTTCAATGGGTCTGGTGGCCGAATCGCGACTCGCAGAATCAATGGGAGTGTGCGCGGCAGGCACATCTGATCGCATTGTCGATCTCCTCACCGCGATGCACCTCCCGACCAACATTCCAGCCTCGGTCGACGTCAAGGCAATGCGCCATGCCATGTCGGCGGACAAGAAGAACCGAATCGGAGTCGTTCACGCCGCGTTGCTCGAACGGTTTGGCGCGGCAGCTCGCGCCGATGGTCGGTGGACCACCGCCATCGACCCCTGCGATGTTGGCTGACCCTGCGCCGGTATCAACTCCACATACTTATCCACATCGTCTGGGTCGCTGCATACTCGCAACATCAGCCTGCAACGGCAGTTGTGGGTTCCTTGCACACTCTCGTGGAAACCTTGGCGTGGATAATGTGCAGGAAACGCGCAACAACATATTACGCAAGTTGTTGTGATGTAGAGATTTAGAGGGTCTTGACAGGCGCGCCGGAGCGGCGATCTTGCTTGTTGCACCAGCAGTGTGCCATCCCTTTAACATCCTCACATCGCCCTGGCCTCCATGCCCCGTACCCGCCGGACCGTCCCGCGGCCGCGCGTCCCCCTCGACGCGGCCGAGTCGTTCGAGCAGTACCTGCGCGACATCAAGGACCTCCCGATGATCAGTAATATCGAGGAGGAACGTTCCTTGGCCCGACTGGCGCGCGCTGGCGACAGCGCAGCGGCCGAGAGACTGGTGACGGCGAACCTCCGATTCGTCATCGCATTCGTCAAGCGGTATCAGGGGCATGGCCTCGACCTCGGCGACCTCGTGGCGATCGGCAACGAGGGCCTGCTTCGCGCAGTGGGAAAGTTCGACCCCGACCGCGGGGTCAAGTTCATCTCCTACGCAGTGTGGTGGGTGCGCCAGGCGGTGCTCAAAGCCCTCGCCGAGCAGACCCGATCAGTGCGGTTCCCGCTCAACCAGAACACTGCCGTCGTGCGGTTCGCGAAGGCCCAAGGCCTGCTAGCGCAGGAAATCGGTCGGACGCCCACCGACGAGGAGCTCGCGACGGCGCTGCAGCTGCCCTTGGCGGACATTCGAAGCGCGAAGCGCCTCTTCGTGACCGAAGTCTCCCTGGATGCGCCGGTCGACCATGGCGACGCGCGCGCCGCGACGCTCGGCGAACGGCTTCCGGTCGGCGAAGGAAGCGAAATCGAGACCCGCACCGACGAGGTGCTACGCAAGGATTTCCTCGAACGCATCTTCCGGCGATACCTCACGCCCCGTGAGCGCCGTATCCTGTCGCTTTACTACGGGCTTGATCCCGCCCATGAGGCGCGGACCTTGGAACAGATCGGCGAGGCGCTCGGAGTGACCCGCGAGCGGATCCGTCAACTCCGGGAACGAGCCTTCGCCAAGTTGCGAGACTGTCCCGAGGTACGGCACCTGGGAACGTTTCGCGCCGCGTAACGCCCGGCTCCCCGACCCCAGTTCAGTGCGCGGCTTTGCTATACTCCATCATGACCCGATCGATTCCGCTCTTCCCGCTCGACGCCATCCTCTACCCAGGTACCCGGTCGGCACTGCACATCTTCGAGACGAAATACCGTGCAATGCTGGCTGACATCCTGTCGGGCGATCACGAGTTCGGCCTCCTGCCGCCGGGTGACGACGGAAGCACCCCACAACCGGGCACCATCGGATGCGTCGCCCGGGTCGAGGCTCACCAGCCGTTGTCCGACGATCGATCCCTGATAACCGTGGTGGGGCAAAGCCGTTTCCTGCTGCACGACAGCCGCGACACCGACACCCCCTATCTGGTCGGTGAGGTGGTTGAGTTCGACGACGACCCGGATGCCATGGACCTCCCCGCTGACACCGAAGAGTCACTCCGACGGCTCGGCGACCGCTGCAGGAACGCCCTCGCCGAGCTCACCGATGCCGGTGCGGGAGGAACTTGGGCGCGCGACGGTGCCGCCCTCACCTTCGAGGTGGCTTCGGTGGTTCCGTGGGATACCGCGCAGGCGCGGCAAATGCTCGCCATTCGCTCGGCCGCTGGGCGCGCCGACGTGCTGCTGCGGGTTCTCCCTCAACTGGTGCCGGAGCTGGAGGGTCGCGCCGCAGTCCACAGCCGTGCTTCGACCAACGGAAAGGGTCGGCATACACCCGACATCGCGTCGTGACCAGCGCGCCCGAGTTCGTCCTCACAGCGACCGAACTCGACGCCCTCCGCAATGGCGCGCACGAGGCACCGATGCCGAGCGGTGTTTTTCGGGTGGAGGGAAGTGGTGCACTTCAGTGCGTGCAGGGCGTGTATACCAACGACGTGCTGCGTCATGGCCCCGATGCGTTGATGTGGGGGGCAGTCCTCACCGCAAAGGGAATGATCGTCTTCGACATGTGGGTGCTTCGCGATGGCGATGCCGCTTGGATGATCGTGCCGGCGGTGGCCCATGCGACGGCAGCGGCGGCGTTCAATCGAACCTTTCCGCCACGCATCGCAAAGGTGACAGATCGAACTACCGAGGTGGCTGTTTCCTGGATACTCGGCCGTAATCCGCACGCGGGACCGGGTCTGATCGTGCCAGCGAGTCCAGCGCCGTTCGCCGCGCTGCGATTCGGAGAGTCCGGCGCAAATCCGGTCGGCGAAACATTTCCCAAGGCGCCCGCCGGATGGGCATCAGCGGCTCGCGTGCTTGCGGGTTGGCCTGCGCTCGGTCGCGAAATCGACGACCGGACGCTCTTGCAGGAGGTGCGCTTCGATTCTCTCGACGGGGTGCGTCACAACAAGGGGTGCTACACCGGCCAGGAAACCGTAGCTCGCTTGCATTTTCGTGGGCACCCGAATCGGATGTTGCGCGGTTTGCAGTGGCGCGATGCTGCACCAACAGGCAGTGACATTTTGAACGGCGACAAAAATGTCGGAACGATCTCTACCTGGGGCTTGCTTGACGGTCGCCCGGTCGGGATGGCGAAACTTCGACGCGAAGTGGACATCGGCGCAGATGTCGATGCCGGTGGCGGTACCGCAACAGTCGTCGACCTGCCGTTCGATGACCAGTGAATACACGACGCCCCGGGCATCGCTGCCCGGGGCGTCTGGGTGCATCGGTGTTGGTAACCTTTCAGTTCAGGGCTTCATCATGTTCATCGAGTCAGCCATGTGCATGCTGTCAGCCATGCGCATCGAGTCCGCAACGCGCATCGAATCTGCAACGCGCATCGAGTCCACATTCGGCATCATCATCGCCGAGCTGTCTTCCATGACCTCGGCTTTCTTCTCTCCGCATGCAGCAACCGACACCAACGCCGCAACCATCATGAACTTCCGCATCGCCTCTCCACTGTTGGATGATTGGTCACCGAGACCGGTACCGTGTATCGGCCGCTAACACTCGATGCACCGCCGTCCAAGTTAGGGCATGGGACCGATCTGTCAAGCACCTAAACTCATTCCTGTCAATCGCTTCCGGGCTACACCCACCGGCCTCTGAGCTTCCGCCAGCTTATTTGGAGAACTTCATGAGCACTCGTCCCACCACCCTCGGGGCACTCCGGGACACCCCGTGGGCGCACCCGCCGCTCCTTCGACGATCCGTGCGCGACGAGCTCCGAACCAACCTGATCAAGCACCTCCGGGAGCCCGATTCCCACTTCCCCGGATTGGTCGGGTTCGACGATACCGTCCTGCCACAGGTCTACAACGCCATCCTGTCGCGCCAGCATTTCATCCTCCTGGGCACCCGCGGACAAGCCAAATCACGGCTTCTTCGATCCCTCGGAATCTTCCTCGACGAGGCGATTCCGATGGTGGCAGGGAGCGAACTCCGCGACGACCCGTTTCACCCGATCTCCCGCGAGGCCATCGATCTGATCGATCGGCTCGGCGATGAGACCCCCATCGGCTGGCTGGGGCGCGACCAGCGGTACGTAGAGAAACTCGCCACCCCCGACGTCACGATCGCCGACATGATCGGCGACGTCGACCCCATCAAGGCCGCCCGGGGCGGCCACACCCTGGGTCACGAACTGACCATGCACTTCGGCCTGCTGCCCCGGTCAAACCGTGGCATCTTCACGATCAATGAGCTTCCCGACCTTGCGGGCAAGATCCAGGTGGGGCTGTTCAACATCATGCAGGAAGGCGACGTGCAGATTAAGGGCTACCCGATCCGCCTGCCGCTGGATGTGATGCTCGCGTTCACGGCCAATCCCGAGGATTACACCGCGCGCGGCAAGATCATTACCCCACTCAAGGACCGCATCGGCTCCGAGATCCGGACCCACTACCCGAGGTCCGTGGAGGAAGGGATGCGGATCACGGCTGACGAAGCGTGGACCAACCGATCTGAAACAGACGGAGTCGACGTCCCGCCCTTCATCGCAGAACTTGTCGAACAGGTCGCGTTCGAAGCACGAGACGACAAACGAGTCGATCGGCGATCGGGGGTGAGCCAGCGCCTTCCCATCTCGCTGATGGAACTGGTTGTCAGCAACACCGAGCGTCGCGCGATCGCAACCGGGGAGCAGTCGCCCGTAGCGCGGGTCAGTGATGTCTACGCGGGCCTGCCCGCGATTACCGGAAAGGTCGAGCTCGAATATGAGGGGGAACTGCAGGGGGGTGACGCGATCGCCCGAGAGGTGATTCGTGCGGCGGCGGCATCCGTCTTCGCATCGCGCGGCGCTGATCTCGATGTCGAGGATGTCGTAGAGTGGTTCGAGCAGGGTGGTGCGCTCAAGATCGGCGTCGACGACGGTACTGAGGCATGTTGGCAGGGATTTACCTTGGTAGGTGGCCTGCTGGACCTGGTCGAGCAGGCGGGATTGGCGGAGCGCGAAGATCACCCTCGGACCGTCGCAGCGTGTGAACTCGTACTGGAGGCACTCGCCGCGACCAACCGGATCTCACGTTCGGAAGATGTCGGATGGAGTCGGCCGAAACCGCAACGCCGCCGCGGTCCATCGCACGGCGACACATTCGGGCTATGAGCGGACCGCACCAACGATCAGGTCCACAGCACGATCCAATCCCAGCCATTCGGTGTTCACCACGAGGTGGTAGTTGTGGGGGTCATGCCAGTCGCGGTCGTACCACTGCCGATGATACCGGGCCCGATGGGCGTCGTTGTTGCGCACTCTTCGTGCAGCGTCCTCACGACTGACCCCGTCGCGCTGAGCGATGATTGCGGCCCGGTGGTCCGGCGAAGCGACCACCTTCACGTGCAGGGCACCATCGCGTCGGCCGATCACCGCGACGGCGGCGCGTCCGACCATCACCACGTTCGTCGCCGCGCAGGCGTCGGCCACGACCTGCTCGGTGATCCGCACCAGCCGAGCCTCTTCTGCCTCGGGCGCGTCAATGTCCATCGGCGCGAGCACCTCGGGCGTCGCTGCCACCAGAGCACGCGCCAAACGTTCGGCAAAGGTGGGCCCCCGTTCCTCGCGCTGCGCCACGTCGGCCGGGGTAAGACCAGCACGACGCGCCACTTCTTCGATCACTTCATTGTCGATCAACTGCCAGCCGAGTCGGGTCGCCACCAGACCGGCCAACACCGACCCCTGCGCACCCACCTCCCGCGAGATCGTGATAAGCATCAGGTCGTCCCCCCGTGCCAGAGCCGGCTCCGCAGGATGGCGGTCGCAAGGAGGCAGGTGACGCCGTTGATGGCGATCGCCCACGGTGCCCCCGCATGCTCGGCGATCCATCCCGCCTGAAACGCTCCGATCGGCGTCAACCCGAGCACAACGAATGAATACACCGCCATCACACGGCCCCGCAGGTCTGCCGGCGCGGCGAGCTGGAGCGAGGTCGCCGTGGCAATCCCTTGCGCTGCCATCGCAGAGCCGGCAACGCCGAGGAGCAGCAGCGCGAGCGTCATCTCACGGGAAAGCGCCAACAAGATCACCGCCATTCCGAGGACCGCGGAAGCCAGCACGGCGCCTCGCGCCCTCGAGATCCGGCGGTCGAAGGCCCCCATGCCGATTGCACCGATCGCAGCTCCGACTCCCACCGCAGACGTGAGCGCACCGTAACCTGACGCGCCGGCGCCGAGAACATCGCGTGCGAAGACGGGCAGTATCGGGATAAAACTCGCGGCGAACACCGACAGCACAACCATCTGGAGCGTAAGGGCGGCAAGAACAGGGCGCGATCGGATGAATCGGATCCCGGTGAAAACCGACGGGCGCACTCGCGTCATCGCCGCTGCGAACGGCTGGCGGATCCGATAGAGGCCGACGAGCACGGCAACGTAGCTCAGGGAGTTGGCGGCAAACGCGGCGCCAGCGCCCGCAAGGGCCACAACCACACCCGCGATTGCAGGGCCCACGACCCGCCCAAGGTTGTACACCGTGGAGTTGATCGCGGCTGCCGAGACGAGGTCTTCCGGCGGCACGAGTTCGACCACCATCGCCTGGCGTGCGGGCACCTCGAACGCCGTCGCGAGGCCGAACACGAGGGCAAGCCCCCACACCCACTCGACCGTGATGAGCCCCGCCAGCGTCAGCCCCGCGAGGACGGCAGCCTCGATCATCATCACCGACTGCAGCATCATGATGAATCGCCGCTTGTCGACACGGTCGGCCACCACCCCACCATACAGCGTGAAGAAGAGGATAGGGATCGTTGATATCGTTGTGGTGAGGCCCACGGCGAACGCCGACCCTGTGAGCTCCAGGACCAGCCATCCCTGGGCAATGATCTGCATCCATGTGCCGACCAGCGAGATCGCCTGGCCGGTGAGGAACCGGCGGAAGTCGGCATGCCGCAGTGCGCGAAAGGGACCAGTGGCCATTCCGGCACCAAGGTCGTTCAGCGCCTGTCGGGTCCGTACGATCGGCAGCAGGGACATGACGATCAAGGTAGTAGCTTCCGGTTATGCGCTACACCACGTACGCCCGCTATCTGGAAGGTCTCGCTGGTCAGGTCAACCTCCAGGAACTTCTCGACCACCTAGGAGACTTTCTCCTGCAGTCGGGGTTCAACGGTGTGCCGTGGTGGGGCGATCCGGAAGACGCTGACGACGGTCGCACCGTGGCGGACCTTCGCGCAGCGATTCTGCAGGCACTGATGGAATCCGGACAGCTCACACCGGAGATGCTCCAACTCCTCACGGCCGGACCCACCGGCGAAGCCGAGCGCGATGCGGCGGTGAGCCGAGACCTCGCCGATCTGCTCGACCGCATCGTCGCCCGGTTGGTGGACGAGGGCTACCTGTCCATTCCAACCGGGCAGTCGCGCGCCGGACCGGGCACAATCCGCGATGCCCCGGCCACCGCTCGGGACGCCGCGCGAACCGTACGGTTCGATGTCGCCGAAAAAGGTGCTGACTTCCTCGGCTATCGTTCGCTCAAGTCGCTACTCGGGGCACTCGGGCGATCGGCCGTCGGTGCGCACGATACCAGCGACTTGTCGACCGGTATCGAGGCCGAGGCCGCGAGCCGGCCATTCGAGTTCGGTGACGTCCTCAACCTCGACGTCTCGGCGACGCTCACCAGTGCTATCTCGCGGCACGGGCTCACCTTCCCGCTCGAGCTTGACCATCGCGACCTGATGGTGACGCAATCGACATATCGTTCTTCGGCCGCCACCGTGCTGATGCTCGACTGCTCGCACTCGATGATCCTCTACGGCGAGGACCGCTTCACGCCGGCAAAGCGGGTCGCGCTCGCGCTCACTCACCTGATTCGCAGCCATTTTCCCGGCGATTCGATCCGGGTCGTCCTGTTTCACGACGGTGCCGAGGAAATTCCGCTCGGCGCCCTCGCCAATGTCCAGGTTGGGCCCTACCATACCAACACTGCGGGCGGGCTGGCATTGGCACGGCGTATCCTTGCGTCGCAGCGTCAGGAAATGCAGCAGATCATCATGATCACCGATGGGAAGCCGACGGCACTCACGATGCCCGATGGACGTGTTTACATCAACTCGGCCGGCCTTGACCCGGTGATCCTCGAAGCAACGTACCGGGAAGTCTCCGCGTGCCGCCGCAGCGGCATCATGATCAACACATTCATGCTCGCCCGTGATGCCCAGCTGGTGGAGTTTGTAAAGCAGGTGTCACGGATCTGCCGGGGCAAGGCATACTTCGCCAACCCGATGACTCTCGGCGAGTTCCTGTTGATGGACTTCCTCAAGGGGAAGACGACACGGGGTTAAACGACGACGGCCCCGCAACGGGTAGTCGCGGGGCCGCCATCAACTTCTTCGGCTGAGCCTAGCGGTACCCAACCGTCTTCACGCGCCGACCGGCCGGCAGGGTGACGTCGCCGTCAACACCATTGAGGATGGCTAGTTCCGCGGTCGCGATGGCGCCACCGCTCTGTTGAGCCAGCGTCGCAATCGACGTCGCCCGCTGCAGCGTGACGACACGGAGCGCGCGCGCCCGCTGAAACACCTGATTCGACGCCGTGGGACGGAACGAGCGCAGCACCGATGACACCGTGCCGCCCTGCGATCCCCAGCCCTGCGCCGTGGCATAACCAACGAATTGGAACACTGTACCGGCGTGTTGCACCATCAGCACCTGACCCCGGATCTGCTGCCCGTCCTGCGTCGCGGCCGTGAACTCGGCGATCATCCCTGGTGAGCCGCCGAGCGAGATGTTCTGCGCGTTACCGGTCTGGATGCCCTGCTGCTGCTGGAAGGCCTGCATCGCCGCTTGCGGGGACGACTGCGGCACCCCACTCAACTGGATCTGCGCCTGGCCATTTGGCTCACCGAGGACGACCGCTGCTTTCTGATTGGCCGTCAACCAGTTGGATGGCACGTTGAACTGAAACCGCAACGCCGGGTGCAGGAACACTCCGTTCTCGAAGTACCCCTCCGCCGGGTCGGCTCCGTAGAGCATGCCGTTGATCCGCGTCATGAACTCGTCACGATCTGTCACCAAACCGGCATAGCTGCTCACCGTGTCCGCCCAGGCCTGCGTCTTCGCGACCCGATTGCCCGGATCGGGGTGGGTCGAGAGGAACGACGGGCCGGAGGAACTGCCGCTCGCTGCGCCGATGCGTTGCAGCGTCATGAATGTCTTCGGAATTTCCCGCACATCGTACCGTTCGGTGAGCGCATATCGGTGCCCGATCGCGTCGGCCTGGGTCTCCTGGTCTCGCCCATACTTGAGCGTGAAGAGAGTCGCCACCGCGCCGGCGCCCTGCGCCACCGCGTCGCTCTTGGTGAGGATCGCGGCGGCGAGCACGCCGATCTGCGCACCCAGGCCCGTGCTCATCTGCGCCACCGAGTGCTTCGCGGTCACATGCGCGATTTCATGACCGAGGACTCCGGCGAGCTCTGCCTCGGAGTTCATCACCGCGAGAATTCCGCGGGTCACGAAAATGAAGCCGCCCGGCGCGGCGAACGCGTTGATCATCGGGTCGTCAACGACATGAAATTCCCACGGCAGCTGGGGACGTTCGGACGCGCGCGCCATCTTCATGCCGATTGTGCTGACGTACGACTGGAGTGCCGGATCAGCCACAAATCCCATGGACTGTTGCACTGCCGGCACCTGGCTCCGACCCATCTCGATTTCTTGTGACTCCGACACCAGCGACAACTGGCTCTGGCCCGTTACCGGGTTCGTGGCACAGCCCGTGACGCCTGCTGAAACCACCAGGACGCTTGCTGCAAGGACCGACATGACTATGCGCATTGGCTTCCACCCTCCGGTTGGTCGTATCATACCCCTGTGAATATGACGCCTCCCGAGCCCGAGCCCCGCACAAGCTGGGCTGGATGGACCCCAACCGGAGGCATGGCGATCCCGTCTGCGCTCCGCCAAGGCGATGATCGTGTCGGCTTCGTCCTCCAGCTCGGTCGCTCGCTGCATGTCTCCGGGTATGACGCGCATCGGCTGGAGGAGGCAATGGAGATGGCGAGCGACAAGCTGGGCCTGCATGGCCAGTTCTTCTCCACGCCCACGTCGATCATGTCGTCATTCGGCGTGCAAGATGATCAGCAGACCTTCCTCATCCGCGTGCGGCCCGGCGAGACCAACCTCGGCAAGCTGGCGCAGGTGGATGCCGTCACCCACGACGTCCTCGAGGGGCGGAAGACGCCATCGCAGGGCCTCAGTGCACTCGCCCGGATCGAGAGCGCACCACCGCCCTATGGCCCCGCGCTCACGACGCTTGCGTTCGGACTCTCGTCCGGCACCGTTGCGCAGTTCCTCGGGGGTGGCCGCAACGAAGTGATTGTCGGGTTCGCGATCGGCTTGGTGATCGGTCTCCTCTCGTTGCTGACCACGCGATTTCCGGCGCTCGGAAGAGTGTTCGCACCGGTTGCCGCTGCCATTGCATCGGCTGCCGCCACCGGGATTGCAGTCAGCGGAATGCCGATGTCGGTGTTCACCGCCACCCTCGCAGGTGTCATCGTGCTGATCCCGGGCCTGACGCTCACCACCGCGATGACCGAACTCTCCTCCCAGCATCTCGCATCGGGGACGGCGCGATTCATGGGCGCGGTCGTCACTCTTCTCGGTATCGCCTTCGGGATCGCTGTAGGCGGGAAAGTCATGTCACTGCTGGTCGGGCCCGTGCCGCTGCTGGGCGCGCCCGTGCCCCTGCCCGGCTGGAGTGTGCCGATCGCGTTGGTGATCTTGCCGCTCGCATTCATGGTCTTACTGCGGGCAGAATGGCGCGACGCGCCTTGGATCATGACGGCGTGCCTGCTGGCATTCTTCGGCACCCGACTCGGCGCGCGCGTGCTGGGCGCGGAGCTCGGCGCGTTCGTGGGCGCATTCGCGACGGCACTGGGCAGCAACTGGTACGCGCGCATCACCAACCGGCCTGCACCCATCACCCTGGTCCCCGGCCTGCTCTTGATGGTGCCCGGGAGCATCGGGATTCGCTCGCTCGACGCCCTTGTTGCCAGCAGGGGCGCCGATGATGTGATCGGCGGTGTCGATAGCGCCTTCAAGATGGTGCTGATCGCCATATCGCTCGTCTCGGGGATCTTGATCGCGAATGCCGTGTCGCCCCGTCGGCGACTGCTTTCGTAACCGCCGCTCAGCGCGTCCCTGCGAGGATCGCGGCCAGCTCGCCGACCACGACCACGTCGTCGGCGGACGCACCGTCGATGGCGAGGAGCAGCACTGGCAACCCACTTTCAAGTGCCACCCATTGCTCGCCATCCCGACGCCACGCAGTACCTCCCTCGCCGATCACATAGATGTACCCGTCAATCTCACTCACCGCCCGAAGCGCGCCCGGAATGGGCGCGGCGACTGTGCGCCACTGCTCACCGAGGCGATGCAACACAACGCCCGAGTCACCCACCACCCAAACGTCTGTGGATGAGCGCACCCAGACGCCACGAAGGATGGTCCGGACCGGGGTCGGTACCTGTTCCCAACCGCCGCTCCGAGAGCGCAGTGCGGTGCCGTCATCGCCAACGGTCCAGATGTCGCCGCCGCGAATGCCGTGCACGTGCCGAAGGGTGGCCGATGTGGGCGTGCTCGCGCGATTCCACGCATTACCGGTCCAGGTCAGCACCGTCCCACCCGCACCCACGATCACCTGCCGGTCGTCGCTGCCCCACCACACACTCCGCAGCAGGCCATCGAACGGGGATGCCTCGCGTCGCCACCCGCCGCCGATGGCGCGGAGGATCGTGCCACTGTCGCCCACGACGAGACGTGAGGTCGCGAGCGGTCCCGCGATGCCGTAGAGCGTGTTCGACGTGGGCAGTGCCGTTCGCCGCCACCCGCTACCGACGCGCTCGAACGCCAGGCCGCCAGAACCCACGGCCAGCGCCGTTCCTACCGTCGGAACGTGGACGTCGAACAGCAATGATCCACTACCGATGGCTTCCCAACCCGATGAGTCGCTGAGCACGGTGCCATACCACCCGGCGGCGTGGCGCCGACCGCCGCCGCTGCTCGCCGCGCGAAGGTTCTCCAATGCACCGCGAACCGGCACAAGCGTCCAGTTGACACCATCACCGGAAATGATGCGACCACCATCGCCGACCGCGACGAAACGGCCCGGGCCATCACTCGTCACGCCGAAGAGGTTGACCGACGTGGGAGACGGCACGACTCGCCAGTTTCCGGCGTCGCGCACCACAATCGTTCCCGCAGTGCCAACGGCGACCACTCGTCCCGATCCGTCTCCGGCAACGTCAAACAATCCATTGGTCGTCGGCGACGTGACCTGCGCCCATCGGCCAGCATCACAGCATTCGAGAATCACCCCGTTCTGGCCGATCGCCACCAGCGATTGCGCCGAACTTCCCCACACACTCCACAACTCGGCGGGCAGCGGGGTTTGCTCTTGTTGCCATCCGGACCCGTCGTAATACAGGATTGTGCCACCGGTGCCCACCGCCCACGCATTCGCCGCATCGAAGCCCCATACGTCAAGAAGTATCTCCGCAGTGGGCACGGGCTCATTGACCCATCCGGTGGGTAGGCGCCGGAGGATCGTCCCACCACTTCCACTAGCGAAGAGTGGGGTGGAGCCCGGTCCCCAGATTCCGGTGAGCGTCTCCCTCGTCGGAGTGGATTCGATTACCGAACCAGACCCGTCCCATCGCTGAACCACCCCTTCCTGGCCCGCCACCCAGAGTCGTCCATCGGAATTGGTCCACGCCCCCAGAAAAGTCGCGTTGGTGAGGCCGTGCTGTATTGGTAGGAGTGCCGTCACCGGGCGCGTCGGTGCATCGTCGGTGACCGGCGATTCATGGCACGCACCCACGGCGGCCAAGCTCAGTACCAATACGGCTGTCTTCATCCGGGAAAGCTATCCCCGTTGATCGACACTCTCGCGGAGGGCAATGATGTGATCCCGGTGCCGTCGGTACAGTGTCGCTCCGAATCCGCCGGCGCCGACGGCCACCGCGCCGGCGGCGAGGACCGCTGGTCGTCCTGTTGCAGCAACAATTGCAACCCAAGCCAGGCAAGTGGCGAGTGCCGGCTCCACCACCGCCCTGGCCTCCGGCTCGCCCCGGCGACCACGCCATTCGGCCAGCACGTAGCCTAGCGACACCAGCGCCGCGACGTGCTCCAGCCAGCGAAGAATCCCGACGCGGGCATCGCCGCCGCGTTCGATATCAAGTGACCCAGGATCGAGCGCGAGGCCAAGGAGATAGAGCAGGAGGAGTGGCACCAGCACGCTTACCACCTGCGGTTCGAGGCGCCGGTCGCGCTGCCCAGCACGCCGCCACGCCCACTGACCGAAGCTCGCTGCGATAACGACGGCGCCGAATCCAACGCCGACCATTACCGGGTTGGTGCGGAGGGCAGGAACGGCACCGATCGCAAACCATGTCACGGCAGCAATCACCACGTTGCGCCTCATTGCAGGCGTCGCAGCCGATGGCACCGTCTGAGCCACGGCGGCAAGGGTCAGCGCTCCGGCGAGCGCCACGGGCATCCCGAGCCAAGCCCTCGCCGGATCGCCGACCGCGCCGAGTCCGTCGAGCCAGAGCAGGGGCAGGAGGAGGTACGTCACACCCATCAGCGGCAGGTCGAGCATCAACCTTCCGACGAGCCGCCGCCCCGTCCCGAAGTGCCGGTCGACCGCCACCGATATCGACGCACCCAGCAGCGCGCCGAGCCCGTTCGCCAGAACGTCGGTGAAGGTGCTGTAACGACGGGGCAGGAAGAGCTGGAGACCCTCGATCAGCAGGCTCGCCCCGCCGGCGACCAACACGAGGGTGGTCAGCTTCGATCGCATTGTCCGGTGGAGCGCCAGCCCGATCGGAATGAAGAGCGCCACGTTGAGAAGGACGTCGGCAATCCATCCACCGTCGAGCACGATGAGGTAGGCCTGAAATGGGTGGGGAATCGCAAAGCGAAAGGGCGCCAAGGTGATCGCCCCAACCACAAGGGCGAGGTACCCCACCAGCACGTACCCGAGGCGACGCCCGGTATCGAGGGGGGGGCTTGCCGAATTAGATGTCATTGTGATATCATATCGACATCACAATTTCACTGGAGCTGGAACGATGATTCGCGAGATTGAGCGTAAGGGCGTCCCGGGGATGGTGGCTGTATTCCTGCTCTTCCTCCTGACGGCTGGGTCGATCGCCTCTGGCGTGCGTGCCGCGTGGCACGACGACGGACCGGTCGGGATCGGTTCGGCGGTGGTGGCGGTCTGCTCGCTGGTCCTCTGGCTCGGCCTCACCATGGTGCAACCCAACCAGGCGCGGGTGCTCACCCTGTTCGGACGGTACGTCGGCTCGCTCAAGGTGCCCGGGCTCTGGTGGGTGAATCCGTTGTATGCCAAGGTGCCGATCTCGCTGCGGGTGCACAACTTCGAGACCGCCAAGCTCAAGGTGAACGACAAGCATTCGAACCCGATCGAGATCGGCGCAATCGTGGTGTGGAAGGTGGTCGATTCTGCCGAGGCAATGTTCGAGGTCGAGAACTACGAGGACTATGTGCGGGTGCAGAGCGAGTCGGCGGTGAGGGCCCTCGCCACGTCGTATCCATACGATGCGCATGCCGAGGGCGAGACGTCGCTGAGTCACAACGCCAACGAGATCGCCGACCAGCTTGCCGCAGAGGTACAGGCGCGCCTCGCTCGCGCCGGGATGCGGGTGATCGAGGCTCGAATTGCACACCTCGCCTACGCGCCCGAGATCGCCAATGCGATGCTCCGACGGCAGCAGGCGAGCGCGATCATCGCGGCACGCGTGCAGATCGTCGAGGGTGCGGTATCGATGGTGGACATGGCGCTGCGGGCGATCGAACAGAAGGGCATGGTCCAGCTCGACGAGGAGCGCAAGGCCGCCATGGTATCGAACCTTCTTGTGACCCTGTGCGCCGAACAGCCGATGCAACCGGTGGTCAACACCGGATCGCTGTACTGACCTGATGGGCGATCGCAAGTCGTTCCTCGTCCGACTCGACCCGGCGCTGCATGCCGCCTTGCAGCGCTGGGCCGCTGACGATCTGCGTTCGCTCAATGCGCAGGTCGAGTACCTGCTGCGCTGCGCGGTACAGGACGCCGGCCGACTGCGTGGCGAATCCTCCGACGACGGACGGTCGTAGCGAGCCTTCGGCTCAGTGCGCGTGGGAAACAACCAGGGTCGGCACCCCAGCTGCGCTCTCAAGGATGGCATCGTGCGGATGATGCGAGAGCGCCTCGCGCGTGTGACCTCCGGTGCACACGCCAATCACCAATCCGCACCGCGCCACCGTCCCTTCCTGCAGGTCGACCGGCGTGTCCCCCACCTTGGCGACGTCGCCGGGCTCCCGCACGCCAAGCTGCTCGCGAAGCCGATCAATCATGTCAGGCCATGGGCGACCACGCGGGACTTGGTCAGTCGCGATCATCGCATCCACCGGAGACTCGGCACCGCCCCACCCGAGGCGTTCGATCAGGAGGTCGAGCAACGGACGCGAGAGTTCGGTACCGAGCGCCACGCGAACGTCGGCCGCTCGTAGCGCTCCGAACATGGCGGTGGTACCGGGAATGGGCCGAACATCGGGAGCGCGAGTGATGTGGTCGGTGAGGTGCGCGGTAAAGCCCCCCATAATCTCCGGAATCCTCGGAAAGAGGTCTTCCCGCCCGTGCCCCTCAAGGAGCATCCGGACCGCCATCGGCATGTCGAGGCCCTCCACGCCGGCCATAACAGCCGTCTTGAGGTCAGGCCCGACGGCCGCGATGGCATCGTGCAGCGCCGTTCGCACGACGCCCCGGTCGTCCCATGTCGTGCCCGCTACGTCAAATACGACCAGCCGGATTGCCATCGGTGCTCCAGACGCCGGCGCCGCCGCCGCGCACGTGAGTGCGAGGCCATGGCGCCCGATCGTTTTACAGGGTAAGGACAGAGCGGATTCTTCAATCGGAGCCAATCCAGTATCTTCTCGTCCCCGAGCCCTGCAAGTTCCTGACCGATGGGGGGAGGTGCCACGGCCCCCACGCCCATTTTCACGGAGGAAGTCCGCATGTCGTTTCGCCGCACGCTGATCATTGGCGCCCTGACAGTCGCCACCGTCGCCGGTTGCTCGAAGAAGGACGTACCGGGTGATGGTACCCCTGATTCCGTCCTGGTCGTGACCACACCCGACCTCCCGGCCACCGCCCGGGTGGCGGCCATGGAACTCGGTCGCGCCGTCGACTCGATGAAGAACATCATCGGCGGCGTCACCTCGAACTTCGGGGCCAACGACACGCTGTACATATCGGTACGGAGCGAGAACACCGCTCCCGGATCGACGGTTGCCGTTCGGTGGATGAACGAAGCAGGCAAGACGATCGACTCGACCGCGCAACAGATCGCCGCGGGCGCCGGCGCGGCGATGGCAACGACCGAATTCCACATCAAGAAGGCCACCGCCTGGCCAGAGGGGAAATACCGCGCCGAGGTGTTTCTGGATAACGTGTCGCAGGGTATCAAGGAATTCGAGATCAAGCACTAGGAGCGGCATCTGCCGCATGGAAGTGGACCCAGCCCTGCAACCAGAAACCGGTTGCGGGGCTGGGTCGTCATGGGGCAAGCTCTCCGGGCACCACGCCCTCAAGTTCGAGCAACCTGACCTTCCGCCAGAGTCCCCCGCCGTAGCCGCCCAACTTGCCGCCCGTGTTCACCACCCGGTGGCAAGGGATCACTATCGCGATTCGGTTTCGCCCGTTAGCGCTACCAACCGCCCGAACTGCGCGCGGAGATCCGACGGCACGCGCGATATCGGAGTACGAACAGGTGATGCCATACGGAATTGCCTGCAGCGCGGTCCATACCGCCACCTCGAACGGAGTGCCACGAACCACCAGCGGTACCCGGAACTCGGTGAGCGAACCGGCGAAGTAGCGCCGCAGTTCGTCGAAAAGTGCATCGAGATGTGGATGTGGTCCCGGCACCACCGGGCCGTGAAACCATTTCTGCAGGCGTGGCGCTTGTTGTTCGAGGCGCGCATGGTCACCAAACTCCAGCAGACAGATCCCCTCGGCAACCGCTCCTGCCACGATCGGTCCGACCGGCGACTCCCACGTGGCGGTGGTCACCGCCTCACCACCCCTCGCGCGCCCGGGTGCGTTGCCCACGACCCGCACGAATGCGTCGCGAAACCCGCTGTGTGATTCATATCCGGACTCCACGATGACCCGGTCGAGGGGCTGGCCGGAAGCGAGTCGGCGCTGCGCACCCGCGACTCGGCGTGCTCGCGCCCACGCCTGGAATGTTGAGCCCTGAATGCGACGCGCCTGTCGCCGTACCACAACTGGGTCAAACCCGCGGGCGCGCAGGTCGTCGTCGGTGAGCTTCCCGCCATGTTGATCGAGCGCCTCGACGAGCGCACCCCACCATTCCGGCTGACGGTCCGAATCGGGCCGACAACGGCGGCAGGCGCGAAACCCGGCCTGTTGGGCCGCACTGAGCGTGGCAAAGAACTCGACGTTCTCGTCGCGGGCGCGACGCGACGGACAAACCGGCCTGCATGCCACACCGGTGGTTCGGACGGCGAACACGAATAGGCCGTCCCACGCAGGGTCACGGTGAGCAACCGCGCGGAGCAGCGTACGGCGACTTGGAAGACTGGCAGCGTGTGTCATGCAGCGATTCTATGATGAAGGCCCGACTGGGGCCACCGCAAATTGGACAATGAATTACTCCAGTATCAGCTTGGTGCCCGCGAGCACCAGCACCAACGCGAGCGATCGTCGCAGGGCCGCGCCGCTGAGCACCCCACTCCCCATCCGGGATCCAATCGACCCGCCCACCACCGCCGCCACGATCCACCATCCAATCGACGCGGGGAGATGCCGGAGCTGTTCCGCCTGTCCGGCCAGTCCTGCGAGCGAATTCACGAGGATAAATGCCGCCGAAGTGGCAGCCGTCGCACGAATGGTGGCCCAGCCGCTCAGGATCAGCAGCGGCGACAGGAAGATGCCCCCGCCTACCCCGGTAAGGCCCGCCAGGAAGCCGAGTGCGGCGCCGGCGGCGAGGGCTAGTGGCAACGGAGGAGAATGCCGTGCGACATCATCGTCGTTGAGCGACATCAGGAAACGCCCCGCCGAGAGCACCAGCACGACGCCGACAAGAATGCGATACGTCGTCCCCGGCAGCACGATTCGCCCGCCGAGATAGGCTGCCGGAATCGAGGTGATGGCGAACGGAAGGAACAGCGCCCAGCGGAAGTGACCGGCTCGCGCAAACTGCACCGTGGCGATCGATGCGACAAACACGTTGAGGACCAACGCGACGGGACGCATCGCCTCGGGAGCGGTGCCGAGAAGCGCCATTACCGCCAGGTAGCCGGATGCTCCGCCGTGTCCAACTGCGCTGTAGAGGATGGCAGCCAGAAGAATCAGCCCGGCACCCGCGATTCCTGGGTTCGTCACACGGTGAAGTCAGGGCCGGTCGGGAACAGCGCCAATCGCGGTGATCTCCACCCGGCACCCAGGCTTCAGCAGTGCACCGCCGATCACGGCGCGCGCGGGCCGATGCAACCCGAACACTCGCTCGCAAGCAGCATTGACCTCGGTCCAGTCGTCGCGCGACGCCACGAACACCGTCATCGACACGACGTGCTCCAAGCCGCTTCCCGCCTCGCGCAGCACCGCCTCGACATTGCGGAGGGTGCGCTCCATCTGCGCATCGATGGGCCCGTCCACCACGGAGCCAGTCAGCGGATCAATCGGGAGCTGCCCCGAGACATGCACCAATCCATGGTGCACGACGCCCTGGCTATAGTGACCAGCAGGGGCGGGCGCATCCTCGGTCGTGACGTACCGCATCATTGACTCCCGACGCCGTGTTTCCGCAGAATGGTGCGGACGGAGTCGATCGGCAGCGCCGTGATAGAGCGCTGCGCCGAGCTCATGGCCGTTGCTCGAAAGAGGGAATTGTAGATCGCCTCTTCTGTGGCCTCGATCGTCGCCTGGAAGATCGGCGACACTGCGTCGTCGGCGAGAGCGTGGGTGCCGCGAACGGGACCCTCACCCTGTCGACGGCGCACGTCGGCCGACGTCGAGAACGCAATCACGTAGTCGCCCGACCCATTCGATGCGTCGGACCCGGTGCGACCCAGTCCCATCATGGCGCGTGCTGCGACCCGTTGGAGTTGGTGATCGCTCAGGGGAGCATCGGTCGCGACGACGATGATCACCGAGCCGTCACCCCGTTCCTGCAGGATCTGATTGCGGTACGAGTGGCGACCCAACTCCTTTCCCACAGGCGCACCGAGAACTTGCAGCACCCCGCCAAAGTTGGTCTGCACCAGCACACCCACCGTGAACCCGCCAAGCGACGCCGGCAAGCGCCTGGATGACGTGCCGATTCCTCCCTTCCAACCAAAGGCGATGGTGCCGGTCCCCGCACCTACGCTCCCCTCTTCCACCAGGCCACCGTGCGCCGATTCGAGTGCTGCGACAACATGCGCCGCCGTAATCGGTCGAGAGCGGATCGCATTCAACCCGCCATCGTTGGTTTCAGCAACGACCGGGTTGATCGATCGGACCTGTTGCATGCCGGGCTGCGCGAGCTGCCACGCCACCATCGCGTCGGCGGCACGCCAAACACAGAGGGTGCAGGTCAGCAAGATCGGTGTTTCGAGCTCCCCAAGCTCCGAAAGCTGCGTCGAACCAATGAATTTCCCGAACCCGTTGCCGACATGCAGCCCGGCCGGAACGCGATCAAGGAAAACATTGTCGTTGTGTGGGATGATGGCTGTCACGCCAGTTCGAATCGAATCGCCAAGGATCACCGTGGTATGCCCGACCCGAACGCCGACCACATCGGTGATGGCGTTGAACGCACCCGGTGAAAAGATGCCGGGGGCAACTCCGAGGTCGCGCGCACGCGGCCGGTCCTGTGCGGTCAGGTGATCCGGCGTGAGGGAGATCGCGATCAGGAGCGCCAGGAACGGGCGGATCACCGAACCGCCCCTGGACCCGCGCCGAGGATCACCCCTATTCCCACGAGCGATGCGACGAGCACGGCGATGATCGGCGTCTGCAAGTGCATGACTGCGAGTGTCGATGCGAATCCGAACCCAACGAGCCCACCAATCGCCCCGCCGCGCTGTCGGTCGACGTCGAGCCACTGGAGAGCGGCGACGAGCTGAATCGCACCGAGCAGTGCGAGCGTACCCACTGCCATCGCCCCCACGAACAGGCCCTTTCGCCCGAACGCGTTTCCCAACGCCGATCCGACGACAGCACCCGTTGCGGTGATGATCCAGGTGATCAGGACAAGGCGAACATGGCGCATGGGCGGTCGATTCACCGTCGAAGAAGGAGTACGAAAACTATCTGCCGTGCGCCTGATCGGACGTCATGAAGCGGAGCGATCGCGACCGGCGAGCACAGCGGCAGAAGGCACCATCACGACACCGACAAACCACATCCACGCCGGGTGCGGGAACGCGATCAGGTTCATCGCGCATACGAGCGTGAAAAGCCCCGCAAAGATCATGGTCGGTCCGCCACCGCCAACGCGGCCGATTCGGAGCGCCACTGTGGCCCCCACCACCGCTGCCACCACCCACCCAGCCGCCACCATCACCATCGCACCCATCGGGATCGACCCGGTGCGCACCGCATCCTCGATCTGGGCTCGATCGGTCAGGTCGACGCCGACCGCCGGAAAGAACCGCGATCCGAGATACTCGAACACAAAGACGACGGCGCTCGCGGCGGCCAGCGCTGCGACAACCGCAACGACACGGCGGACCATTGGGGACATGAACGCTCCGGTTTGTGGCACTTGGGGGGTGCGACGCAGCGCAGGCGCCGTACCCGCGAAGATACGGCGCCTGCGTTCACACGGCGAGTGCCCGACCTTACTGGCGGAAGGTGTCGCAGGCCGCCGGGTCGCCTGAAGCGGCTCCACGCCGGAACCATTCCACTCGCTGCGCCGAGGAGCCGTGGGTCCAGCTCTCCGGATGCACGGTCCCCTGTGATTCCCGCTGGATCCGGTCGTCGCCGACCGCCGACGCCGCACCGATGCCCTCCTCCATGTCACCTCCCTCAAGCTGACCGGCACTCGCGGCCGCGTTGGCCCAGACACCGGCGTAGCAGTCGGCCTGCAGTTCCAGGCGCACCGAGAGTGCGTTCGCGGACCCCGGGTTCTGGCGCTGCGCCGCCCTGACGTCAGCCTCGGTTCCGAGGACGCGCTGGACATGATGGCCGATCTCATGCGCGAGCACATACGCCTGGGCAAAATCACCGGGCGCACCGAATCGATCCCGAAGCTCGCTGTAGAACCCGAGGTCGATGTACACCTTTTCATCGCCGGGACAGTAGAACGGCCCGCTGGCCGCCTGGGCCGATCCGCACGCCGACTGAACCCGATCCCTGAACAACACCAGCGTCGCGTCGCGATAGCGGTCACCAAGCTTGCGATGCCACGTGGCCTGAGTGCTGTCGAGCACCGACGACACGAAGAGCACCTGTTGCTCCTCGGCAGGATCGTTGATCGGCGCCTCCGCAACCGCGCCACCACCACCGCCGGCCGCGCCCAGCAGGTCAAGCGGGTTCTGCTTCGTGATCACCGCGAAGAGAACCAGAATCACCACCCCGCCGATTCCCATTCCGCCAACGCCGCCGGGAATACCCATCCCCCCGCCGCCACGCCGATCCTCAAGGTTTGAGGATCGTCCCCCAGGTGTCCAGCGCATCGTTGACTCCACGTTTCGGGATCTGCGTCGTCGCCGCTATCGGCATATCACCATTGAACAGGGACGCCGGACCGCAGCGATCTGACACCTGCAGCGAGGTTCAGCGCGGGACCGTGAAGAGGCGGTTCCAGCGAATCGCCGAGAGGAATGGCAGAGGGCGGTAACTCGACGCATCCCAAGAATAGTAGATGATGACCGGCGTACCCCGCACGTTACGGCGGGGCACGAATCCCCAGAAGCGCGAGTCTCGGGAGCGATCCCGATTGTCGCCCATCATCCACAGGGAATCCATCGGCACCACCAGCGGGCCCCAATCGTGCACGTCGGGTAAGTAGGAATCCGGATCGACGCCCGCGTACTGCGCGATGTGCATCGCCCGCATTCCGTACCGCGAGGCGGAGTCGAGTTGCCAATCCGGTTCCAGTGACTGGGCAGCGGGCTCGGCAAGTCGTTCCGAGTTGCGAAACAGCGCACCGTGTCGCATTGCAAGCGTGTCGCCCGGGAGACCGATGAGTCGCTTGACCAGGATCGAATCTTCGATCGGCGACATGAAGACCACGATGTCGCCCCGCCGCGGGTCGCGCACGGCCGGCATGTGCGCATCGACCAGTGGGAGCTTCGCGCCGTACAGGAACTTGTTGACGAACAGGACGTCCCCCACCATCAACGTCCGCTCCATGCTGGGCGACGGGATGAAGTAGGCCTGGCCAATGAAGGTGCTGAGCACCAGCCAGAGCGCCAGGGCCCACGCGGCGGCCTTGATCCATTCGATTGCCTTCGACCGCGCTGACCCGCCTTTTCCTGAAGCGGTCATCGCGCCGCGCCGCGCATCGCGCGGAGCTTGGCCAGCTTGGGCGTGATCATCACCGTGCAGTAGCCCCGCTCCGGGTTCCGCCGGTAGTACCCCTGATGCGCAGCCTCGGCCGGCCAGAAGTCGACAAGGCGCTCCAGCTGCGTCACGATCGGCGCGTCGAAGGTCGCGTTGGCTCTGAGTTCGTCCATCAGCGCTCGCGCCGTCGCATCCTGCGTGTCGTCGTGGGTCAGGATGATCGACCGATACTGTGTTCCGCTATCAGGTCCCTGACGATTCATCGTCGTCGGATCATGGAAGGCGAAAAAGAGCCGCAGGATGTCAGCATACCCGATCACCGCCGCATCAAAAGTCACCTGGACAACCTCGGCGTGCCCGGTCGCACCCGCGCAAACCCGGTCGTAGCTGGGATTCGGGATTCTGCCACCAGCGTAGCCTGAGACAACTTGCTGCACGCCAGCCACTTCCTCGAATACCGCTTCGAGGCACCAGAAACATCCTCCGCCGAACGTGGCGGTTTCGATTGTCATCGCTCCTCCGTAGTCGCTCAGAACCCGCTGAAGCCTACCACCGTTACGCTTCGTATGGACGTTCGTCCCCAACCATCCCGGTCGGGCACCGCCATCCCCTCTCCCGGACACTTCCGTGATTCGACGCCTCACCGCCCTGTTCCTCCTTCTACCGCTGGCCGTTCCAATCGCCGCCCAGAAACCAGCCCGGCCCGACAACCCGGCCGCGCTCTTCTCCCAAGTCCTCGAGATCGTAACGCGCACCGCGCTCGACTCCCTTTCGCAGGCAACCGTGTTCGAGAAAGCGGCCCGCGGACTGGTGGCCGAACTCGGCGATCCGTACGCGTCGCTCCTCTCGCCCGAGGACCTGGCCCGGTTCCAGCGCAACACGATCGGGAATCGGTACGGGGGTATCGGCGCTACAGTTCGCAGCCAGGCCGACCGGGTGACGCTGTTCCGAATCAACAACGGTACTCCGGCATGGCTCGCCGGGTTGCGCGCGGGTGACCGGATCCTGAGCGTCGACGGCGTCGTCGTCTCCGGCATGACGGTGGATTCCGTCACGAAGCACTTGCTGGGTGAGCCGGGCACCGGCATCGATGTCGTCTTCGTGCGAGCGGGCGAATCTAGCGAGCACCAGGCCCACATCGTCCGCAACGTGATCCGAGTTCCGGCGGTTCCATTCACTCTGATGTTCGACGGAAATGTCGGCTACATCCCGATACAGCGTTTCAATCGTACCGCCGCGGAGGACGTGGCGTCCGCCGTCCGGGCGCTCTCCAACGCCGGTGCGCGCAAGTTCGTGCTCGACCTTCGGGGCAACGGCGGAGGGGATCTCGACGCCGCAGTCGCGATGGCGGGGCTGTTCCTCAAGGGTGGCAACGAGGTGGCGCGGGTCGTCCACCGTGGCCAGCAGCCTGTGGTGTACACCGTGGGAGAGGTCATGAACATCGGTAACGCGCCGATCGCTGTGCTGGTCAACGGCGGCTCGGCGTCGGCCTCGGAGATCGTCGCCGGGAGCCTGCAGGATCACGACCGCGCGCTGGTGATCGGAAGCCGCACCTTCGGCAAGGGGTTGGTGCAGACCCAGCGGGTGCTCACCAATGGCTGGGCGCTAAGCCTGACGACGGGCAAGTGGTACACGCCCAGTGGCCGCTCGATCCAGGCTGATCACAATGGCTTCGGTGATGAACGATTTGTTGAAGCGGACAGCGTCGGGAAGCGACCCGTGTTCCAGTCATCGGGTGGCCGCGAGGTGCTTGGCGGCGGCGGTGTGACCCCGGAAGTTGCCGTCACCGCCGACTCTGTGCTCAGCGGCGAGCGCGACCTGGCGCAAGCGCTCGGTACCCGGTCCGCTGAATTTCACGAGGCGATTTATGAGACCGCTCGCTCACTTCGGCCGACGATTCACGGCGGATATACGCTCCAGCCGGCGTGGCGAGATTCACTGTTCGTACGCCTCCAGGCCGCGAAGCTGCCGGTCACGCGTACGCAATTCGATGCAGCGCAACCGATCATCGATCGGCTCATCGATGCGCAGGCGGCCGGCCTCGCCCTCGGTGATTCCGAAGCGTTCCGCAGGCAGGCACCGGTCGACGCAGCAATGCAGGAAGCGCTTCGCCGTCTCCGCGCCGCGCCCGACCAGCGCACCCTCATCCAGCAGGCGACAACAGGCTAGTAAAATCCGACGCGTGGTGCGTTGTCACACACCACGCGTCGGCGGGAATCACCGGTCAGTCAGACGCGTTCGCTGCGCGGAAACCGGCGCATCCAACGCTCCACCTCGACCAACCAATGCCCCATGAACTTGCGGGTCGACTCATCCGTCACCCTGCCGTTCGCATCGATCTTGTCCTGCGCACGCGCCACCAGCACCTGCGGCTGTGGCATCGCCGGTGAGTTGAGCGCGGCGAGCGACTGCCGCAACTGCGACTGCGAACGGGTGGTACCGATCGTGCCGTTCGACGCACCCAGCATCGCACACGGCACGCCAAATAGACCATGGGGAGCGGGGCCGCGCGAGAGCCAGTCAATCGCGTTCTTGAGTCCGCCCGGCAGTCCGTGGTTGTACTCTGGCGTGGCGATGATGATCCCGTCTGATGCACGGATCTCACGCTGCAGCGTGCGCACTGCCTCGGGCGGCAATCCGTCACTCTCGAGGTCCTCATCCAGCACCGGCAGGTGGCGAATCTCGAGACGGCGAAAAGTAAGGCCTTCGGGCGCAAGTTCGGGAATGTTTTCCAGCAGCGCGGTGTTGAACGAGCCACGGCGAAGCGAGCCCGAGATGGTCACAATATTGAGCGGGGCTGTCATGTCGATCCTATGGATTGGACAACGGCGTCAGCCGCTGCTCGATTTCGGCGCGTCGGGGCTCGAACGCCGGAGGAAGAATCAGGCGCGTGCCGAGTTCTTCCAAGGGTGAATCAATTGTAAATCCCGGGCCTTTTGTAGCGAGCTCGTAGAGCAGCCCACCCGGCTCGCGGAAATAGATTGACCGGAAATAGAATCGTTCGACAATCGGCGTGGATCGAACACCGGCATGCTGCAGGCGCTCGAGCCACTGCTCATGCTCGTCGTATTCCGTGGCCCACGCGACGTGGTGTACCGTGCCGGCCCCCGGCCGACCGGGAAGATCCGGTGCCGGGTCGAATGCGATCGTCCCACCCCGTGTGGGTCCCCGCACCTCCCACGTCCAGTCGCCTGCGCCCCTCCCACCCATGACCTCCTCCAACACGCGTTTCGTGCCCTCGCGTCGTCCGTACGCGTTGACCCCATCGAACCCGGTCAAGGCCAGATCGCGCGGAATGTCGGACCGTTCGGCAATGAGGGCTGGGTCGTCGGTTTGCCGAACCACGATCTCAAGCTCCAGGCCCTCGGGATCGTTGAACCGAAGCGCTGCCTCCATCCGCTCGGCTGCTATTCCCTCAGCTCGGACCCTCGCCTCCCAGAACACCAGAGCCGCCTCGGTGGCCACCCGAAACGAGATTCGATATGCCATGCCCGCTCCGGCCCGCCCGGGCAGCGCGCCGGGGTACTCGAAGAAGGTCAGGTCCGAACCGGGTGAGCCCAGCTCATCGGCGTAGAATAGGTGGTAGACGTAGGGGTCGTCCTGATTGACCGTTTTGGCCACCAGCCGCAACCCCATCACCCTGACGTAGAAATCGAGGTTCGCGGCGGCGTTGCCGGTGATGCAGGAGATGTGGTGAATGCCGTCGAGGAGCATGCCGGTCCCGGGGGTTCAGGGGGTCCCCAGATTGGGGTATTGCGCAAACTTGACGGATGTAGCATAATAGGGCTTGCGATTACCAACCCCGTGAGGGGTAGGAACGGTTTCAGGAACGTCGAAGGGGGCTGGCGTTCGCGTCAGCCCCCCCGTTGTATCCCATCGCAGCAGCTCTTTCGGCAAACCGTCGTCTGGACTGGAAACCACCCCAGCGTGAGGGGCAATTTCACGAGTATCTGTAGTCGGTCAGCACGGCATCGTCCGGACTCCGATTACACCTTAAAGGAGTAGGACAGCATGCGTACGACCGGCACTGTGAAGTGGTTCAACGACGCGAA
>JBDSMU010000066.1:0-18303 GCA_039915685.1 Gemmatimonadales bacterium | reverse complement strand
CCCACACCGGATCCACTCACCCTGGACAGCGTCACGTTCGTGCGCGAACTCACCCGACGTTTCAAGTATCCGGCGCCCCCGCAACCCGGCAACGTCACCGACCGGGGAGCGGGCCAGTCACTCGATGCCGACTACTTCGCCTCGTTTCTCGAGTTCGACCGTTCCTATTCCGATGCCGCGCGACGGGATGCGACCGTGAAGATCGCCAAGCTGCGTGCAGAAGCGGCTGGTCTCTCCCACGAGGCATTCGTGCTGCGTGTTGCCGAAATCGCGGCGCTGGCGGACAATGCCCACACCGCCATCAATGGGAATGCTTTCCACAAGAACACTCCGCGCATCCCGCTCCGGGCCTACTGGTTCGCCGATCGCCTGCACGTACTGAGAACCTCACCGGCACTTCGCGATCTGTTGGGTGCGCAGATCGAGCGGATCGCCGGGTTGCCAGTCGCGGAGGTGCTGGGGCGGCTTCAACGGTATGCCGGTGGCACTGACAATCATCGAAAGCTCGTGCTGACCGCCGTGTTCGAATCACCGGCGTTGCTCAACGCCGCTGGTATCGGCAATGATGGTCACGCGCTCCTTGTCGATGGCCGACTGGCCGACGGCACGCCGTTCTCCCGACGGATCGAGGCAGACGACCGTGGGCCAGCTGCCCCGGTTTCAGCGACGGCTCGCTTGCTCTTTCCGCTGGATGTCACCCCCGAACAACCGTTCCTTTCCTTCCGTAACTCCACCGACGCGCCAACCCTCTTCCTGAAGGATAGCCGGGAGCTGTTCTCGATCGCGCCGATGGAGAACGGCGGTCTTTATGTCGGCCTCGATCACAACACCGACGGCGACAACCAACCCATTGCCCCGTTCCTGCAGCGCGTGATCGATACGGTGCAGGCGGGTGATGTGCGATTCGTCGTGGTCGACATGCGGATGAACGGAGGGGGCGATTACACGAAGACGTATCGATTCGCCCATGAGCTGGTGAAGGCCCTTCCGGCGCCGCGCCGGATATATGTGCTAACCTCAGGCTGGACCTTCTCGGCGGCGATCACTACCTTGGCCGCCCTTAAAGATTCAGGTGGTGAGCGGGTCGTGATCATCGGAGAAGAAATCGGTGACCGGCTCCACTTCTGGGCTGAAGGCAGTGCGTTTGTCCTACCCAACTCGAACATCGCCGTGTCCTACGCGACCGGGCGACACAATTACCAAGGGCCGTGCACCGACCGCGACCAGTGTTTCTGGCTCAACTACATGTACCCTGTCCGGGTTCGTACGCTCGTGCCCGACATCGCGGCGCCGTTCACGTTTCGCGCATATCAGGAAGGACGGGATCCCGCCATCGAGGCGGTGCTGCGCCACGAGGGCCGGTAGGCTTACGTACCGCCATCCGGTTGACGGGCCAGACCAATTTCTTGATGAGGACGCGTGACAATCACACCTGAGCAGTTCGCCGAACGTCGGGTACTTCAGCGGGTACTGGCCATCAACGCCGGCATGTTTGTGATCGAGCTCATGGCGAGCTGGTGGGGTGATTCCATCGGGCTCCTCGCCGATTCGCTCGACATGCTCGCCGATGCCGCAGTGTACGGACTCGCCCTGGCCGCAGTCTCGCGTTCAACTCACGGCCAGGCGCGTGCCGCTTCGATCAGTGGCGCGCTCCAGATCATCCTGGGTGCTGGCGCTCTGCTCGAGGCGCTGAGGCGGTTTGCCACAGGGAGCCAGCCGGAGGGTGGCCTGATGATGGCGATCGGCCTGCTCGCACTCGTCGCGAACGTCGCGTGCCTCTTTCTGCTGGCTCCGATCCGACGTGGACGCGTTCACCTTCGCGCGGCATGGATATTTTCCACGAACGACGTGCTAGCCAACGTGGGCGTGATGACCTCCGGGCTACTAGTCGGGCTCCTCGGCTCCCGCATCCCCGACATCGCGATCGCGAGTGTCATCGCCGTGATCGTCGTCCGAGGCGGCATTCGGATTCGCCGTGATGCAAGCGCAACCCTCCGTGCCGCCGTTCAGTCACCCGAGTAACGGAGCATGCGAAGGGCGTTCGCCACCACGACAAGCGTGCTCCCCTCGTGGACAAGCACAGCCGGTCCGATGCCGAAAAAGCCTGTTGTCGTGGCCAGAACCAAAGTCGCGATGACCGTGAGTGAGAGGTACAGGTTCTGCCGAATGACCGATCGTGCCTGGCGAGAGAGTCCGACGGCGAACACCAGTTTGCCAAGATCGTCTGCCATGAGCGCCACATCCGCTGTTTCGAGCGCGACAGCCGTACCTGCGCCGCCCATGGCAATCCCAACCGTGGCATTGGCCAGGGCCGGAGCATCGTTCACTCCGTCCCCCACCATCGCGACCTGCCCATGCGCGGCGATCAACTCACGAATCGCCGTGACCTTGTCTTCCGGCAGCAGGCCTGACCGTACCTCGTCAACGCCAACCTCTTTGCCGACCGCGTTCCCGACTCCCGCGTTGTCGCCGGTGAGCATCACGATCGGTCCGATGCCGAGCGCACGGAGGCGATCGAGCGTCGCCGCCACACCTTCGCGCGGTCGATCGGCAACGCCGAGTACACCAAGCCAGCGTCCGGCGAACTCGACCGCCATCGTGCTGCGACCCGCTGCTTGAAGCTTGTCGGTAGCTTGACGGATCTCATCCGGTATGGGGCCGCCGACATCCGCCCACAACTCCAGATTTCCGACCGCGACCGGGTTGCCATCAACCGTCCCGCGGATGCCCCGTCCCGTGATACTCTGCACATCCGTAGCCGGTGACGGCACCAGTTCACGCTTCTCCGCCGCCCGCACCACCGCGGTAGCGAGTGGGTGCTGCGAGTGCAGTTCGATCCCGGCTGCGATGCGCAGCAGTTCACGTTCGTCTTCACCGGCGTACGCCACCACATCGGTCACTTCGGGCTGCCCTTCGGTGAGCGTGCCAGTCTTGTCCAGCGCCAGCGCACGCAGCTGTCCCAGGTTCTCCATGTGCGCACCGCCCTTGATGAGCACGCCCGATCGCGCCGCCTGCGCGATACCAGTCAGGACCGCAGCCGGTGTCCCCAGTGCCAGCGCACAGGGCGAGGCTGCCACCAGCAGCGCCATGCCGCGATAGAATGACGTGGACAGGTCCCATACGCCGAAAAGCGGCGGGATCACGATGAGCAGGAGGTCGGCCACGAGGATCACCGGGACGAAGATCCGCTCGAAGCGTTCGGTGAAAAGCTGTGTGGGCGCCTTCTGTGCCTGTGCCTCCGCCACCAGTGTCACGACACGGTCTAGGGTCCGGTCACCAACGACACGCGTTGCCCGGACGTGCAGCACTCCGTCGCCATTGATGGTACCGGCGAACACCTCATCGCCCGCGGCCTTCGAAACTGGGACGGATTCGCCGGTGATGGGTGCCTGGTTGACACTCGACGTCCCTTCAGTCACCTCACCATCAACCGGTATGCTCTCACCCGACCGAATGATCACGATGTCGGATGGTTGAACCTGCTCGACGGGTACGCGCACGGTGTCCTCGCCCCGCTGGATCATCGCCCACCGCGGCGCGAGTTCTCCCAGTGCCCGAATGGCATTGCGGGCACGACCCAGAGCTGCGTGCTCCAGAGCATGAGCGAGCGAAAACAGGAACAGGAGGAAGGCGCCCTCCGCCCACGCGCCGAGTACTGCCGCACCGAGTGCGGCCAACAACATGAGCAGGTCGATGTTGAAGCTGACCCTTCCCGACATTGCCGCCTTGGCCCAATGCGTGACCAAGTCCAGGCCACCCAAGAGATACGCGCACAGGTAGAGCGCCACCACCATGCCGCGCGGGGCGTCGAGCCAGCGCTCCAGCGCGAACCCGGCGACAAGAAACACGCCGGCACCCAGACTCCAAGCCAACTCACGATGACGTTGGTACCAAGCGCGGATACCGCGGTTGTCATTGCCAGGTTGCGCATCTGCCTGGCTCGTTGATGAGCTGGCGAAGCCGAGCGCATCGAGCTTCTCACGAAGCGCCTTGGCATCGGTCACCTCACGATCGAACTCGATCGACGCCTGTTGCGCGGGGAGGTTTACCGAGGCACTCAAGACTCCGGGCAGATCCTTGATTGCCCGCTCGATACCGATTCCGGCGTCCTCGGCGCCAATCACCTGCAGCGGCACTGTCAGGTGTCCGTACTTCGAGGCGATCTGAGCGCCGGTCGAACGCGCCAGGCGCTCGACATCACTCACCGACATGAGAGTGGCGTCAAAGTGCACGCAGAGCGCCGCGGTGTCCGTCCCGCCCTCGGTGGTGACGTGAACCTTGTCAATCCCGTCTTCCATTCGAAGGGCTGCTTCGATCCGCTGGACACACTCGTCGGCCTCGTGGGGGAGGTCAGGCAACAGGACGGTCAGGTCGATACGGACTCGCTGGTTCATGCTAAGCTCTCCCGGGGATATAGGTCGACAACGGCAGACTGGGCCCGCTCACTGCGGCGCTCAATCATCAGGTACAACAGCGGCAGGACCAGCAGGGTCAATAGTGTCGCCGTGAACAGACCGCCGATGACGACCGTCGCCAGGGGCCGCTGTACCTCCGCGCCCGAGCCGTGCGACAGCGCCATCGGCAGGAAGCCGAGGCTGGCAACGAGTGCGGTCATCAGCACCGGGCGCAGACGCGTCAGTCCACCCTCGCGAACCGCTTCGTCGAGGGGAACACCCCGATCCCGAAGCTCATTGAGATAGCTGACCAGCACCACGCCATTCAGGACAGCGATGCCGAACAGTGCAATGAAACCAACGCCGGCGGAGATGCTGAACGGCATTCCCCTTATCAGCAGGGCGATCACGCCACCCACGGTGGCAAGCGGAATCCCCGTAAAGACGAGCGCAGCCTGTCTAAGCGAGCTGAACGTCGCAAAGAGCAGGAGGAAGATCAGGAGCAGCGACAATGGCACGACCAACATCAGCCGGCGCGTCCCCCGCTCCAGGTTCTCGAACTGCCCCCCGAAATCAACCCGGTACCCGGGTGGCAAGCTCACGATGCCCTCCGAAAACAATCGCTGGACATCGGCAACGAATGAGCCCATGTCTCGACCGCGAACGTTGCCCTCGACGATCACCAGTCGAGACCCGTTCTCGTGACTCAGATCCGCGGGGCCCTCAACCTCAGTGATACTGGCGAGTTGGCCAAGCGGCACTCGAGCCCCACTCGGCGCACTCACGAGTAGACCCGCCACAGCCTCCTTGTCGATGCGCGCTGCGTCCGGAAATCGCACCGCCAATGCGAACCGTCGCTGACCCTCGAGGACCGTGGTAGCAACCGCGCCGCCGATTGCCTCGACGGTGTTCATGACGTCGGCGGCATTGATGCCGTAGCGAGCGAGCTGGTCGGGGAGGACCGCGATCTCGAGTTGCGGTAGCCCCGTGAGCTGCTGTGCCTTGAAGCCCGTGGCACCGTCGAGATCCGCCAGGGCAGCCACTGTCTCATCGGCTTTCTGCCGCAGGATGTCGAGATCGTCCCCGAAAATCTTGACCGCCAGGTCCGAACGAACACCTGCGATCAGTTCATTCACACGCAGCTCGATCGGCTGGCTGAAGGAATAGACCAACCCCGGTATGCCGTCGAGTACCTCCGACATGCGAGCCTCCAGTTCATCCTTGCTCCCGGCCCGAACCCATCGATCCGAAGGGTGCAGCATCACCAGCACATCGCTGATGTTCACCCCCATCGGATCAGTCGCAATCTCGGCCCGGCCAGTCTTGCTGACGACGTCTCGGATTTCATTGGGGAAGCTCGCGATGAGGCGCGCTTCCATCGCGGTGGATTGGCGGACGGATTCCTCGAGCGAGACACTCGGCAACCTCAGGACCTGAACGGCAAACGACCCTTCATCGAGTCGCGGAATGAACTCTGCTCCAAGGAAGGGGAAAGTCGCCACCGCGGCAGCTACCGCGATGGCCGACGCTGCAAGCACCTGACGCCCGTGCAGAATGGTCCATTCGAGTGTCGGCGTGTAAACTGCCTTGGCTCGACGGATCAGCCAGACCTCCCGTTCTTCAATCCGCCCGCGGAGGCCGATCGCAATCAGCACAGGAGTGAGCAGAAACGTGAGGATGAGCGATCCGGCGAGCGCAAACACGACCGTCAATGCCATCGGTCGAAAGAGCTTTCCCTCGACACCCTGGAGGGTGAGAATGGGGAGGTAAACTACGATGATGATGCCGACGCCGAACAGGATCGGGCGGGCAACCTCGGCGCATGCCTCACGCACCCGCTCGACGAAGCCGCGTTCCTCGGATCCATGCTCACTCAATCGTCGCATCGCGTTCTCGACCATGACCACCGATCCATCGACAACCAAACCAAAGTCGATGGCACCGAGGCTCATCAGCGATCCTGCGATCCCAGCCTGCACCATTGCGCTGAAGGCGAACAACATCGACAGCGGGATGGCCACGGCCACGATGAGGGCTGCACGGATGTTGCCGAGCAACAGGAACAGGACGGCCACCACGAGCGCCGCGCCCTCGAACAAGTTGCGCTTCACCGTGCCAATGGTCCGGTCCACCAGTTCGGTGCGGTCGTAGAACGGCACCAGCGAGACGCCATCGGGAAGCGTCCGCTTCGCGGCGTCGAATCGGTCGCGCACGTCGGCGACAACGGTGCGAGCATTCTCGCCGACACGCATCATCACGATACCGGTGACCACCTCGCCCCGACCATCCTTGGTCACGGCACCCTGGCGGATCGTGTGCCCGACCACCACATCGGCCACATCTCGAACCAGCACCGGGACGCCCTCCCGGCTGGTCAGGACGATGGTCCGAATTTGATCCAAACTCTGGACCTGGCCGATCCCTCGGACCACCAATTGCTCTGCGCCACGCGTGATATACCCCCCGCCAGCGTTCACATTGTTGGCCTCAACGGCATCGAGCACCTCGGCGAGGGTGAGCTGATACTGAATGAGCGCCTCGGGGCGTACCAGCACCTGATACTGCTTCTCGAAGCCGCCGAACGCATTGACCTCAGCCACGCCGGAAACAGCGCGGAGCTGCAACGACACCATCCAGTCCTGGATCGTCCGCAGTTCGGTCGCGTCAAACATCGCTGCGGAATCAGCGATCACGGCGTACTGGAAGATCTCGCCGAGCCCGGTGCTGATCGGTCCCATCTCGGGGGTACCCAGCCCGGCGGGAATTTCCTCCCGCGCCTGCTGAAGCCGTTCCTGGATCTGTTGCCTGGCAAAGTAGATGTCGGTGCCATCCTTGAAGACGACTGTGACCTGAGAGAGACCGAACTTTGAGAGTGAGCGTATCTGCTCAAGCTCCGGCAAGCCGAGCATGGCCAGTTCCACCGGTAGGGTGATTTGCCGCTCGACCTCTAGCGGCGATAGCGCCGGTGCATTGGTGTTGATCTGGACCTGCACATTGGTCACGTCCGGAACGGCGTCGACCGGAAGCCGCACCATCGACCAGAGCCCAACACCGATGAGCCCTGTCGTCATCGCGAGGACAAGCAATCGATTCGCGAGCGCGAATGAGATCAGTCGTGGCATGTCGTCTCCTTCAGTGGCCGTGCTCACCGATCTCGCCCTTGGCGAGCTCGGATCGCAGCATGAAGGCACCAGCAACCACGATCGAATCACCGATCGAGAGGCCGGAACGGATTTCCACAAGGTTTGATCCGATGGTCGACCCCGTGACCACCGGGTGCGGCCGGAATTCTCCAGAGTGATCACCACGACCGAAGACCATCTCGCGCCCCGCGATCACCTGCACGGCATCCCTCGGGATGGCAGCCACGGTGGTTGCGCTGTCCCCCGACTCGATCGTCGCGGTTGCGAACATCCCGGGTCGGAGCGCCTGATCACGATTCGGCACCTCAACCCGGGCTTGTACCGTGCGGGTTGTGCTGTCCAGTGTGGCACCGAGATAGACTATGCGCCCAGTGAACTGACGATCCGGGAACGCTGGCGTGGTCACACGCACCTGCTGTCCAACACGAACCGCCCGCAGGTCGCGCTCGAAGATGTCAAGCAGCACCCACACTCGGCTCAGATCCGCCACCACAAAAAGCTGATCTTCGGGCGCAGCCATCTCCCCGCGCGTCACGTGCCGCTCGATGATCGCGCCGGCGAATGGCGAGGTGAGGCCGAACTCCCCGCCCTTGCCATGGCCGGCACCGAGCACGCGCAGTCGCTGCCGGCTACCACGCAACGCTGCCTCGGCCCGACGAAGATCGGCCTGCGCCACCAGCAGTTCCTTCCGGCTGGAGATGCCCTGAGTCTCGAGACGCTTTTCTCGATTGAAGTTCTCCTGCGCAATCTCGAGAAGTGCTTCGGCTTCGGTTTCCTCACTCCGTACCTGGCCGATCTCGGGACTTTCGAGCACGGCAAGCAGTTGCCCCCTCCGGACCGGATCGCCGAGATCGGCGCGTACCTCGATGACCCGTCCTGCAGTTCGGGAGCCGATATGACTGACCAGATTTGCGTCGTAAGTGATCGTACCCGTCACCGAGAGTCCCGAGGCAGCGACTCCAACGACCGGTCCGAGACGGATACCCGCTGCGGCGGCGCCAGCGCTATCGACCTGCACGGTGCCACCTTTCTCCTGCGGACTGGTCGCTTCCGCGGTTGCCGGTTCGGGTGCATCCCCCGATACACAGGCGATCAGCGCGGAAACAAGAAGGCTGAGGGTGGCAACGGTCAGGCGCCGCAACCGGGGTCCCCGCGCGAGCACGCCCCGGGGCTTCGGAGATCTGATGGTCATCGGTTGTTCTCCTTCGGGGCGAGGGGTGTCGACTGGACTTCGCCGATCGGAACACCGATGGCCAGCTCAAGTCGGAGGAGTGCATCGTGCCGCGCCTGCCAGGCATTCCAGTATTCCAGCTCGGCGTCGAGTAGCTGATTGCGGAGTAGGAGCAGCGTTGGTAAGCCGACCTTGCCAGCCTGATAGGCGATTTCGAGAAGTTCGAGACTCCGACGGGCCGGACCGAGCACGAGCCGTTCGAGAGCCGCGCTCTCCTCGCTCGCCGTGACGTACACCTTATACGCTTCGCTCGCTTGCAAACGTGCCGCGAGCGCCAAGGCATCGAACCGAAACTGTGCCTGATCGAGTCGGGCCGTTTCCCGATCCACGCGTCCCTGGTTTCGATCGATGAACGGGAGGGCGAGCCTCAGCCCGACACCAAGGCGCGCTTCGGTATCTCCCGCGTCGCGGCTCAGCAGCCCGCTGACCTGGGGGACAGGTATCGCCTGCCGAGCGGCGAGGCGGCGTTCAAGGCGCGCCTGATCGATGGTCCGTTGCAGCGCAACGAGATCTGGTCGCCGGTTCAGCGCACTGGCTATCAGCTGTGCTTCCGAGAGCGAGCCGGGGTCTGGCATCGCTGACTGCATCCCAACGAGCCGGATCGGGAGCTCCGGTCCCACGCCGATGGCGAGGTGCAGTTCGCGCAATGCCGAGACGGCGTCCCGCCGAGCACTGTGCAGACGAGCTTGTGCCCGGCCGAACTCGATCTCCGCCAGATTGGCCTCGAGCGAACTTATCTCGCCCTCGCGCAACTGGATGCGGGTGACAGCGTACAATCGCTGCGTTGCCATGACCATCGTGTCGGCGACACCGAGACGCTGGCGCGTTGCGAGCGCCCGAATGAAGGTGAGCGAAGCAATCGCCACTGCACGCCGCTCAGCGTCATCCACCTCGGCGACGCGTCGATCGAGGCCCGCCTGCGCCGCGTCGATGCGAAGCCCCCGTTGGCCCGACCAGGGGAGATCAGTGATCAGGGCGACGCTGAATTCTGCCGTCCGGCGCGAGTTTCCGGACTCATAGCGCTCAACCTCAAGCGTCGGATTGAGCCCGTCGACACGGGCCTGTCGAACGTCACCGAGCGCAATGGCAATGGCCAGCCGGTCTGCCATGAGGTTCGGAGATTGAGCGAGCGCCAGATCCCGGGCACCTTGCAGCGTCAGCATGAGCGTGTCGCCTGAAGATGGATCGAGCCTCTGCCCCATCGCGTGCGTCGGACCCGCCAGCAAAGCGGTCCCGGCCGCAAGGATCAGCAGCGTACCAGTGATTCCCATGCCTTCCCTCGTGTCCACGTCCGAGCCGTGGTCACGGCAGCCGGTGTTCGGCCGTCGCGCGCCAAGGGCGGACAGGTGATGATTGGCGGACGGTTGTGAGCGAGACGACTGGAAACGCGGCAGCTACGCCGCGACATCAGCCGGAAAGGGTCAGCTTATGGGAGGGCGGAACGAGGGTTGAAGCATTGCCGACGGTGGCGCCTGCGGCGTGGTCGCGAGGGTGGAATCTGCGGCGATAACTGGCAGACATGGCGGAGCGAACACGGCCATACTCAGGGTACCGTGCTGGTGTGTGCAGTGATCTGAACCGGTTCCGTGCTCGTGTGCCGGACCGTGCTGATGACCTGGGGACGCATCGACTTCACTGTCCTCATGGCCGTGCTCGCCAAGCATATCCGCGCTGTGCAACATCGCAGACTCGAGCGTCTCGTGGTGCACTTCGCCGTCCCGTGTACTTCCGTAGGCCGGCTCGGCCAGCGAACCGGCCATCAGGCCGAGGAACAGCAAGTTGATCCAACGCAAACGTGCCAACCGAGAAAGCTCCCGCGGGTTGTGAAGATAATTTGCCTGACGGCGCGTGTCCTTCAAGCTGGGAAGATGCCGGCACAGCTCCTCGGATGTCAACAATCACAGCGCAAACGAGCCTATGGCAGATTTCGACTTCGCGGCTATCGGGCTTCGCGCAGCATCTGGGCGAAGGCATCCGGCAACGGGCTCGCCTGGATGGCTCCCACGGCACGCTCGACATCGTACTCGATTCGCACGAACTCGGTGGTGCAGTACTCCGGGTTGTCCGTGCCCCGTTCCGCATCGATCGTCAGCAGGACATACCCAGCTCTTGGATCACCATCCTTGGGCTTTCCAACCGAACCGGTGTTTATCGCGTGGCGGTACTGTGGGGCCGTCTCAGCTCCCCCTGTGGTGATCACCTTGTGATACGGTTTGTGAGTATGCCCGAAGAGCATCACATCGGCCTGCTCGTCCTCCATGATGCGGACAAACGTCCGGTCGGGGCGATCCTCGAAGAGGTATTCATTCACCCGACGCGGACTCCCGTGCACCAGGAGGACGTCGATTGGCGTGACGGCGGAGCGCCCGGGCCCGGCAATTTTCAGGCGAATATGTCGGGGAAGCGACCGCAGGAACTTCCGTGTCGGGTCGGTGACGGCCGCGTTGGTATATGTGATGCTCTCGTTCCCGCGGTGTTTGTCTTCGTCGGTCTGGTAGGCACATCCACAGTCACCCGACCCCGCGCCGACACCTTCGTCATAGTTCCCTGCGATCGTCGGAATTGCCCGAGTGCGGACCGACGCGACAACTTCATTCGGCCATGGCGCGTAGCCAACAAGGTCACCGAGACAGTAGACACCGTCGATCTCTCCCAGATCGATCCTTGAATCGATGTCCGCCAGCACCGCTTCCAATGCGGGCAGATTGGCATGCACATCCGAGAAGATTGCCAGTGTCGTCGCCACCTCAGCGGCCCCCTCTTTGCCTGAGCGCACTGAGCGGCGTTGCCACGCGATCCTGATAGATGGCACGGTAGGCAATCACGGCGAGCAAACCGCCAAGCAATGGGGCACCGATATAGATCCATTGCAGCGTCAGATCGCGAGAGACGAACGCCGGTGCGAGCGATCGGACCGGATTCATGGAGGCACCTGAGATCGGGCCACCCATCATCGCGCCGAGGGCAACTGTCGCGCCGATAGCGACTCCGGCAAGCAGGCCAACCTCCTTTGCGCCGACCGCGACACAGAGAATCACGAACATCAGAAAGAAGGTGAGGACAGTTTCCATGACCAGGCTCTGGGCCACGCTACCGGTGGGTAGCGTCATGCCGAGGCCAACGGCATCTGGAAACATGGTTCGGAGAAGAAGGCTCGCGCAGAGCGCGCCACCCATCTGTGCCAGGAGGTAGGGCCCGACACGCCGACCGTCGAACCGTCCCGAGATCCAGAAGGCCACCGATACGGCGGGATTGAGATGCGCCCCGGAAACCGCCCCGGTCGCGTAGATCATCGCCATCACCACGAGGCCGAAGGTCAGCGCAACGCCAGCGTGGCCCAGCGAGCCCGTCATGCGATCGACGATGATCGCTCCCGTGCCAGCGAACACCAAGGCAAACGTGCCCAGCGCCTCGGCCAGGCTCGCTCTCCAGACATCAACCCGGATCGGAACCTCGTCAACAGCAGTCAAGATCTCCCTCAGCATTGGAATCTGAGGCGATACCACGGAGGTATTTCTCCAGCACGTCAACCAGCTCGTTGATCGCCGACGTATCCAGACAGTAGCACGTCCGCGGGCCATCGACTTCCCCTCGGATGAGGCCGGCGTTCTTGAGCGTTCGCAAATGTTGTGAAACAGTGGCCTGCGCCAGTGGCAGGATGTCGACGACTTCGCCACAGACACATGTTCCACGGTCCGAAAGCGTCTGGAGGATCGCGAGACGAGCCGGGTGGGCAAGCGCCTTCAACTGCAGGGCGAGTGGGACGAGATCAACGGGATAGTGCGGCGTCTTGACCGGAATATTATTCATCGTAGAACTACGATAAACCATCTCAGACGTGAGGTCAACCGTTCTTCGGTCGCCGTTCTAACCTCTCCAGTAGCGGCTCTAGTACAGGGCGGCTGGTGTCCGAGCCGGTCGCAATGCGATCCGGCTCACGATCGTGACGCCTCGAAGATGCTCCGAACGGAGCTGTCCAACTGTGCGTCGAACTCCTCGTCGCTCTGCTGAACGGTGAGCCCTTCGGAGAGCGCCCGGGAGAAGCTGGCGATCATGCCGTGGTTCCGGGTCAGAAGTTCGTTGGCGCGCTCGCGCGGGTAGCCCCCCGAAAGTGCCACCACCCGTAGCGTGTTGGGGTGCTCGATGCAGGGGGCGTAGAAGTTGGCTTGGTCGGGAAGGGTCAGCTTGAGCATGACCCGCCGGCCCGCCTCGAGAGCGTCCAGATGAGCCAGGAGACTCGTCCGCAGCAATTCCTCGCACTCGGCCTTGGTCTCGCTGTGGATGTCCACCTCGGGCTCGAGGATTGGGATCAACCCACGGGACAGGATGTGCCTGCCGATCTCAAACTGCTGGTCGACGATGGTTTCGATTCCCGCCTCGTTCGCCCCGGCGATGACCGAGCGCATCTTGGTGCCGAAAACCTGATTCGTCAGGGCCCGGTCCAGGAGTTCGTCGAGCCTTGGCATGGGCTTCATGAGCCGCCCCCCGTTCTCCTCCGCTGCCAGCCCGTTGTCGACCTTGAGGAACGGTACCACCCGCTTCTCCTCCCACAGGTAGCGCGCCGTCGACTTGCCGGCGACCTCCCGACCCATTGTGTCCTCGAAGAGGATGGCGCCGAGGATTCGATCCCCGTCGAAGCTTGCGCTGGTGACCATGCGGGTTCGCATCTCGTGGACCCGATCGAACATCTCCTGGTCGCCGGAGTATGCGCTCCCCGGCACCCCGTATATGTCGAGGGCGTTCGGGGTGCTGCCGCCACTCTGGTCCAGCGCGGCGATGAAGCCGTCGGCGGATTGGACTTTGTGAAGCATCTCATGAGAACGCATAAGGCTCATCGGTGTGTGGTTATGCAGGCAGGCTTGTCTGTGAGTATACAAGAAACGCGCTCCGAAGCCAGCCATGGCGCCAAGATGTGAGCTAGGGCATCGGGCATCGGTCATCGGTCATCGGTCATCAGCTCTCTAGTCTCGGCTCTCGTCTCTCGTCTCTTCCACACCCCCGCAAGAATGAACCACGCGGCTATCGTGATTGCTGGGACCGGAAAGAGGATCGCAGCCACACCGATTCCAAGCGGGTACACCAGCGGCATAACCGCGCCGGGGGCCACCGCCCCGATTTTCATCATCTCGGACATCGAGGCACCGCGGGGGTGCTGGGATGAGCCGCGAACGTACACGAGGCCGCCAAGTACGAAGGCAGCGCGGTTCATCTACGCTTTCGCCCGAAGTCCACTCCTTCGCTCTCCCAACCACGCATACGTGGCCGGCAGCACGATCATGTTGAGCGCGGTGGCCGTGAGCAGTCCCCCGAGGATGACGACCGCAAGGGGTGCCTGCAGCTCACTCCCTGGCTCCCCTGCAGCCATCGCGAGCGGCACCAACGCCAACCCCGCCGTAAGCGCCGTCATCAGGATGGGCGCTAGGCGCTCTTCCGACCCACGCCGAATCGCCACATCAAACGACATACCCTCGCCCATCAGCGCCTGGTAGTGGGACAAAAGCAGGATGCCGTTCCGGGTGGCAATACCGAACAGCGTCACGAATCCGACCAGTGACGCAATGCTCACGATTCCATCCGTGAGCAGCACCGCCGCAACACCGCCGATCAGCGAGAGTGGGAGGTTGATCATCGCGATCAGCGCAGTTCGGAAGGAGCCGAACTCGGTGAACAGGATCAGCAGGACGACGGACACCGCAGCGAGTGACAGCAACGCAATGGTTCTCGCTGCGGCGGCGCGGCTCTCGAACTGGCCGCCGTACTCCACTCGATAGCCTGGCGGGAGGGTGACCAGCGCAGCCACCTGCTGCTGGACTTCCTCGACCGTGGAGCCAAGGTCACGCCCCGCGACGTTGGCCTGGATGACGATCTTGCGCTGCACTTGCTCACGCGAGATCGTGTTCGGGCCACGCAGGAGTTCTACCATAGCGAGCTGATTGAGCGGCACCCGCATCCCCGCAGGCGTCACCACGGGCAAACGTCCGACCGCGTCAATTCCTGTTCGCGCTGCCTCAGGCAACCGTACCACAATCTCCCACCGCCGACCCTCATCGATGACCTGACCAACTGATTCGCCACCGAATGCCGCATCGATCACCTCCGCCAGGTATCCCGGGGTGACACCGGCTTGCGCCATGTTCATCCGGTTCGGAGTGATCCGCAGCTGCGGGACGTCAGCTTGCTGCTCCAACTGGAGGTCGACAACACCATTGACTGTTGCCATCGCATCGCGAATCTGGCCCCCGACGCGTCGAAGCTCGTAGAGGTCGGGGCCAAAAAGCTTGACGGCCAGGTTTGCCCGCGTGCCGGAGAGAAGGTGGTCGATCCGGTGACCGATCGGTTGGCCGATGGTGATGTTTGTGCCGGGCAGCGTAGTGAACGCATCGCGCAACCGCTCATTGAGCGCGTCTCGATCAGCCCCGGGTGTGAGCACAACGTCGATCTCCGCTGCGTTGCTGCCCTGGGCGTGCTCATCGAGCTCGGCCCGTCCTTGCCTTCTGTCGGTATGCACGACTTCGGGTTGCTCAAGCAGGATCTGCTCGACCCGCCGTCCCATCGCATCCGCTTCCGGTAGCGACGTGCCCGGTACCGTGACAAAGTTCACGGTTAACGCACCCTCGTTGAATTCCGGCAGGAACGCACTTCCGAGGAACGGCACCGCAGCAGCTGCCACGATGAACAGCGCCAACGCAGCCACCAGCACCGGGCGTGGGCGCGCGATGATCCGGGCGAGCACCTCGCCGTACCATCTCCGCAGGATGGTGAGCAGTCGGCCTTCCCGATTTTCCAGAACACCAGCCGAGTTCGGCAGCAACAGCGCACACAAAACCGGCGTGACCGTGACCGCGACCGCAAGCGATGCGGCAAGCGCGACGACGTAGGCGATGCCGAGGGGGCGCAGCAGCCTTCCTTCGACGCCCGACAAAAAGAAGAGCGGCAGGAACACCACGGCGATCACCAGTGTGGCATTGACGATCGATGCGCGGATCTCGATCGACGCGGTGAACACGATATCAATCGCCGTTCGACGTTCCGACTCGGGAAGCTGTCGATTCTCCCGGAGTCGACGATACACATTCTCCACGTCGATGATTGCATCATCGACCAATGCGCCGATCGCGATGGCCAGCCCCCCGAGCGTCATCGTGTTGATGGAGATGCCGAGCGCCTGCAACGTCAGAAGGGCCACTACAAGCGAAAGCGGGATCGCAGAAAGCGAGATAAGCGTCGTGCGGAAGTTCCACAGGAAGAGGAACAGCACCACGACAACAAGGACGGCACCATCACGGAGTGCCTCCAGCATGTTGCCGATTGCCACATCGATGAAATCTGCCTGCCGGAACAAGTCCTGGTGAATCGTGATGTCGTCCGGGAGCGCCGTCCGAATCGCGGCCAGCTCGGCCGTGATGGCGTCGGTGAGCTCCAGCGTGCTCGTGCCCGGCTGTTTCTGGATCGAGAGCACTACGCCCGGCGTACCGTCGACGGAGCCGGTGCCGAGCCGAGGTGCGGGCCCGACTTGCACGGTGGCGACATCACGGAGCAGGATCGGCACTCCGTCCTCGACACGGACCACCGCCGCCCCGAGATCCTCGGTAGTTCGAGCGCGCCCCAAGCCGCGGATCGCGACTTCCTGGCCACGGTCGACGTAGATCCCGCCAGATGCACTGCGACTCGCAGCCGCGGCCGTTTCCAGCACGTCATGAAGACTGGCGCCGGTTGCCTGCATCCGGTCGATATCGATCAATACCTGATACTCGCGCACCTCGCCGCCGATCGGGATGACCTGCGCAACGCCGGGCACCGCCAGCAATCGTCGCCGAACCACCCAGTCGGCAGCGTCGCGGAGCTCCATCTCGTTTGCCCCGCCGGTCAGCCCGATCATCAGGACTTCACCCATGACCGACGAGACCGGCGCCAACTGCGGCATCGCCACTCCATCGGGCAGCGTGCTCGTGACGGTCTGTAGTCGTTCCGCAACAACCTGCCGGTCGCGAAGAATGTCCGTTCCCCAGTCGAACTCAACCCAGATGACGGAGATACCGCGCGCCGTGGACGATCGGACGCGGCGCACGCCAGTCGCTCCGTTCATCGCCGTCTCGATCGGCATGGTGACGAGTGTCTCGATCTCCTCCGGCGCCATTCCGTGCGCCTCGGCGAGGACGGTCACCGTCGGTGCGGTGAGATCGGGGAACACATCCACCGGCATGCGGGACGCGGACCAGCCGCCCGCGAGGAGGAGGAGCACGGCACCGACAAGCACCACAGCGCGATGGCGGAGGGCGCCGGCGATCAATGCGTTGAGCATCGCGGCGCCAAGTGTTCGTGACCGTGCGCGGGCACGGCGGTGGAGAGCGATGCAAGTCGCACCTGATTCGCGGCGCCAGTAACCACGCGTTCGCCCGCCCTGATCCCGGCCCTCACCACCACGCGCTCGGATCCTCGTGCACCAAGCGTCAAGACCCGCCGTTCAAACGATTCACCCGACAGCTGCACGAATGCGATCGCCTGCCCGTCGTCATCGAGGATAGCCGACGCGGGGATCACCACCCCCCTGTCGATGGCCGCGGTCGGGATGAGTGCAGTCGCGAGCATCCCTGGCCGCAGTGCTCCGCCGCGATTGTCGATCACCCACCTGCCGGTAACCGTCCGCGTGGCAAGATCGATCGTGGGCGCCAGCGCAACGATCGAGCTGGTGGTGTGCCACGACTCACCGACCCGGAAGCGAATCCGCCCGTCGGCTTGGATGTCGGAAACGGCGTCACCCGGGATCTTTGCTTCGAGCCAGAGTTGGTCCGCGTTGACCACGCTGAGCAATCGGTCGCCGGCCTCGACGCGCGCACCGGGAATGAAGTCTGCGGTGCTCACGACGCCGTCGATCGGTGTCCGAATCGCGATCCGCCCGTCGTTGGTGGTTGCGCCACCGAACCCCCGCAATGCCTCACGCGCTGCATTGCGTTCGATTCGAGCCTCCTCAAGTCGCCGAGCGGGCGCCGCCTCTGCCTGCACCAGCCGTCCCGCACGCGCATACTCGGCCTCTGCCGTTGCCAGTGCGGCGCGCGCGCTGGCAAGTGCGCTGCCACCTTCGCCCAGAAGCGGTGTCAGCAACGCGACGGTATTTCCGGCGCGCACGCGTTCCCCCGCGAAAGGAACCCCCCGTCCACCGGCACGGGCGATGATTCCGGCGATCGGTGCGGTGATCACTGCCACTCGTCCGCTAGTCGGGGTGAGCGCTGCAGTTACCTCACGTACCTCCTCGACGTGCCCGTCAACCGCAAACGCAGTCAGGAAACCAGGTGTCTTCCATGCCTGTTCCTTGAGGAAACTGATCGCGCCATCATCCGCTTCCGGAGCAGCGATCGGGGCGCTGCCACTGTCGGCATGAACCTCGAGACTTGCCACTCGAAGCGTGTCGTGAAGCTCGCTGCTCGCGATTTCTATCTGAAGGTCCCACATCCCGGCACGCGGGAAGACTGGACGCGGACCGAAGATCCCTGGTGCCCGAGGCGCCTCCTGCACCACGACGACGGGTTCGCCACCC
>JBDSMU010000005.1:0-10590 GCA_039915685.1 Gemmatimonadales bacterium | reverse complement strand
GGTGTGGGACATTGCTGGCAGTCGTCACTACCCCACCATCCGATACGTCTTCGGAGGGGAGCCTCCCGCGTCCGCCGGTTGGCGGACGGGAAGGCCACGACGACTAGTTAGGCGTCGCCAGGTACGGGAACGTGTCGCTGAACGACCGGTCGTTGCTGTCGACATTGTCGGTGCACAGCGGCAACGCGAACGGTTCGCACTTCGCACCTTCTGACTCCAGGAACGAGCTGAAGATTGCGGTCAGTCCGAGATCGACAACGTCATCCGACAGGTTGCGTCCACCCCATCCGTCCGCAAGCGCCCAGCTCAACCAGCCCGACGTCGACGGATCCCGCGCGGTGTTTACCACGAGGATGTCAGGGTACAGGACGCGGCCCAGCGTCTGCGCCAGCGAGAGCGGTCGACCGGCGTCGGTGACGAAGGCGGCGGTCTGCGGCAGGAACGTCGCCGTGTTGTATGGCTGCGTCCGGTTGTAGAGGTCGTGGTTCACCTTCATGATCGTGACCTCGCTCACCAGCGGATTGCCGAGGAACTCCACTTGTTCGTATATCGCCTCGTCATCGGCCGTCACGGCCGCGCTGGATGCCAGCGAACTGCTTTGGCTTCCATCATCCGCGCATCCTGAGGCGGCAAGCGCGAAACCGAGTACCGCGGCCCCCGCCCAGATTTTCTGCTTCCACATGTTTGTTGCTCCTTGCCCGTGTGAGTATCGAGTGGCGGTCACGTCTAGCGGCGGCGGCTGGTGGTGCCCCACACGCCGAAGCGCGGGTTCATGCCGTTGTTGGTCAGCATGGCGGTCGGCAACTCGACCACGATCGCGAGGTCATTGATGCCGCGAAGGAAGTCGATCGCTTCACCGGGCTCGCGGAACGACGATGCCGTCGGAGTCTCGGGAAGCAGCGATAGCGTGCCGCTTTCCGGCTTGCGATCCGGGATGATCCGGAAGAACTGCTCAAGGTCGATGAAGAACGGATCCTCGCGCGGACCGGCGAAGAGTTGCACGGCGGACGCCGAGCCGAGCGTCGTGCCGGTCGGTCCGGCGAGGTCCTTCTTGCCGCTGATCAGGACATTGGTGGTACCGGTGCGGATAGGAGCAGCCGGTCCCTGCATCGAGACGCGCTGGTTCTTGGCATTGCCGGTAAACGTGAACTGGATGACGAGGTCCTCGACGGCGTCACCGGTGTTGTCGATCTTGAGCTGGTAGAGCACTTCATTCTTGGTTCCGAATCCGCGCGACGACGTCTGTGCCGGCGTGATCGGCGAAGAGGTGCCGAGCACGAGCACGGTCCGACCCGGCGTTGCGGCAGGGAAGGCGTACACGTCGTTCACATCGAACTGTGGATTGAACTCGGCGAGGGGGGTGTCCTGGTGGTCTGATGCGACCACGGAGCCGACCGCGACGATCGCGACGGCGGCACCGATGGCCGCAAGCGTGGGCACGAGTCGCACCCGCGCAGCTACCCAGTTTTTCATGCGTTGTCTCCCGGCGATGATGGATCCAGGCCGCAGCGGGAAGCCGCGGTTTGGTGTTGCATCAGTGTTACGCCACCACCAGCCGAGTGGATTGGTACATCTTTACGTCAGATTCCGTCCTTGGTTTGGTTCCATGATGAAACTGTGTTGCCTTCCTACGCGTTGGGAACAATGATGAACTCACACCGATCGCGTGAAATGCTCGACGTCGCCCGCCTGAGGGTCCGGCACTGGTGGGCGGTGGGACGCGCGTACCTATCCTGGAGGCGGATCGGTGTCGCTTTTGTCATCGTCGCTTTGGTGTCAACGGCGGCGCTGGTGGGCGAGGCAATGGCGCGAGCGACACTCACCCCGCGTGATGCCCGGGTACCGACGGCGTTTCACGCCCGGCCGGTGCCGTGGGGTGGGACGCCCGAGGCGATCACCACCGCCGTCGGAGTGCCAATCGGCGAGGTTGGTGGCGGGCCGGGTGAGGAGCGCCTGCCTGTGGTGCTTTCCGACGTGCCGCAGGACTTGGTCGATGCAGTCCTGGCGGTTGAGGACCAGCGATTCCTCGGCCACGATGGGCTCGACCTGCGTCGCATTGGCGGTGCGCTCCTCGCCAACGTGCGCGCTGGCGGTATCGCCGAGGGCGGAAGCACGATCACCCAGCAACTCGCGAAAAACCTCTTCCTCACCGCCGATCGTACCCCCCTCCGCAAGCTTCGCGAGGCGGCGATGGCTGCTGTCCTCGAGGCGCGGTATCCCAAGTCGGAAATCCTCGAGGCGTACCTCAACGAGATCTACCTCGGCCAGGATCGTGGCAGGGCGCTGCACGGCATGGGTGTGGGTGCGCGATACTATTTCGGAAAAGATGTTGGCGACCTGTCACTCGCGGAATCGGCGCTGCTGGCTGGAATGATTCACGCCCCGAATCGACACGCTCCCACCCGGAACCCCGAGTCGGCGAAGGAGCGGCGCGATCTGGTCCTCCAGTTGATGCTGGCGCAGGGCAGGGTCACTCTGGCTGAAGCCGAAACCGCTCGCGGAATGGCTGTGTCGTCCAGGGCGCATTCCGCGCCGGGTCCAGACGCTCGCTACTTCAGGGATTATGTGACCAAACTGTTGCCGCGCGGGCTTCCGCAGCGTGGTGCGAGCGTTTACACCACACTCGATGCGCGCCTTCAGTCGGCCGCCGAGGAGGCGATCCGTGAGGTCATGCGGGGAGCGCGGCTACGCGGGGTCGAGGCGGCGCTGCTGGCGATCGACCCGCGAACAGGAGAAATCCTCGCCATGGTGGGTGGCCGGGACTATGTCGCGACACAGTTCAATCGTGCGGTCGATGCGAAGCGACAGCCTGGCAGCGCCTTCAAGCCAATCGTTGCGGTCGCCGCGCTCGAACCGGATAGTACCGGCGTCCCGGCCTTCACGCTCGCGTCCCGGCTCGATGATGCGCCGCTCAGTGTCACCACTCCGGATGGGATCTGGACCCCGTCGAATTACGACGGGAGCTATCGCGGGACCGTGACGCTACGCCGCGCGATGGAGAAGTCGCTCAATGTGCCATTCGCGCGCGTGGGGCTGGTCCTCGGTCCTGGCCGGCTGGTCGCGACTGCACATCGGTTGGGCATCATCAGCGAGCTGGCTCCGGTGCCAAGTCTCGCGCTGGGCAGTGGGGAACTGACGATGCTGGAGCTGGTGCGCGCCTATGGTGTGCTCGCGGCCGAGGGCCGGCTGGCTCCCACCCGCGCCGTCTTGGGAGTGAGCACGGGTGGTCAGGCGGTTCCGGCGGCCTTCGCGGATTCTGGCACGCAGGTACTTGATCCGGCCGTGGCGTACCTGGTCACCTCGGCGCTCGAAGGCGTGGTGAGCCGCGGAACGGCATACGGGCTCATCGCACGGCGGTATCGTGGAGGACTGGCCGCAAAGACTGGAACGTCGAACGATTGGAAGGACGCGTGGCTTGTTGCCTACACGCCTGAGCTCGTGGTGGGAGTCTGGGTCGGACGCGACGATGCCACCCCAACTCGGCTCACCGGTGCGACCGGTGCAATGCCGATTGTAACGCGATTCCTTGCCAGTGCGCTGGCCGGACGCACGGCACGGTTCGAGGCGCCGCCGGGAATCATCGAGGCGAGCGCGCCAGCGGGGTACGAAGGGTTTTATACCGAATGTGACGCCAAAGAGATTTTTCTGGCAGGGACGGAGCCGCCCGAACGACCTTGCATCGAGATGGAAGTTCAAGACACGACCGACGGCGGGAACCTCGGAGATGCCATACGGCGCGGGGCGTCCCGACTCTTCCGGAAGATTTTTGGAGGCGGCAACGGCGGGGAGCGCCGTCCCTGACGGGACAGCGCCGTGCCGCTGCGGTTAGTCGAGCAGGTCGGCCGGGACCGTGCCGCCGTGCTCGGCGAGCTTCCGCATCACCTGCTTGTGCAACCAGATGTTCATGGCGGCGCTGTCGTTCATGTCGCCGGTGTAGCCCAGTTCAGTGGCGAGTTCCTTCCGCTCGGACAGGCTGCTGTCCATGTCGACCAGTTTCATCAGGTCGACGATCGAGGTGCGCCAATTGAGTGGCTCCGACGCCGCGGCGGCGCGCTTCGCAAGGAGCGCCTCGACATCACGCTCGGTGATGGCGCTGCCTGCCGGTGGTGAGGAATGGCCGGTGTTGACAGAGGTCGATCCGGACGACACGTCGCTGAACTCGTCCTTGCCGAAGATCTTGTCACGCAATTTTCCGAAGATGCTCATTGGTACCTCAAGGTGAGGGAAACGTCCTGCTGTCCACGGAGACGGACCCACTCAACCCGATGACACAACTCAGCGACATCGCGGCCACCACAGCGGCGCTGGAGCCTGGGCTCGTGGCATCGGCCACATGGGGCTCGGGGGAGCCTGTCCTCTTCCTCCAGGGCCTCGGCCTCGCGGGACGAGCGTGGATGCCCCAACTCCGGGTCCTCGCGCGATACCACACCTGCGCTTGGTACGACAACCGAGGGGTCGGCAATACTCCGGCCCCTGATCACCGGGTGACGATCGGATCGCTGGTGGACGACGCACTGGATCTGCTTGATGCCCTGGGTTGGGAGCGCGCGCACCTGGTCGGTCATTCGATGGGTGGCGTCGTCGCCCAGGAGCTGGCTCTGCGCCATCCCCACCGCACCAAGTCGCTCGCGCTCCTCTGCACCTTCCGCCGCGGACGGGATGTGCTCCATCCACGGCGGGGGTTGTGGCGCCATGGCCTTACTGCGCTGATGGGCCCGCCGGCAATTCGGACGAGGGCACTGACCCGAATGCTGGCGAGTGAGCACGATATTTCGCGCGACGGCATCGATACCATTGCCGCCCGATTGGGCGTCGAGTTCGGCCGACCGGTCGGACGGCGTCCCGCCGTCGCCCGGGCACAATTTCGAGCTCTTGCCGAGCACCCAGGGTCTGATTTGACGGCGCTGCAGGGCTTGCCTTCGCTGGTGATTAGCGGGGCCGGCGACCCGCTCGCGCCGTCCGCTGGTGGCGAACGCCTGGCAGCAGCCATCGGGGCGCGCCAGTTCATCATCATTCCGCAGGCTTCGCACGCATTGCCCATCCTTCAGCAGCACACGGTGAACGCGCTGTTGCGGGATCACCTCGCAGCCCGATAAAATGCGGATTCGAACCTTGGGAGTGCATACGACCGGCACTGTGTCGTCACCGGGAGTAGCTCATGTTTACGAGCGTGCAGTATCAACATTGTACTCAATCAGGAGATACTGATGGCTGACGACACGACTCGCGGGACCGATGCCAATCGTGATCCGCTGACCGGCGCCCCCGGTTCGCATCCGGTGGGGACCGGTGTAGGTGCTGCTGGCGGTGGCGTCGCTGGCGCGGCGGCCGGCGCGATGGTGGGCGGCCCGATCGGTGCCGTAGTTGGCGGCGCGGTTGGCGCCGTGGTCGGCGGACTTACCGGCAAGGGAGTCGCCGAGGCGATCGATCCTACCGTCGAAGATGCCTACTGGCGCGACAACTACAAAAGCCGCCCGTACGCGGCGGGTGCTTCGGCGTATGACACCTACCAGCCCGCTTACCGGCACGGCTGGGAGTCGTATGGGCGCCACAAGGGTCGCAGCTTCGACGAAGCTGAGGGCGATGTGCGTCGCGAGTGGGAGGAGACCAAGCACTCAGCCGACATGAAGTGGGACCAGGCAAAGGACGCCACCCGTGATGCGTGGCATCGCGTGGAGCGGGCGATGCCCGGCGACGCCGACGGCGACGGCCGCTAAAGGTTTGGCGACTGGAAAAAAGGGGGGCCGGCATCGGTGATGTCGGCCTCTTTTTCGTGCACCGCTACCTTTGGTGCATGACGGATACCCGCGACCCATTCCTGAGCGAGACCCTGCAGGTCATCGCCTTCCTTGAGCGGATCCGGGACGACCGTGCGCTCCTCCTCCGCCTCGACGACACCGATCGGCGGCGTCTCGTGGACGTGGCCGGAAAAGTGTTCAGCCCCGATGCTCACGCTCGACGCCAGCTCGTCAAGGCCAGCCAGCGGCGCGACAAGACCGAACGGGTCCAGAAGATCGAGACGGTACTCGCCGCAACCGGGATCCGATCACTGCGGCGGCAGACCGTTTTCACCACACCAAATGTTTTCCCGCCCCGTGATTTCTCGCAGCAGGATGTCGAGACCGACGCCGAGGCGCGCATCACTGGCGACCCGCAGAACTGCTACGTCTGCAAGCAGGACTACACGCAGGTGCATCACTTCTACGATCAGCTCTGCCCGACGTGTGCGGCGTTGAACTTTCGCAAGCGGGGCGAACTCGCAGACCTCAACGGCCGGGTGGCGCTCCTGACGGGTGGACGAGTCAAGATCGGCTATCAGGCCGGCATCAAGCTGCTCCGCTCAGGTGCTCATCTCATCGTGACCACGCGCTTCCCGCGCGACTCGGCAGCGCGCTACGCCTCCGAGCGCGACTTCGCCGAGTGGGGCGACCGGCTCGAGATCGTCGGCCTCGACTTGCGACACACGCCGAGTGTCGAGGAGTTTTGTCGCCACCTCACTGACACCCACGACCGCCTGGATTTCATCATCAACAACGCTTGCCAAACTGTTCGGCGACCTCCGGAGTTCTATCGACACATGCTCGACGCCGAGGCCGCGTCGCTCGGCACCATGCCGGTGCACGTGCGACGGCTCGTCGACACGTGGGACGGTGTGCGGCGACCGGACCTGCTCACTGACGGGCAGTCCGGTACGGTGTCCCGCACGGCGGTCGGACTCACCCACGCGGCTCAACTCTCGCAGGTTCCACTTCTGCTTGAGGAGTACGCAGGGCAGAGTGACCTCTTCCCGGCCGGTCGCCTCGACCAGGACCGCCAGCAGGTGGACCTGCGCGACAGCAATTCCTGGCGCATGCTGATGGCGGATGTTCCCTCGGTCGAGCTGCTCGAGGTGCAGCTCGTCAATGCCGTGGCGCCGTTCATCATCAATGCACGATTGAAAGGCCTGATGATGCAATCGGGCGCGCGAGACATGCACATCGTCAATGTTTCGGCGGTCGAGGGGCAGTTCTATCGCAAGTTCAAGACAACCCGCCACCCGCACACCAACATGGCCAAGGCCGCGCTCAACATGATGACTCGTACATCGGCGACCGACTATCAGGCGGCTGGCATCCACATGAACGCGGTCGACACCGGGTGGGTGACCGACGAGGACACCGTGGAGCTCGCTGCGAAGAAGGTGGAGGAGCACCGATTCCACCCACCACTCGACATCGTCGATGGGGCGGCGCGCATCGTCGATCCGATCATCGACGGGATCAACACGGGAAACCACGTGTGGGGTCAGTTCCTCAAGGACTACGCCCCAACCGACTGGTGAGCGCCGAGCCGGGCTGTCCCACTGGCCGCGGCTCACACGTCTCCAGCAGCAAACGATCGACCTCCTCCAGCCCCGTGGATCCGCCCTCATGGCCGAGTCGCCTGACACGCCCGCCGCCGTCGACGCCGCACCCCTTGACCTCGATCATCCGACACCCAGGCAACGCCGAAGCCTCAAGTTCCGGGTGTTCCGTGGTTTGGTGATCGCGCTGGCGACATTTGGCGGCGCCATTATCGGATTTGTGGTCACGCTGGCGATCGTTGTCGCCGAGGCACAGGTTGGTCAGTTCATCTTCTCGGTGGAGGACCTCCTTGCCTTTCGGTGGGAAGTACTTCCAGTCCCGCTCGTAGCGTTGGCAGCATTCCAGTTGGCCCGTCAGCGCCCCGGCGCGATGGCATGGGCCACCATCTCCGGGTTCGGTGGCATGGTGGTCGGCGCGGTGATCGGCGCAGGGGTTGGCGGTGCGATGCTGGCTGCGGGTGCCGGTTCCTGGGCGGGCGGAGTCATCGGCGCCGCAGTCGGGCTGTTGGTGGGCAGCATCGCGGCGCTCAGGATCCGTCATGTGCCGAAGCACCCGGTGGTTGCTGCGGCTGCCGGACTCATTGTAATGGTGGCCCTCGCGGGATTTGCGGTTTTCGGGGCGACGAACTTGCTCCATGTGGCGCCTCTGGATTTCGGCGACGTCGGCGGCGTCCCGCTCGCCGATCCGGGGGACGTCGACGCAGCCGTGTTCCTGATTGGCGATGCCGGGGCGGCTGAAGCCGGAACGTCACCGTTACTGGACGCCCTGGGCGCCGATGTCGAGCGGTGGTCGGCGGGATTGCATCGCGATTCTGCGGTCGCGGTCCTCTTCCTCGGTGACAACGTTTATCCGGTCGGTGTGCGAAACCGAGACGACCCGGCGTTCGCGGTGGATTCCAGCCACCTGCGGAGCCAGGTTGATCTGGTCGGCGGCGCGGAAGCGATCAAACACCGCACCGTCGGACTCTTTGTTGCGGGAAATCACGATTGGGCGAATGCCGTCGGCGATCTCGGCATTCATCGCGTCAAGAACCAGCAGGAGCAGTTGCTCGCAGCGCGCGAGACAGGTCCGCTCGTCGCCCTCATCCCGAACGCCGGGGACCCCGGTCCGATCGTGCGCGACCTGCGGCGAAACGTTCGGGTGATCTTCATGGACACCCACTGGTTCCTCCAGGAACGCTCGCCGGTGATGCACGATCAGTTCTTCGGGCGTCTCCGCAACGCGATCGATGGTGCGGGAGATCGCGAGGTGATCATCGTCGCCCACCACCCGTACTTCTCGGCAGGTCCGCACGGAGCGGTGGTGCCAGGGTACTACACCGGTGGACTTGACTACATCCTCAAGCGCACCGGCGCGCTGGTGCAGGACCTCAATTCGCCGGCCTACGAGGAGCTGTTGGGTAAGCTCCGGATCACCTTCGAGGCGAGCAAGAAGCCACCCCTGGTCTACGCCGGCGGCCACGATCACTCTCTGCAGGTGCTCACCGGCGCTGCCGACTTCGACCCCCGCTTCAACCTTGTGAGCGGTGCCGGCAGCAAGGTGTCCGCGATCGCGATGGGGCCGGGACTGGTGTGGGGCGGAGAGCAACCGGGTTACATGATGCTGGTGTTCAGGAAGGACGACGGTGTCGATCTCTTCGTGATCGGCGGCGACCGCCAGCACCTCACGTGCATCGGAACGGCTGAAGCGATTCAGAGATGCCGCACCGAGGGCGTCAATGCGTTCAAGATTGTGTACTCAGCATCGCTGCTTGGGCCGTCGAAGCGCCCCCGTGAACTCACACCTGTTATTCCCGATAGCCTGCTCCTCCCGGATTCGCTGGCCGCCGGGACACCGTGGTGGACGTCAGAGGGCTTGGTAGGCGGCGCCATTGCGGCCGAGAAGGACGTGGAGACGCTCAGGCCCGCGCCCGTTGCCGTCTCGACCCGCGTCCTCCTTCACGGGCACGACTCCGTTACAACGACGTCGGGAAAAAGCTACCGAGCAGGCCCGGTGCGTCGGCTGCTCGCCGGCGACCTCAATCGTGAGCTCTGGAGTACACCGGTCAAGCTGCCGGTTCTTGATCTTGATTCGGTGGGACATGGGTTGCACCCCATCAAGATCATCGGTGGCATGCAGACGGTCGGGCTGCGATTCGCCGGCCGCGACGGTCTGGAGTACGAGTTCCGACCCATCGTCAAGAACCCGAGCAAGGTTCTACCTGTGGCGCTGCGCAACAGTGTTGCTTTCTCGGTGCTCGACGATCAGATGTCGGCACAATTTCCGTTCGGCGCCGTAGTCGTGGGCGAACTGCTCGAGGCAGCGGGAATCAGCGCGCCGAAACCAATTGCGGTCGTGGTGCCGAACGACATGCGCCTCGGAAGGTATCGGGCGATGTTTGCCGGTCGCGTGGGTATCCTGGCGCTCAACGCGAACGAGCGGGACGGTGACCGACCCGGCTTCGGAGGATACGCCAAGATCATTGATGGGGAGTCTCTCGCCGACGAGCTGCGGGCCGATCCGACAGCGACGGTCGATGCATCACGGTACCTCCGGACCCGCCTCATCGACATGCTCGTGGGAGATTGGGATCGACATGCGGGGCAGTGGCGCTGGGGTCGTCAGGTCGAGAATGGTGTCACCAAATGGGATGCGATTCCCGAAGACCGCGACTGGGCGTTCGCTAGAATTGATGGTCTAGTCGGTGTGCTGACCCGTGCATTGTTGCCGCGCTACGGTGGATTCTCATCCAGCTTTCCGCCAATCCACCGCCTCGCCGAGACGGCGGCGCCACTTGATCGTTTGGTCCTGTCGAGGCTCGACCGCGGCGCCTTCGTCAGCGAGGCTCGGCGCCTCCAGGGACTGTTCACCGATTCACTAATCACCGCCGCGGTATCGACCCTTCCGCCCCCGTTCGTGGCCCAACAGGGCGACCGGCTCATCAACGGGCTGCGCGCCCGGCGCGATGATCTGGTGCGCTATGCCGAAGAGTATTACGCGTACGTAATACGCACCATCGAGGTGAGGACCCACGAGGGCATGAAGAGTGTCGTGACGTTCGAGCGCACCGGGATGCGCCGGGTTCGCGTTACGGTACGCGAGGGTGGAGAGAACGGGGCAGTCCAGTTCCAGCGCGACCTCGACGCGGCTGATACGAGAAACATCGTGATCTACCTCGACCCGGCGCACGACAAGTTGGTCGGGACCCGTAACCTGCCGCTCACCGTCAAGGTTATCGACGTGAGCAAGAAGCGCGACCGTCCTGAGA
>JBDSMU010000065.1:0-28735 GCA_039915685.1 Gemmatimonadales bacterium | reverse complement strand
GTTCTGCCAGAAGGCGTTGCGCACCTTGTAGAGGTCGTTGCGCGTGCCCACCGTGATCAGGTGGCTGCCGCCGCCAACCGGGAAAGTCAGGTCGTTGCGGAGCTCGATGAAGTCCTGGTCGAGCTGGTTGACGTGCGACGACGAGTCCGGACCAGCGCGGAGATTGACCGTCTGTCCCGACACGGTCGGCGAGTTGATGTTGGTCACCGTGATCTGCGGACCGATCTGGTCGAAGGCACGGGCGAAGCGCTGCCGGATGAAGCCGACCTGGAACTCGTTGCTGGCGCCGTTACCGAACGTCTTGAAAAACTGGCCGGTGAGCGAGTTGACCTGCTCGCTCCGCTTGAACCGGTTCGACGTCAGCGCGAACGTCCCGGCCGACCGCGAAAAGTCATCGGCCTTCTGGTCGTTGTAGATCTCGCGGATCACCACTCGGCTGGTCGGCGAGACCTGCCAATCGAGGCGGGCCACCAAGTTCCCGACCGGGTTCTCGTTGCTCTGCGACGCGCCGGAACCGCCCTCGATCCCATATTGCGCCAGCGCCGCGTTGAATCGGTCGACCGTGGCCTGGTCGACCCGCACCGCGTTGGCGCCGCTGACACCCTGCTGACCCACGAACGGCCCGCCGGCCGGCCGGATGGAGCGATTGAGCTCGCCCGCCAGGAAGAAGTGGAGCTTGTTCTTGATGATCGGGCCGCCGATCGACGCGCCGTACTGCTTGATCGAGAACTTGTTCTGCGCGATGAACGGATCGTTGGTCGCCAATTCCTGGTTGCGGAACGTGTAGAAGGCCGAGCCGGTGAAACGGTTTGTGCCGTTCTTGGTGACGGCGTTCACGAGTGCGCCGGTGAAGCCACCCTGGGTCACGTTGAACGGCGACACCACGATCTGGTACTCCTTGATCGCCTCGAGCGAGATGCCGCGGCCGCCGGCCTGACCGCCAAGCTCGCCGGTGTCACCCAGGCCGAACCGATCGTTCTGAGTGGTGCCGTCACCCTGGATCGCGTTGTAACGATTGCTTTGCCCCGCGGCCGACAGCTCACCGCCGGCACCAGGATTCGTGGTGACCTGGGGCGAGATCCGGATGAAGTCCTGGAGCTGGCGATTGAGCGTCGGGAGCCGCGCGACCTGCGAATCGGATATCGTCGTCTGCGGACCGGTGCGGGTCGGTGCGAACACCGCCGCGTCGGCGAGCGCCACTGTGACGAGCTCCTGAATCTGAACGGCCTGGCGCACCAGTGCGACGTCGGCCCGGACAGTCTGGGTGAGCGCCACTCGAACCTCGTTCACGGCGCCAGGCCTGAACCCGATCGCCGTGACCGCCACCCGGTAGCGTCCGATCTCGAGGCCGCCGACGAAGTATGACCCGTTGGAACGAGTGGTCACGGTGCGGTTGAATCCGGTTGCCAAGTTCGAGACGCGTACCACCGCGGCTTCGATCGTGCCGCCGGCAGAGTCGCTCACGACCCCGCTAACCGCGCCCGTGGTCACGCCCTGCGCCGCACCGATCGTGGGCAGCGCAAGGAACGCCGCGAGGACGCTCGACACGGTGAGTGCCAAACGAACAAAACGTCGCATCATTGCTCCTGTGTTTCCTGGGGTGGGGGGAGGTGTCACGGAGAGAAATGTCGTGTCCGAACCCGGACCGCGCAAGCAACGAGATCGAAACAGTTGCGCGGCCTGTACCGGATTCATCGGGCCGGCCGCCCGAACCGCTGCCAGAGGAAGTACACCGGCACCCCGGCGAGAATGATGGCGAAAGTGACCCCGGTTTTCCGGGGCTCGGTAACCATCGCGTTCCCCATCATCCCGAGCGAGGCAAGCAGGAAGAGCGCAGGAGTGATCGGGTAGCCCAGCGTCCGATACGGCCGCTCCGCGTCGGGCCGCCGCTTCCTGAGGATGTAGACGCCTGCCACCGCCATCGCATAGAACGGCCAGACGCCCAGCACGAACATGTCGGCCAGGGCCGCGAAGTCGTTCTGCAACACGTAGATGACCGAGAGTGTCGCCGCCATCCAGATCGCCACCGACGGGGTCTTGAAACGCGGGGAGACCCGGGCGATGATCGGGAAGAACAGTCCTCTGTCGGCGAGCGCGAAAATCACCCTGGGGCCGGTCATCACCGAGCCATTGGCCGATCCGAAGGTGGAGACCATCACGATTCCCGAGATGATCGCGGCCCCGGCGGCCCCAAACATTGGGATCCGCTCCGCGGCGGTCGCAGCCACCAACGGCACCCCCGGCATCTCCGACGCCGGCACCAGGTAGAGGTACGCTGCATTGATCAGCAGGTAGATCCCCACAATCGCAGCTGTGCCCAGGATCAATGCCTTCGGCAGGGTGCGGCTCGGATCCCGAATCTCGCCTCCCACGAACGAGAGATTCGACCAGCCATCGTACGTCCACATGATGGGGACAAGCGCCGTGAAGATCGCGGAGCCCGTGACGAGCCCGACCCCCGTGGCGGTGAAGTTGGCCGTGGAGCCGTTTCCCGCCGTGAACGCGAAGAGCGAGAGCCCGAGGAGCGCCCCGTATTTGAGGATGGTGGTGACATTCATCAGCGCCGATGCGTACGAAACACCGAGATAATTGAGGGCGGCGATCACCACGATGGCCCCGGCCGCGACGTAGCGCACCTCTTGGGGCGACAGCGCGATGAAGTGACCGAGATACTCGGCGAAGATGGTCGAAATGGCCCCGATTGCCGCCGCCCGGATCACCGTCATCTCGGCCCAACCAAAGAGGAACGCGGGGAGCGGACCCCACGACTCGAGGAGATAGGCGAATATGCCTCCCGACCGCGGGAACATCCCCGCCAGTTCCGCAACCGCCAGCGCCCCAGTCAGCGTGACCACGCCACCCAGCACCCAGGCCAGCAGCATCGCCCGCGGATCGCCGAGGGTGGTGGCCACGGCTGCCGGCACCCGGAAAATTCCGCTACCGATGGTCGTCCCGATGAGGATCGCCACCGCGCTCCAGAGGCCGATGTTGCGCGGCAGCCGCTCCTCTGGGGCCGTGCCTGCATGTGTCATGCGTCTTCTCCGGTTCGCCGGGGAGGGCAGTTGCTTGAGGGGGGTGTGGCAGCCGGGTAAGTTGCTGTCGTGAAATTGTAACCGCATACCATCAGAAGGATGAAGCGAGAGCCCCTTCAACCTCTGAACCTTTCAACCTCTCAACCTCTCAACCCTTCAACCTTCTTCTCGAGTCCTGATGACCCACGCTGCCGCCGCTGCTCGCTCCCCGTCACTCGTCGCCGATCTGGTGACGCTCACCAAGCCGCGGATCATCTCGCTCCTCCTGGTCACAACTGTGGCGCCGATGTTCATCACGCCCGTAGGCTTGCCGTCACTCGCGCTGATCGGCTGGGTAACACTCGCTGGATATCTGATGGCCGGCGGCGCCAACACGATCAATATGTGGTTCGATCGGGACATCGACGACCGGATGGCGCGCACCCGCCTGCGTCCGATTCCCTCCGGTCGCCTTCCGCCCGCCGCGGCACTCCTATTCGGCATCTCGCTCGGCGCGGCAGCATTCACGATCTTCTGGGTGTTCGTCAACCCGCTGAGTGCGTGGCTCGCGCTGTCCGGTCTGCTCTTCTACGTCTTCATCTACACCGTATGGCTCAAGCGATCGAGCCCGCAGAACATCGTGATCGGCGGCGCTGCCGGGGCCTTCCCGCCTCTTGTCGGTTGGGCCGCGATGACCAATTCGGTCGACCTCGGCGCACTCTACCTCTTTGCAATCGTCTTCTACTGGACCCCGCCGCACTTCTGGGCACTCGCGCTCAACAAGCAGCGCGATTACGGCGCCGCGGGGGTGCCGATGATGCCCAATGTGCACGGCGAGGTCGAGACCAAGCGACAGATGCTGATCTACACCCTGATGTTGATTCCACTCACCATCATGCCGGTGTTCGTCGGCGTCAATGGCGTCCTCTACGGCGTGATTGCCGTTGCGCTCGGCGCCCGCTTCATCCAGCTCTGCTGGAAGATCTGGCGTGAGGATGGTGTGACCCCCACCACGTGGGTGCTCTACAAGTATTCGCTGGTCTATCTCGCGGTGCTCTTTGTCGCGATGGCTGTCGATCGGGTGGTACCGTTCGGGCACTTCGTACCGCCATCCGAACATGTATTCCTCCGTCGGGGAGACACTCCCGCTGTTCCTCCCGCCATGAATCACGAGGGTCACTGACCTGAAGCGAATGCCGCGGGTCTCGCTCCGCCCCCTGCTGCGGCTCTGGCCGCGGGTGCGGCCGTATCGTGGCGGGCTCGCAATCGCCACCGTCGCACTCCTGCTGGCCTCGGCGATTTCGCTCGCCTTCCCGCAGGTGGTGAAGTACCTCCTCGACGCTGCCTTCGAGCGGCGTGACCGCAGCCGGCTCGACCGCATCGCGCTTGGCATGCTCCTGATGTTCGCCGTGCAAGCTGTCCTCAATTACATCCAGACCTACTGGCTCTCGGCGACCGGCGAGCGGGCCGTGGCCGGCCTCCGGCGCGAACTTTTCGCCAAGCTTCTGTCGATGCCCCCGGCCTTCTTTGCCGATCGCCGCACCGGAGAACTGACTTCCCGCCTCGGCGCCGATATCGGCCTGCTGCAGGGCGTGATGGGCCACCAGGTCGCCGAGATCTCGCGACAGTGCCTGGCACTGGTCGGTGGAATCGTGGTACTGACCTTGATGGAACCGCGCCTGATGCTCACTGCGCTCGCGGTGGTGCCGGTGGTGATCGGGTCAGCGGTGTTCTTCGGGATGCGCCTCAAGAAGATCTCCACCAGCGTGCAGGATCAGGTGGCGCAGGCCACGGCGCAGGCCGAGGAAGCGTTCTCCCAGATTCGTGTGGTTCAGAGCTTCGCGCAGGAAGGCGCGGAGCGGGAGCGCTATGGCGCACGCATCGCAAAGGTGATCGAGCGAGCGCTCAGTCGGGCACACGTCCGGGCGATGTTCTTCGGGGTCCTGACCATTACGACCTTCGGCGCGATTACCGCCGTCGTCTGGCAGGGCGGAGTGATGGTGCTCAACAACGACCTCACCGCTGGCGGGCTGGTCGCGTTCATGCTCTACACGGTCACCATCGCTGCCGCCATCGGGGCGCTGGCCACTGCCTTTTCGGCGTTTCAGGAGGCGATTGGGGCTGCGGAACGGGTATTCGAACTTCTCGAGACGGAAAGTGGAATCTCGGACCCGCCGAGCCCCACAGAGCTGCATCGCCCGGTGCTGGGTGAGGTAGAGCTGCGGGATGTGGTGTTTCGCTACCGCCCAGAATCCGGTGCTCCGGTCCTCGATGGTCTTTCGCTGCGCATTGCGCCGGGCGAGGTCGTGGCGGTGGTGGGTGCATCAGGCGCCGGCAAGACCACGATCTCGTCGCTCCTGACCCGTTTCTGGGACGTTGACGACGGTTCCGTGCGGCTCGATGGCATCGATGTTCGCGAGCTGCGCCTCCACGATCTCAGAAGGGTCGTGGGTACGGTGCCCCAGGACCCGGCCCTGTTCGCCGGTTCGGTGCGAGACAATATCGCCTATGCCCGGCCCGACGCCAGCGCCGAGGCGGTCGTGGCAGCTGCAGAAGTCGCCAACGCCCACGAGTTCATCACCAGGCTACCGCTCGGCTACGACACGATCGTGGGCGAGCGCGGGATCAAGCTATCCGGGGGGCAGCGGCAGCGGATCGCGATCGCACGAGCGGTGTTGAAGAACCCTGCGGTGCTGGTGCTGGACGAAGCCACCAGCGCCCTCGACAATGAAAGTGAGCGGTTGGTCGAGGCAGCGCTCGAGCGGCTGCTGGTGGGCCGCACGACACTCATCATCGCGCATCGGCTGAGCACGGTGCAGCGCGCCGACCGCCTGGTGGTGATGGATGGTGGCCGGATCGTCGAGGAGGGCACCCACGCCGAGCTGCTCAGGCACGGGGGGATCTACTCGCGGCTGTTCCAGATGCAGTGGCGGGGCGGCGAGGATGTGGCGGTGGCGCTCGCGATGATGAAGACGGAAGGTTGAAGGGTTGAGAGGTTGATGGGTTGAGGGGTTGAGGGGTTGAGAGGTTGAGAGGTTGAGAGGTTGAAGGGTTGAGAGGTTGAGAGGTTGAAGGGTTGAGAGGTTGAAGGGGTGATGCGGATTTGCGCTAATGCCTGCAATAGAACAGACCGCTCGCATTCGGGCATGTGACGAGAGTTCGTCATGTCGAACCACCGAAAGCTTGTCGCTTGGACCGAGGCCCGAGCAAGCGCATTGGCCATTCACCGGTTTGCCGACGACTGCTGGCGCCCGCAACGTAGTGGCGCTCTCGACCAAGTCCGCCGAGCGTCGCTGTCGGTTGTTCTCAATATCTCGGAGGGATCGGCATACGGCCCGGGGCCGCGATGCCGATATCACGTCCGTGTGGCCCACGGCTCCGCTGTTGAGGTTTCGGACCTGCTCGACTTTCTGAGTGCGCTCGGTGAGCCAGTCACACCGCTCATCCCTCGGGCGAGCCGGGTTGTCGCTCTGACCTTTGGCTTGATGCGGGGGGCGGCTCGATAACCTCTCAACCTCTCAACCTCTCAACCTCTCAACCTCTCAACCTCTCAACCTCTCAACCTCTCAACCTCTCAACCTCTCAACCCTCAAACAACCGCACCCCCCGCCCGGCGAACCGGACGGGGGGCGTGTTGCCGAGATACCGCTCGCCTCTTAGAGCGTGCGGGTGATCCTCAGCTGGATCACCGTCGGACGTGCGACTGCACCGGCACCATATGAGTCGGGACCGTAATACGCCACCATGATGTAATAGGTACCGGCGGCCAGATTGGCGCCGAGCGTGCCTGACTCGGTGCGGGTGGCTGACTGCCCAAGAGCGTCAGCAATCGTCGCCTGACCCCCAAACGTCGAGTTGAAACGGTAGAAGCCGATGTCGGCATTCGTATCGAAGATGCCCGTCAGCGTGAACGTCTGACCTGCCGGGACAACGATCTTGTACACCTTGCAGTTATCGGCGCCGGTGCCACCGACACAACCCGCAGGCGTGCCCCACACGTTACCATTGTCGGTTACGACAACGCTCTGCCCGACGACAGTCGGAAGGGCGATCGTTGGCGCGGTGGCGAAGGCATCAGTGCCTACCAGGGTCGCACCAGCGAATGTTGCCGTCGGGGTCACTGTCTTGTTGTCGCTCGGGAGCGCGAGCTTCACGCTCGGCAGAAAGTTGAGAACCAAGTCAGTATACGTGACAGCACCCGATGCGTTGAGGGGCGCGACCACCGTTGCGGTGCTCGAGTCCGCCGACAGCGCGATGATACCTGCCTGAACCCCACCAATCAGGACCTTGCCGGTGTTGCTGAAACGAAGCCCACCGCCAAGCGCCACCGTGAACGAGGCCCCGGTGCTCGGCGCGGCCGATGATAGCGTCGTTGGTGCCACCGTCACCGCCGGTACAGCGAGTACCTGCGTGGTCACCAGCGACACCGCAGGAGCTCCGGAAAATGTCTGCTGCACCAGCGTCACCGTGGCCGGCCCGGTAACTCCAGGTCCGACGATGAACGAGATCGACGATCCGTCGGCCGCGCGGGTGGTTATGACGGCAGTACCTGTGGTAAATGTCACCGCCGACGTCGGCGAGAACTTCAGTCCGGCCGGCGCGGTGATCGTGAGAACTTCACCCGCGACGACGCCGGTGGTCTTCGAAAGTGCCGCGCCGAGATTCTTCGGCGTGACATAGGCGCGGATGGTGGTCGACGCGCCACCCGATGTGAACGTGACCTCGTTGAGGCCGATTCCGGTGCCCACGACCCAGTACCACTGCTGCGGCTTCACCAGTGGGGCAATGAGGGTGTCGCCTTGAGTGTAATCGGGGCGGTAGGTCGCGTCATAGGTGACGCGGACGCCGGAACCGTTGGAGACGGTAAAGGCGGCCGGAGTGGAGGCGCGGAGGTCGTTGACCAGACGCACGAGCACGGCGGTGCTGTCACCGACGCCGACGAAGAGGGCGTTCTTGTCGACGTCAACATTGTTGAAGTCGCCGCCAATGCCGACCGTGTCGTCGTTGGTGCAGGCGGTCATGCCGACTGCAAGCGCCAGACCCAGTACCCCACGAACTATTCCCTTCATACGCTGCTCCTCAGGAGAGGTGATGGGTGCCAAATCGGCCCCCGTCAGTGATCAATGGTGTTGCTCAGGGCGTTCCGGTATTGAGCAACGACCCGGGTGACGTCTCGAACAAGTTGATGCCCAGGAACTGCCCGATATCACGTACCGCTTCCGGCGTCATGATCTCGATCCAGGCGGCATTGCCCGGCTCCTTCAGGTCGTTCGACTTCATCAACGAGAACGCCCCGAGGTTGTTCCGGTCGGCAAATACATAGTAGCGCATCCGACCCTTCGTGTAGCGCCATATTTCGTACGGTGGAGCCCGGCCTGCCTGCGGCTGGCTCCGGAGTTCGGATGGCGCTCCGCCATTCCGGGCCCAGACCCGACCACGGTCGGTTTTCCAGCCCGGCCGCGCATTGCGTCCGGTTTCCGCAAAGGCCGTGTTGGCGTAATCAATGGCCTGATAGAAGTTTATCCGTTCTTCATTTGCCTCGGTCGCCTTATCGGGGTCGCGCTGCGCCCAGAAGTCAACCAGAAACTTCCGTTTCGCAGCCAGCGAGAGCCGACCGTCGCCACTCGCCTTGTACACCGACAGCTCGCGATTGCTTGCGATCAACTCAAGTGCTTCAGCTGCGCGGTCAAGCTGATCCTCCGACAATGAACCGAAGTACCCCTCGTCGGTGAGCTGGTCGGCGACGCGGTTACCCGCTTGGCGCGCCAGTGCCTCCTCAAGGTTGCCCACCCAGAAACGACCAGAACGCTCGATCTTCTGGGATCCGATCGTAACGGTGGCCCGCAGCACGTACCCGCCCTCGGGAAGCCCGTCGAGCGGAACCGTCCCACGGATGACCCCACCACCCTCGCCGACCTGCTGGTCGAAGGCCGGAATGGCGTAGATTGTCGCGCCCGCCGAGTCACGAACCTCGAGCGTCGTTGACACATCGACCGCTTTCGGCGAGTAGACCTCGACCAGGAAAGAAAGCGCCGGCGAGAGTCCGTTGAGCACCAAGTCCGGCGCCGTCACGAACCGGAGCCGACCCCGGCCAACCTCGCCAGGAGCCATTTCTGCGTCGCCTTCAGCGGCGATCCTCATCGAACTCGCGAGAAGGAGGTCCGACACCATCGGTGAGCTGCCGTAGGCGTCCACCGTGGTCTGCGCCGACGCGGTTTTGCCAGTAGCGCTGTCCTGGACGGTGGCCATGATCGTGTACTTGCCACGGGCAGTGAGGGCAAACTGGAGCGGCTCGATACCGTAGGCACCGGGCTGCTTCATGACGGCGGGTGCACCGCGCCACAGTTCCTCGCGGTGAATCGTCATCCCGTTGCCGTCCTGCACTTCAATGGTGGTCTTCCACGCCACGCGGTCGCCAGCCACCTCGGCCAGCGAATACGGAACCTGCACGAACGCCAGCACGCTCGTCTGGCCAGCCACAGGCGAATAGAACCGCACAGCGTGCACCGCCAGCTTCGGCGGGGCCACGACCGTCGACAGAGCGACGAGGCCAGTCAGGAGTGAACTCAGCATTGCTGCACCACCAGTCGGGTCAGACGTTGTGAGAACCGGAACCCGGGGCGGCGAAAGCGAGCCACCCCGGATCCGGCAAGGTGCTTACCAGCCCAGCGAGACCGTAAAGAATGAAACGTCGCCGAGCAGCCCCATGTTCTTCCAGGCATAGTCAAACCCAACCTGGAAGCCAGAGGTGTCATACATCAGGCCCGCGCCGAGGGCGAGGCCCTGCTTCTTCTCGTCGCTGAGCTTGTTGTCGATGCCCACGCCAAACGAGTCGAGGGAGTACGTGTTGGCGGGCTGCGACGAGAAAGAGCCGCGAAGCGCGACGCCGAACCCGGTGCCGCCAAGCTTGGCCGAGGCCAGCTCTGCACCGAAACCGAAGGCCGCCTTGTTGGAGCGGGCCTGGTTGAACTCGCCCATCAAGGTCACGCGGCTGTTGCCTGACGAAAGAGCGTCATACGCAAGGCCGACACGGAACATCGTTGGCAGCGCGAAGCCGGTGGTCCGGTAAAGGCTCGGCTGGTTGAGGTTCGGCACCGGATCCTCTCCCGAAATGGAATCGCGCGGGGTACCGATACGGATTGCGTCGCCGTCGTACTTCAGCGTCGTGCCCAGATTGGTGAGCGCGAACGCGAAGCGGATCGGGCGACCATTGAGGTTCGAGTGAAAGTGCGTCCCGAAGTCCATGGCGAACGCCGAGCCGTTGGTCTGGCCGAGCTGGTCGAAGATGCCCTTGACCGTGATGCCGACCGAGAATCGATCGGAGAAGTTCTGGGCCAGCGTCAGCCCCACGAACGACTCACTCACGTTGTACACCTCGCCCGTGCCTTCCGGCGCGTCGGCGGTGTACACCAGCTGGTCCCGAAAACCGAACGTCCCGAACTGGACGCCGAACGCGCGGGCACCGCCACCGAAGGGGAACGCGACCGCGCCCCAATTCAGCTTGGTGTCGGCCACGTAGTCGAACTGCGAGAATTGGGCGCCCGGGCGCGTCATCAACGCCAGGGCTGCCGGATTCCCGTTGGTGCCGCCAACGTCGGATGCCACGGTGATGTACGACCCCCCAAGCGCCGTACCGCGCGCATTGGCACCGAGGAGTAGGAACTCCGCGGCTGTGGTGCCGAATCCCGTCTGGTCGTTGTTGCCCCCGTCCTGTGCCGTGGCAACGGCTGGGACGAAGCCGACCAGAGCAGCCGCGAGGAGCCACCGAAGTGTAGTGCTGCGATTCATGCGTCGCTCTCCTGAGGTGGAGCGGTGCACCGTGTCCGGCACACCGCCCCTGCTCTGTGGGCTACTGGACGTAGTTGACAATGGTCATGCGGCCGACGGTGGTCTCACCGTTTTCCGCTTCGACGTGATAGAAATACACACCGCTGGCGACAAACTGGTTGTTCCGATTCCGGACATCCCAGGTGATCTCGCCGCCGAACGAGGTGCTGGCCTGCTTGAGGACGCGCACCAGCACGCCGCTCGCCGTGTAGATCCGAACCGTCGCCGTTTCCGGAAGATTCACGAACTTGATGATCTTGCTGTTCGTGGTCGTCTCGAAGGCACTCGTGACGTAGTACGGATCGGGCACGGTGTGAATTTTCGCCAGCGTCTCCTGGGTCGACGGGTTGATCCGGTTCACGACGTCGAACTGGTAAGAAACCTTGGCACCGACCGCCGTGAACTGGAACAGCGCGATTTCCTGCTGTGTTCCGGCAGGGATGAAAGTCTGCGGCGTGTAGACGTAGTTGCCGAAGCTTCCCGCCGTGCCGGTTCCGCCGCGGATCGCGCCGATGTAATCGCGCATCGTCCACTGCGTACCCGCCGCCGGAACTGCTCCGCCGGCCAGCTCGATGATGAACCACCGACCATGCAGCCAAAGCCCGAAGCCATTGTTTGCAGCAACCGGCGCGAGCAGGTCCGAAGTGGGACCGGTATCGCCGTTCGCGTTCGAGTGGTTCAACACGATCGGACCCGGAACCGCAGTCTGGACCAACGAAACCGCCGCACCGCTGCAGATCGCAACGCTGCTGGACTGGGTCTGTGCCTCGGTCTTGAACGGCGCCACACAGCCGATGTCGCTGGCCGTGAGCGCGGCCCGCTTGTCCCTGCTCTGCGCCGCCGGCACATCAGATCCATTCAGGATGCCCCATGTCGCACCAGCTCTGGCCCGGAAGGGCACAATCACGTCATGCGTGAGGTCAACGACCGAATCGATCTTGCCGGCCGCGCCCCAGTACACGCGGTAGTCTGCGGCACCCACGAAAGGCGACGCTGCAGCTTCGAAGTTGCGCCACAATGAGCCGCGGTCCTGATACGAAACCGGGCGGTGCACCGTTACGACGCCGGTGAGCTCACCGGAGTTATTGAAATTGGTGGTCGCGAGAGCCGTGCTGAACGTACCGGGATTGCCGGCGTTGGGATGGTCCTTGGTCTCGTTGTCGCCAACGAACCAGCGCGGGCCATTGAAATAGCAGCCCGGCGCGGAACCGAACCCGGGTGCGCCGTTGACGCAACCGCGCGGCAGAACTCCGGTGTAGTACCCGCTGTTGACCACGTCCTCGTACGACCCGGCGATGGTGTAGCCAGGGGTACCGCCGTAGCGCGCGGCGAGGGCCGGATCAGCAGTAATCGCCGTGAACGACCCGGTGCTCGCCGTGGCACCGGTCGTGGCAGACATCGTCACGGGTATGGCGAGATTCGTGGTCCCATTCGGCGTGGTGACCGTGAAGTACCGAATGGCGTTCTGCGACGCGGCCGCTGCCTGCGTACCCAGCCCGATCGAGTCGAGCCGGAGGCTCACCTCGCCCGGCGCGCTCAACAGCTCGCGGACGAACCCGGCGAGGCCGACCGAGAGGCCATTCGCAATCGGGAAGCGCTTGCTGAACTTGCCCGTGGCCGGATCGATGGTAGGAACCACTCGGTCCGTCCGGAGCCCGTTGCGGCCGATGACGCCCGTGGTGATGGTGGCCGAGTTTTCGTAGTTGCCGGCGGTTACACCCGGCGTCACACGCTGGGTGGTGCGGGGCGACTCCAACGATGACGGGCCTGATGTAATCGAGTTCACGTCAAACGCAGTGACGGCGTAATAGTACGTCAGGCCGTTGCGGACATCGTTGTCGATGAACACGAACGGAACGCCGGTGTTGCTGAGCGCCGGGAAGCCACTGTTCCCGCCCGTAACCAAGGTGTCGGCCTGGGTGATGAACACATCGCCGCTGAAGAGGCGGGTCCGGCCACCGATCGGGACCTGCACCAGCGGATCGTTGATTTCACGATTGATGAATACGGTCCGAGGAGTTCCCGGCGGAACATTCTCGAACGCCACCGGGCAGTCCGTGTACAAGCCGAGGTCCGGGGCGCAGTTACCGAGCGTGAACGGCTCGGACGGGTGCGCCGGGTCGAACGCCGTGGACACCTGGCCGGTGAAGTCCCGGAACTTGGTGCCCGAGTAGTCGAACTGCGCGATCAGGCGCAGCGACGACGGCGAGTCGATCCGACCCCGATAAATCCGGTAACCCTCGACGTCGAACTGACGGTAGTTCGGGTCGTACAGCGGGTTGACCACCGGTGCCCCACCACCCGGAGGGGTGATCGTGGCGGCACGGGTCAACTCGAAGAATGCGTCACCATCAGTTTCGGTACGCGATGGCTTCCAGAGGACCGTGACCTGATTGTTGCCGGGGATCAGGAAGAATTCCGGCGACTCCGGTGAGAACGGCAACAGGAACTTGCCGTCGAACACTGACTGCGCCACCAAGGACTTGCCGAGGAGCGAGCGAGGGACGACGGTGAACTCGGTCTGCTCGACGATGCCGTTGGCGTTGCGATCGACCCAGCCACGGAAACCGGTGAGCGAGTCGATTCGATTGGCGCCCAGCGCAAGACGGGCCGGATCGGTCAGGCGGGTTGCGTCGCCCGGCACCACGCGGGTGCCCGGAACATACCCGGGTATCGCGACGGGAGCGGCGAACACATAGGCCACCACGATCGAGCCGGACCCACCGGGGGCGAGCTGGAGTGCCGTCGACGACTGGAAGTGGCGGACGTCGAACGGGGTGGCCGGGGCGATGTAACAAATGCGGGTAATGCGAGGGTCACCGTTGTTGCACTGTGGGTCGCCAGCCGAGGTCAGCACGTCTCCCTTGAGGAAGCGGAAGAGCCGGGTAACGTTGGCCGCGTCGGAGAACGCGCCGCCGTTGGTGGTGTTGCCGTAGAGCTGGATTTCGCCCGGGCCATCGGGACCCTTGAGGTACTTGATGCCGACGAAGCCTGATCCGCTGAAGAACGGCGCGCCGAAAATCGCCGGGTCGAACTGCCAGCCGTTGGGCCGGGTGAAATCCGACTCGTAGGTGTAGCCAATGGCGAACGGCAGGTTGACACTGGCGAAGTTGGCGCCGGCGTTGGCCACGTCCATGTCGGCTGCGAACGCGCTGTACATCGGGCCAATCGTGTAGCCGTCGACCGGGAGGGTAATCCCGAATCGCGCATTGTTGAGGCTATGGAACTGTTGCGAGGCATCAACCAGAATCTCGCGGATGCCGGGCCGGTACTGGGCGTAGTCGGCGGCGTTGCGCGACGTGATGTTGTAGAACGTGACGATGAAGTAGACGATGTCTTCGTTGCCCGCCGGATAGTTCCAGCCGAGGCCACGATACTCCGCCACGATTCCGAGCGGGTGCGCGCGTCCGGCGTTGAGGCCCGGATCGCCTTCCCATGCCACGAACCATACGTCACCCTGCGACGCCGACACACGGCCGCGGAGGAGCGGATTGAAAATCTCCTCGCTCACGTCGCCCTGCGGGACAAACGCGCCCTGCGGCCAGTTGGCCACATCGGCCGGGTTGGTCGCGTTATAGATGTCGGTGAGGCCAACGCCGTGCTCGGTAGTGCCCTTCGGATCGAAGAAGAAGCCACCGGTGGTGTCCCCACCCCACGGATTGCCGGGCTTGCTGCCCTGGATGATGCCGGCGATTTGCAGGCCGGAGTTGAAGACGTATTGGTTCGGGGTGCCCTTCGGCCAGAAACCGCCACCGATCGTCGATGAGTTGGTCGAGTCAACGCCGACGAGGCCCTGATTGCTCAGGCCCAAGTAGACACGGTTGATGGTGATCGCGCCGAGTGGGCGTGCGAAGAGCCGAAAACCACGGCCCTGCCCACGCTTGGCTCCCGTCTCCGGCCCGGCAGACGCGGTGCTGGGGAGCGCAAGCGCAATTCCCAGGGCGAGTGCCACCGCCGCGATGAGTCCACGCTTACTACGCAGTGAGTGCATTGCTTACCTCTCGTCAATGGATGCCGACGTCCCTCGACGCGGGCCAGCGCTGGGCTGACCCGCGACGAAGGGCGAATGGTACTTAGAAATTCAGTTCCATACCGAACCGGAGACTCCGACCAGCGAATGCGAAGTTCGAGATGTGGAAGGCCCCCAGGTTGCCCTGGTCCGACGTGCGGCGCTGCTCGGCGATGGTGTAGACTCCGTCGCCATTGCCGAAGCGCTGTTCCGCTTTGACATAGTAGTAGCAGCTCGGGGCCGACGGCACGTTACCCGCCGACTTCCACGTGCCACAGCCAGCCTGGTTGGGCAGGTTGAACGAACCATCAGGATTCACCGCGTTGTTGGCCGCAGCAAACTGACGGTAGTTGATCGAGTCCGTTGTGTAGGCCAGGTCGATGACCTTCTGGTTCTTGATGTCACCGGTCTGCGTATACACTCGCGCAATGTTCTTGAAGTTGAACAGGTTGCGAGCGTCGGCGTAGGCCGTGAGATCGAGCGACCCGAGCTGGAAGCCCTTGGTCACGCGGAGGTTGAACTCCTTGTAAGCCGGGAGCCGCGCAGCGTTGAAGTCACCGGCGAGCGTCGAGCCGCATGGGGTGCCGCTGCGGACGTTGTTCGACGAGGCGTCATTCGGATCGCAGCGGGTGTACGGCGTGCCCGAGGCGTAGCGGAACGTCGCATTGGCACCGAGACGATTGAGCACCGTACCGACCACCGAGCCCTGACGGAAGTCGCCCGGGAAGTTGAGCGCAAACGCACCGCTGATCGAGTGAGGACGCGAAATGTTGGTCGGCTGCGCGGCCTGCGGCGGAGGAGCGTTCGTTCCCGACAGGCCGCTGAGGATACGCGATCCGAAGTTGATGTACGAGTACGGATCGGTGCCCGTGTTCTTGGCGTCTTGGTACGAGTAGTTCAGGAAGCCGTTGAAGAGGTTGCCGAACCGACGGTCAAGACGGAGGTCCATTCCACGGGTGTTGCCGAAGTCCTGGTTGACCGAGAGCCGGATGTCGTTGCGGTCGTTACCGAGCGGATCGATGAGTGGCACCAGACGGCCGGCCGGGTTGGCCAGGTTGTCCTTGTTGTACACGGTCAGGTCGAGCACCATGTCGTCGCTGAACGCGTGACGGACACCAAACTCGAAGATGATCGACTTGCCGAAGTCGAGATCGGAACCGTAGTTGTTGTTCGTGTTCGTGATCGACAGGTCGGTGTTTGAGCCCTGCAGCACCACCGAGAAGTCCGGGGTCTGCACCTGCTGGGCATACGAGAGGCGGAAGTTGGTCCGCTCCGTCACCGGGAACGCCACCTGAATGTGCGGTGAAATGTAGTCGTGGCTGGTGTACGGCTCCAGGAACGCGCTGGGATTGGCGGCCAGCGAATCGGCTGTGAAGCCGGGACGTGAGGAGATCCGGGGGAAGCCCTTCCACTTGCTCGCGTTTACGTCGTAGAAGTCGTACCGGAGTCCACCCACGAGCACCACGTCGCCGAGGTCGAGCCGATCCTCGACAAAGGCGTTGTAGCGAACCGGCTTGGCCAGCCAGACATCGGAAAACGCCTGCGCCGAGGCGCCCACTGAGTAGTTGCTCATGTCGTACTTGGTGTACTCGCCGCCGACCTTCATGCGGTTGTAGCGGTCAACCTGCCAGTCAAGGTTCGCCTTGCCGATCAGGCGGCTCTCCCTCGCGGTGTTGAGCGAGCCGGCCACGTTGCCGCCGCCGCCCGCGCCACCCGGGTTGCCGCTCGGCCCACCGAAGCCTGCCTGCCCGCTGTATTGGCCGGTATTGCGACGGTCGAGCACGGTGATGGCCGACCCTTCCTTCTGGGTCCGGTAGTTGTTGACCAGTTCCTCGGTCACCGGGAAGTTGTCGAATCCGTAGAGGAAGTCGAGATCCTTGATCAACCAGCCATTGAACGGATCACGAGTGTCCACCTCCGACTGCGCCGTGAGGAAGCCACCGATGGACCGGTCCCACTGATACGAGAAATACGTATCGAGGGCCAAGGCGCGGCTGCTGCTCTTCGAGAGCTGCTGATTCCAGTTCGCCGTCAGCACGTTGTTCTTGGTCAGCGACGCACCGACGAGGTCGCTGGCCTGACCGGTGCGATTGCGGTTCTGGCCACGGTTCGTGATGTACGACACGGCAACCCGTGAGCCCTGACCGAACGAGTAATTGAGCTTGCCGGTGAGCTGGTAGGTGGTCGCCGGCGCGTAAGCGTTACGGTTGCCGAGGCACTTGTAGCCGTAGTTGCTGGCGATGCCCGGATCGCTGGAACCCGCGACATAGTCGGCGTCGCATTCACCACGCACGACGGCGTAGTTGTACACGTCGACAAAGTTGGTGTCAGCGGTGGCGCTGGTGCTGCGCGGCACCGCGTACGTCGTATCCACGCTCACCGCCGTCCAGGTCGGTACTTCATACCCCTTGAAGCCGCCCTGGTTAGAGCGGGAGCCCTCGAGCACGCCACCGAAGAAGAACGTGAGGTTCTTCATGATCGGTCCGCCGAGCGACATCTGCGCGAAGTTCGAGCCGGAAGACTGCTTGAGACCGGAGAACTCATCAGTCCCGTAGCCGAAGTTGCCGGAGAACCGGTTCCCACCGGTACGGGTCGTGATTGCGATCACGCCGCCCTGCGCGTTGCCGTACTCCGCCGACGAGGCGCCAGTGGTAATCGAGGCATCCTCGAATGCGTTGACACCGATCGAGATACCGCCAACACCACGCGAACTGGCACCAGTGCCGCGGTTGCCCGCAGTGACCGGAACGCCGTCGACATAGGTGCTGTTCTCGTCAGCGCGGCTGCCGCGCACCGAGAGCGTACCGCCGCCCGGCGACGCCTGCACACCCGGCTGTAGGGCCAGAATGTTGCCGATCCGGTCGATCGGGAGCGCTGCGGCGAAGTCGCCGCTAATGGCCTGCTTGGTCGTGACCTGGTCTCGCGGGACGAGCGCGTTCTTCGCCTCGACGACAACGATGTCCGTCACCGTTACCGCCGTGGCCTCGAGCGGCACATCCTGCGTGATCGTCTGGCCCGACGAGATGCGAATGCCGGCCAGCTCGGTCGGCTTGTAGCCGACGAACTGGACGCGGAGGTTGATCACACCCGCTGGCACGCTGTTGAAGAAGTAGTACCCCTGCGGGTTGGCAACCGTCGTGAAGGCGGTGCCGACGATGATGACGCGCGCATTGGCGACGGGCGTACCGCCCTGGTCACGAATGCGACCCTCGAGTTTGCCGGTGCCACCCTGTGCTGCGAGCGCCGAAGCGCCAAAGCCGGTGACAACGGCCGCCAACGCGACTGAACGCGCAAGACGTGCGAGGGAACTCAAACCACTTTGCTTCATGGAACCACCCTCCGAAGGCGAGTGCACGGGAAAAGCCGCTCCTTCGACTCTCAGTGTCCGACCGGGCGGCCGAGCACCGTTTCCTGCTGTGCCACGCATCACGGCGCGGCGACGATCAAAGCTCATCCATGCATCATGTCACCCAGCCCCCGGGAGGGGGCGGTGGACACGGTCGGATGCCGCGGGTGGCATCCGGGGTGCGCGACTCGCTGCATATGCAGCGGCCGTGCGAAAAAAAACGCACGTTCCGGTCGATCGGGACTGTTTATTCTCTGGCGATCGGAATGTCCCGACGATCTGCCGGGCCGGGAGAATATGCCCGCTCCCCCGACCAGTGTCAAGCAATTGTCACAAGATCTTTCTGTGGTTCACCCGGGGTCACCTCAGGGCCACCCGGGCCCCAGAAGAGGTTGACCTCACTGCGAACCCCGAACTCCCCCGGGAGGTAAATCCCCGGCTCAACCGAGCACCCTGTTCCCGGCATCAACGACCGGTCGTCATGGGTCTCGTAGTCATCGAGGTGGGGGCCAGAGCCGTGAAGGTCACGGTCGATGGAATGACCAGTCCGATGCACGAAAAACTCTCCAAAACCCGCCGCCTCAATCACTTGGCGCGCTGCCCGGTCCCCTTCGAAACCCGGGACGGGGCCGCCCGCAGCCGCCAGTTCAACCACCCTGGCTACCGCTGCGTCACGCGCTTTCCGCACCGTGGTCCAGACCTCTTGAACGCGACCCGGCACGGTGCTGCCCGAAAACCCCATCCAGGTCTGGTCGGCGAAAATGGCGCCTTCCCGGACCCCACCCCAGAGATCGAGCAATACCACCTCGTCGTGACCGAGGGTGCGATCTGCCCCCTCGCGAGGCTCGTAATGGGGGTTGGCGGCATTCGGACCGAAGCCGACGATGGGGTGGGTATCAAGAAAAAGCCCCGCCTGTTCCATCGCCATGATCACTTCGCGCTGCAGCGCGCTCTCGCTGAGCCCGGTGCCGGCCCGGCGGTTAGCCCCAGCGAGCGCCTCGAGAGCGATCGTCCGGATGATCTCCGCCGCACGGCGATGCTCCGCCGCTTCCTCCATAGACCACGTGGCCGCGAACCGCGTCACAAGTTCGTCGCTGGGAACCGTCCGGACTTCGAGTGAGTGGAGGAGATCGATGACGCCCCACGGGATGCGGTCGAGATACGGAACCGCGTCGCGGGGCGAGATCTCCATCGCTGCAACCTTCCCCCCTACCGTTTCCGCGAGCGCAGCATGAAGCTCCGCGTGCCGCGAAAACGGAATGATCCGGCCATCGAACCCCGAAAACGGCTGCATCTCGATCCGATGCACGATCGCCGTGATTGTGCCTTCCCGTGGCACCCAGACAAAGACGCGCCGGGTGGCCAACGCGCCGCCGGGGAGGAGCTGCTGCGCCACCGGGTTGCAGCCGTGAAAGTCAAAGAGCAGCCAGCCGTCGGCGCCCATTCGTTCGAGCGTGTCGCGAAGCACCGCGCGGTCGAGTTTGGCGAGTCCGTTCATTCGAGTCCTTCCGTCGGGGCGGAGAGCCAGATGCAGCTCCGCTCTCCCTGCCCCTTGCATGAGTGGTGGGTGACCGCACCCTCGATCCCGGCTACCAGCCTCAAGAGCTCGGCGAGCGCCGCAGTATAGAAGCCACATGCCGTCCCACCATCGGCGACCCGCGCGGTGAGGGAATCGGTCAGTTCGCACCTGGACTGGCCGTCCGCGTCCCGCAGATCGGCCATGAGCCACCGGCGTGCGAGGCTCCCCGCGCGCCGGAGATTGAGCACCCGAGCCACCCGCCCCGGCGTCGCCAGTGCCAGCGCCCGCGATCCTGTCCCCCGCCGGCGGGCCGCAAACCGCGCCGCACGACGTCCTGCGTCGGCATACACCAGCGCCGCGTCGGGCCGTCGGCCGACCAGTCGAAAAACCGCGAGTGCTTCCTCGGCGTCCACGTCGTCTCCTGCTTCGGCACGCTCACGATATCGAGCCACTTGGGCCGCGACCGTGGCCGAGAGCCCGAACCGCTTCGCAGCGAGTTCGTGCTCCAGCGCCCCCATCCCGTCGTCGGGAGGGGTATCGATATTTTGCACCGCCTCGAGGAGGCTCAATGGAAGGATCGCGGGGACGCCGTCGGACATCGGGCGCGGAACGTACCACGACACAGGCGGGACCGGCAGGGCGTGATGTACCTTCAGTCATGGCCGACACCGTAACCGCCCAGTTCGAGGCCGAGGCGCTCCCTCATCTCGACACCCTGTACCGCGTTGCCCTTCGGCTCACCAACGAGCCCGCTGCGGCCGACGATCTGGTACAGGACACGATGCTCCGCGCCCTCAAGGCGTGGAAGTCATTCCAGACCGGGTCCAACGCCCGGGCTTGGCTCGTCACCATTCTGCGCAACCAGTTCATCTCGGGGTGGCGGACCCGCAAGCGCCAGCCTACCAAGGTCGATATGGACGCAATCCCGGAGCCGCCCGACAGCGGCGATCCCGACCCCGAGGGGCGGTTTTTCTCCGAAATCATTGACGATGAGGTGATTCGCGCGATCAATGACCTCCCCGACGAGTTCCGGGAAGTCGTGGTGCTCAGCGACCTTGAGGAACTTCCCTACGCCGAGATCGCCATGGCGCTCGACATACCCGTTGGAACAGTGAAATCCCGGCTCTTTCGAGCTCGCAGGATCCTTCAGGGGCGTCTCCGGCGTTACGCCGAGGAGACGGGAATCATCCCGTCTACTGGAGAAGATGAATGACAGAGTTGCCGTATGAGTGTGAAGCCGTGCTCAATCAGCTCGACGCCCTTCGGCGCGGCGAGCTCACCCACGACCAAATCACCACGATGAAGGCCCACATGGAAGTGTGCCAGCGATGCCTCAGCGTTGAGCGCTACGAGCGCGCATTTTTGACGCGCTTGAAGGCGATGGGTTCGCCGCCCTGCCCCGACGCCTTGCGCACCAAGGTTTCCGCCGCGCTGGCCCGCAGCGCCCATGAGGCCTGACCGCACCGACGTCCTGATCGTCGGTGCCGGACCCGCAGGAAGCTCGACCGCGATCCGCCTCGCCCGACAAGGGCGCAAGGTGGTCATGGTCGATCGCGCCAGATTCCCCCGCGACAAGGCGTGCTCAGAGTACACCTCGCCCGAAACCCTGCGACACCTCAATGAACTCGGCGTGCTCGGGGCGATTGACGCGTCAGCCGCCAACACACTTGCCGGCACCACGGTAACGGGTTCGTTGGGACACGCCCTCACCGGCCATTTTGCCCGCGCCGGTGGCGCACCGTTCCGGCCCACGGGTCTCGCCATACCGAGGCTGCTGCTCGACGCCACGTTGGTCGACGCCGCGCGCCGTGCGGGCGTGGAGGTGGTGGAGGACGCAACAGTGACTGACGTTCACCGCACGGGGCGCGACGCGATGCACGTCACGCTCCGGCCCGCCGACGGGACGCCCAGCCACCTCGACGCGCGGGTGGTGGTCGCCGCCGACGGCCTGCGAAGTGTCGTGGCTCGGCGCGCCGGAATGCACCGACAGGGGTGGCTCCGCAGGATGGCGTTCGTCGCCCACGTGCGCAGAGTGAGGGGCCTCCGCCAGGAAGCAGAGCTTCATGTCGGACCGCACGGGTACGTGGGACTCAACCCGCTGGGCAGTGGCGTCACGAACGTGGCGTTGGTGGTGCCGGAACGCGTGGCGAGCGGTGCGCGAGGCGGAGTGGAGGAGTTCTTCTTCAACCAGCTCGAGCTGGTGCCCGGAATTGCCGGTCGGGTGCCGCGCGACGCGGTTGCACGGGGCGTGCTCGTGACTGGCCCGTTCGACGCGATGTCGCGACGCAGTGTGGCCGACGGAATTCTCCTGGTCGGCGACGCCGCCGATTTCTTCGACCCGTTCACCGGCGAGGGGATCTGCAGCGCACTCGCGGGCGGGGCAATGGCTGCAAACGTGCTCGACGGAGCGCTGGCGCGCAACGGGCCGATCGATGCAAGCCGCCTCGCATCGTATCGCGCGTTGCGCCGCCAAGCGTTCCTCGGCAAGTGGATCGTCGAGCGCATGATCGGCTATGCGATGCTGGCACCGCCACTCTTCGATCGCGCGGTGGGTCGGTTGCAGCAACGCGGCATGTCCGACATGCTGATCGGAGTCACCGGCAACTTTGTGTCACCGTGGCGAATCCTGAATCCGGTGGCGCTGGCAAAGATGATTGTGTAAAAGGTTGAGAGGTTGAGAGGTTGAGAGGTTGAGACGTTGAGAGGTTGAGAGGTTGAGAGGTTGAAGGGTTGAAGGGTTGAAGGCTTTAATCGTTCTCAGCGCGCGAGGTTCGCCAAGCATGGACCAATACGACTTCCGTCAGCTGTGCGGCCGCTTTGCCACCGGCGTGACGGTGGTGACCACGCTCGATGACGCCGGTCAGCCCGCCGGGATGACCGCGAACTCCTTCGCATCGGTGTCACTCGATCCGCCCCTGATATCCGTCGCGGTCGACAAGGCCGCATCGATGTATGGGGCGATCACCGCCGCGCAGGTGTTCACCGTGAACATCCTCGAGGCGCACCAAGAGGCGCTGTCACGACGATTCGCCGCCGGCCTCCCGGACCGCTTTGAGGGCGTGGGCTGGCACCGCGGCACCGATGGGCAACTGGTGCTCGACGGTGTGCTCGCGCATCTCTGCTGCGAGAAGTGGCAGGAATTTGATGCCGGCGATCACACCATCGTGATCGGGCGGGTAAGGTTCGGCGCCTCGGCCGAGCACGGACGACCGCTGCTGTACTACCGGGGAGGATATGCCGACCCCGAGTCGTTCTGAACGGTGGTGATTCCAGCTGGCCAAGGCGAGATCCTCGACGATCCCGATGCCGATCCTACACTCGTTCGCCGCATGCTGGCCGATATCACTCGATCAAATCGCTGGTTCGGCGGGTGTCGAGCAATGCGCTGGGGGCTCGAACAGCTCTTCGATGGCAACGATCGCGGCGGCCGCTTTGTGATCTGCGACATCGGCACCGGAGCGGGCGACCTGCCGCGTGACGCAGCAAAATGGGCCCGAGCGCGCGGTATGTCGTTCACCGCACTCGGCTTGGAGCGGATCCCTGCTGCCGCCGCACTCGCCAAGTCGACAGGTATGCCGATGGTCCTCGGTTGCGCGAGCGCACTTCCGTTCGCAACGCAGAGCGTCGATGTCGTGCTGGTGAGCCAGATGGCGCACCACCTCGAGCGTGGCCAGGCCACCGCACTTTTCGCCGCGTGCTCGCGCATTGCCCGGCGGGGTGTGGTGGTCGCCGACCTCCGACCGTCCCATGCATACGCGCTTGCCTACAAGGTCGGCGCGCGGCTCCTCCGGATGCACGCCGCCACTCGAATCGACGGCATCACCTCGATCGCTCGCGGATTCACGCCCGACGTGCTCCGCGACCTCGTGGCGGAGTCAGGTCATGCGGCGCAGGTTGCCGCTCTTCCTTTTGCGCGCGTGAGCGCAGCTTGGCGAACTGACTGATGATGCGCACTGTCGATGAAGCCACCTGCAATGCCCCACCCGAAGCCGTCTGGCCGTTTGCCGCGCATGTGGAACGTTGGCCTGACATCCTGCGGCACTACCGCTGGGTCACGCGGCACCGGGGCGCACCCGGTGGCGACGGGCTCGTGGAGATGGCGGCGTGGCGCCAGTTCGGGCCACTCGCCTGGCCGACGTGGTGGGAATCGGAGATGTGGGTCGATGCCGAGCGACACGAGATTCGGTACCGGCACGTGCGCGGCATCACGAAGGGAATGGACGTTCTGTGGACGATCACTCCAGGCGCCAATGGCGGCAGCACTGTGCGCATCGTGCATGAATGGGCGGGTCCCGATTGGCCGCTTATCGGACTCGCCGCGGCACGGTTCGTCATCGGGCCGGTGTTCGTGCACGCGATCGCCACTCGTACCCTGCACGGCGTGACGCGCGCCGCGGAGCACGCAACATGAATCGCCGCGTGGTCATCACCGGCCTGGGCCTGGTGACGCCAATCGGTATTGGCAACGACGCGGTGTGGGCACGCCTGCACCAATCGCACTCTGCGGTCGAGACCATCACCCGGTTCGACCCGATGCCGTTTCGATCGCACATCGCGGCGCAGATCAATGACTTTGACCCCGTCGAGGCGCTCTCGGCGCGGCAGGCCCGCCGCACCGACCGCTGTTCGCAACTCGCGCTCGCCGCGGCGCAGCTCGCGCTTGACGACGGCGGTATCGACATGAAAAACGAGGCGGATCATCGCGTAGGCGTGATGATGGGCACGGCACTCGGCGGGATCGGCTTCGCCGAGATGCAAAACACGCAGTATGTCGAACACGGGCTCCGGCATGTGGATCCGCTGCTCGCACTCACCGTGTTCGGTGGGGCGCTGTCATGCAACATCGCGATCACCCATGGTATGACCGGTGTGAACTCGACCAACGCAATGAGTTGCGCATCGGGCACGATCGCCATCGGGCACGCGCTCCGCGCCGTGGCGAGTGGCGAGGCCGATGTTGTGCTGGCGGGCGGTTCCGAGGCGCCGCTCTATCCGTTGTGCTACGGGTCGTTCGCGTTGATCCGGGCGATGAGCACCCGCAACGACGACCCGGGCACGGCGTCGCGGCCCTTTGATGCGGGCCGCGATGGATTCGTGATGGCAGAGGGTGCGGCGATCCTGGTGGTCGAGGAGGCCGATCACGCCGCCGCCCGCGGCGCGCATGTGTATGCCGAACTGGCCGGCTTTGGCCTCACGAACGACGCGTACCACATGACCCAGCCCCGTCCCGATGGTCGCGAGGCCGTCCGCGCCATGCGGGCGGCGCTGCAGGACGCCGACTGCAAGCCCGACGCGGTGGAGTGGGTCAATGCGCACGGTTCATCGACATCGCTCAACGATGGCACCGAGGCGCGCGCGATACGCGAAGTGTTCGGCGAGCGGACTGATTCGGTCCCGGTGAGTGGCACCAAGGGTTGGCACGCGCATGCACTGGGTGCCAGTGGCGCGATCGAGACCGCGATCGCCTGCCTTGCGATGGATCGCGGCTGGGTCCCGCCGACGCTCAATCTCGCGTCCCCTGATGCAGACGCCCCGCTGCATCATGTTCCGGCCGACGGGATGGAGTTCAGGCCTCGCGCGGTGCTCAAGAATTCGTTCGGGTTCGGCGGGTGCAACGGGACGCTCCTGCTTCGTGAGGCGTCGGTATAGATTCGCGCGAATCCCCCGCGCGCCAACGACCCAGATGCGAGGCCCATTGTGACGCCCAAACTCGTCCACCGTGCGATCGCGGAGACCTACGGCACCTTCGCCCTGGTCTTCTTCGCGTGCGGCATCATCGTGATGGATTCCTTCCCCGGAGCCCGGGGAGGGCTGCTGTCAATCGCGTTGGTGAATGCCCTCGTCCTCTCGGTGGCGGTGTCCAGCACCATCTACATCTCCGGGGCGCACTTCAATCCGGCGGTCACGCTTGCGATGCTGTCAGTAGGCCGGATCCCCGCTGTTGACGCCTTCGTCTACATCATATCGCAACTTGCCGGCGCGCTCCTGGGCGCGTACACGGTGACGGCGCTCCTCCCGGGAGGTGTTGGCCGGCTGGTCGCGTGGGGCACACCGCTGGTCAACAGTGCGGTCGGCATGAAATCAGCGATCGGCATCGAGGCGCTCCTCACCTTCTTTCTGATGTCGGCTGTCATGGGCACCGCCGGGTCGAAGCGTGCACCCAAAATCGGCGGCTTCGGCATCGGGCTCACAGTCTTCTTCGCGATCATGATCGGTGGGCCGCTCACCGGCGCTGCGCTCAACCCCGCACGCGCGTTCGGGCCGGCGGTGATAAGCGGGACCTGGGCGGCGCATGTGGTGTTCTGGGTGGGGCCCATCATCGGCGCGCTGGCGGCCGCGATGCTCTGGCATCATGTGCTGTTGCGCGATGAAGGCGCGGTGATCGACGAAGTGATCGTCTAACGGCTGCGCCGCCACAACGTGAACGCGTACCCGATGACGATCACCGCCACCACGATGTAGGCTGCGATCATGCTGTTGCCAGTCTCAGGCATGGTCGGCCTCCATCGCAGCGCGGCGGAGGCCGATGCCGTATCGGGTGATCACGAACCCCAGGTAGAGCACAGTGAACACGCCAAAGCCCACAAGGAATGTTCGCAGCATCTCGTCGGGGAGTTGCGGCTTGTTCGTCTGCAGCGTGATCGGCTTGGGGTGCGTGGTGTTGAACAGGTAGACCGTGAGATGGTTGAACGGTACCAGCAGCAGCGCCATCACACCGAGGACTGCGGAGTAGCGAGCCCGCTCGTGCGAGTCCTGCATCGCCGATCGGAGGGCGAAGTACCCGGCGAACACGAGCACCTCAATCAGGGTGAAGGTGAGGCGCGCATCCCAGGTCCACCACGTGCCCCAGGTGGGTTGCCCCCAGATCGGTCCGGTAACGAGCGTCATCGCGCCGAAGACGAGACCCACCTCGGCGGATGCCTCGGCAACCAGGTCGAGCCGTTCGTCGCGCAGCCAGAGATACAGCACGCTCACCACACCCACGACGCCGAATGCGATCTGCATTGCGTACGCGCCGGGTGGATGCACGTAGTACACCTTTTGCACCAGCCCCTCGAACCGCTCGGTGGGCGTGTAGCGCAGGGCGAGCAGGTACAGCCCCGCAAGCCCAACCATCGCCGCGAGCGTGATCGCCTTGCCGCGGCGGATCGTGCGCTCGGCCGATGCCACGTCGATGCTCATTCTTCCACCACCACCGGAAATAGCAGGGTTGCGACAGCCAGAAACACCACGTCGTAGACCGAAAGTAAGCGGATCCATCCCCAAAGCTCATCGGCCGGACGCCCCGCGAGAAGCCGCGTGGTGAGCTGCGCCGCGAAGAACACCGGTGGCAACATGAACGGTAACAACAGCACTGGCAGCAGCAGCTCCGCAAAGCGGGTGCGCACCGCCATTGCGGCGAGCACCGTGCCCACCGCGGTGAAGCCGATCGCTGTCAGGACTGCGACGCCCGCCACTAACACCAGCGCACCACTGGGCTGCACATTGAAGAACAGAATCCAGAGCGGGAACGCGACCGACTGTACCACCAGCACGAAGCACAAATTGGCGAGCCACTTTCCCCAGAAGAGCGCAGCGCGCGGCGCTGGAGACGAGAGGATCCCGTCGAGCGCCGAGTGTTCTCGCTCAAGCAGAAAGGCACGGTTGAGTGCCACCAGCGACGCGAAAGCCAATGCCACCCAGAGCACGGCGGGTGCGAGCACTGGCAGCCCGATCACTCCCGGATCGCGCGCAAAGATGAAGATCAACAGCACGAGAATCGCGAACACCGTGGCGGTGAGCAGCGCGGTGCGGTTGCGCCACTCGATGGTGAGATCCTTTCTCGCGATGGCGAGCGCCGGTTTCCAGATGCTCACGCGACCAGCTCGGAGTATGTGGCGCGGAAGCCTTCGAGCGATTCAGGTCGCGGGGCGTCGCTCACCACTCTCCCTGCCACCAGCACCACCACGCGGGTGGCCACGTCCCACAACTCGGCCGGGTCGTGGGTCACGCAAAGCTGCACTCGTCCGCGCTCGCGTTCGTCGGCGATGCGACTGCGCAGTGCCTCGGTGGCGCGTGCGTCGAGGCCGGTGAACGGCTCATCGAGCAGCAGCACGGCGGGGGCGTGGAGCGTGGCGCGGGCGAGGGCCAGGCGCTGCAGCATGCCGCGAGAGAAACCCCGAACTGGTCGGTCGGCGTGGTCGCCGAGCGATGCGGCGGCGAGTGCGTTCGCGATCAGCGCATCAGGGTCGGCAAGCTGGTGCAGTGCGGCGGCGAAGCGGAGGTTCTCGCGCGGGGTGAGGTCGTCGTACACCATCGCTGCATGCGAAAGCATTCCGATCGCAGCCCTCGCGGATGGATCGCGCGAGAGGTCGGCACCCCCGATCCTCACCGTTCCGCGGGTCGGCCGAGCGAGCCCTGCGAGGCAGCGGAGCAACGTCGACTTGCCGGCGCCGTTGGGGCCGAGCAGCATCACCACCTCGCCCGCACCCACGGCGAGGGTCACGCCGCGAAGCGCCGCGACCGGCCCGAATCGGCGTTCGAGCTCGATGGCCTCGACAACGGGAGGTGTGGGGTCAGGCATCGAGCGAATATAGGGCGAGCGGCTGAACGAACGAGGGATGCGCGGGCGGTTCGGCGACCGTGGAAGCGAGCTATGGCTGCGCGAACAGGAAGAGGTCGTCGAGCTTGGTGAGCACCAACGTGAACTCGAGTTCCGCGCCGACTCCGCGCAGCACCACCTTCTGGCGCCGATCGCTGGCGTGCCGCTGGATCATCACCAGCGCGCTGAGCCCACTCGAGTCGACCTTTCGGGTGCTGCCAAGGTCGACGATCAGGTGGCCCGCGCCCTCCGCCATCTGATCGAGGAGCGAATTGGCCTCCAACCGAAAATCCTCGCGCGTGGCGAGGCCAAGGTTCTCGGGGGCCTGCAGTACCCGTGAGGGCGACTGCGCGGTGGACACGGTCAAGAATGCTCCGGCCTGGGATAGCTGAAGGGACATTCGCCCTCCAGCACGCTTCAGTGATAGCAAGAGGTTTGCCAC
>JBDSMU010000184.1:0-10669 GCA_039915685.1 Gemmatimonadales bacterium | reverse complement strand
GGTGATGGTGGGCGTGCAGGCGATCGGCGGCCGGGAATCGAAGCTGCTGGTGGGCACGGCCGAGGTACGCGAGAGCGCCGAGCATGCGGCGGTCTATGCGACACTGGATGCGACGAACCGATGGACGATGGCACGCAGCCCGCGCTAGGGAGCGTTGGGCTGTTGCGTGCTGGCGGGGAATAGGTAGGCAGGTGGTCGCGCGACGACGGAATGGCAGCTGATCGTGCGCGTGTTCACAGTCAACAGGCAGTCTACAGGAGTAACGGGGGGGAATCCCGGGGTCCGGCCTTGAGCGGAGCCGAGCGGCAGAAAATAGCGAAGCGTCCGGTAGACCATAGCGGGGTCTGCCACCTCTGAAGTATCGATGGTCCCGAGAGGAGGTGACGCATATGCTGGAATGGTTGGCCGCCGCGGTCGATTTCATTGCGAGTATTTTCCTCGCTGAAACCGTAACCTGGATCTAAATCGGGCCCACGTATTACGGGCTTTCCTCCCAATTCTATGTCCCTCAACCGTGCGGTACTGCTTTACGTGATGCTCATGGCGCTCGCAGCAAGTGTGCTGCTGGTGCTGATGAGGTATTTGCCGGAACCTCAGCGCATCGGGTGGTGGGCTGTGGTGTCGTTTGGAGTCGTCGGGATATTGCTCGAGATCGGTCGCACCGCGAACAAGTCTGGTGCCATGGCTGGATCGTTGGTTTTTGTGATGCACTTGGCGATCGGCGTATCACTTGGCGGATTCTACGGCGCGATCACAGCGGCGTTCATCACCGGAATAACTCAAACTTACGCACGCGTCGCCGCGATCAAGATTGTTTTCAACGTATCAGAGCGAGTTATTAGCGTCGGATTTGCCTTCTGTGTATATGTGTGGCTCGGTGGTCAGCATCCTCCCTTGGTGCTCCGACCCGAAGAGGTCGGAGTGGTGCTCCCCTTCAACGTAGCATTGGCAGAAATAGGAATATTTCTCGCTTCTGCCATTGTCTACTTCGTTGTCAACAGCGTTGCTGTGAACACGGCGGTGGCCCTATCGACGGGTAAGTCCATCCTGTCGACATGGCGGAGCAACACGTTGTGGGTTCTAGGTTACGATATCGCCGCGAGCCTACTGGCTCTCGCTGTGGCATACCTGTTCGTCAGGTTCGATCGCGCTGAAGGGATCGGCCGCTTCGGCTTCATAGCAATCTTTCTTCCGCTAATTGCGGTTCGACACTACTACGGGCGCCTCAATACTGTCCAAGACCTATACAAGGAACTCGACTCAGCCTACGAGCAACTTGAGCTGAACGTACGGGAACAACTCGCCATGATGGTTAAGGCCATCGAGGCTCGTGATCCCTACACATCGGGTCACTCCCGTCGTGTTTGCGCTCTGTCACGGGCGATTGCAATCGAACTTGGGCTGCCGCCGGATCAAGTGGCGGAAATCGAAAACGCGGCAGTCCTCCATGACGTGGGGAAGATTCACGCCGAGTTCGCTCCGCTGCTTCAGAAAGAGGGTAAGCTCACTGATGAGGAATGGGCCGTCATGAAGACCCATTCAATTCGAAGCGCGGAACTCGTTTCATTGTTCTCCCGCTTTCATGGTTATGTAGTTGCTTGCGTTAGGCATCACCACGAGCGATGGGATGGGAAGGGGTATCCGGATGAGATCGCAGGCGAGGCCATTCCCCTCGGTGCAAGGATCATTACTATCGCGGACACCATTGATGCTATGACGACGAATCGGCCGTATCGAAACGCGCTCTCACTGGACGTCGTTTTGACAGAGCTAAACAAGAATCGTGGAACTCAGTTCGACGCATCGCTAGTCGAGCTGACGGTGAACTCCGTTACAGTTCGCAGGCTGATCTCGGACCCAGCCTCCATTCCCGAGTCGCTTCCTCAGCCGAAGATCCGCGCGCGCGCTGCCGACGCGCTTCGTGGGATCACGCAGAGTATCCGGCCCTCGCAGGGCGGTGCTCGAAGCGTCACTGAATTTTCCTGATCGGCTGCGTTACATAACGTCAACGACCAACTTGGCTGCCACTGCCGAGGCTCCAAGCGGTAGAGAGGAAATTCTAGCCTGCAGGGCTTGCCTCCTGGCCGAGCGGATTCCTTCCCTACTTTCCAGAAGTACTAACGACGCTAAAACTTCTGCCTCATCTTTTGGATCGAGAAGACGAGGATCTGGAAACGTCTGAGTTAGGTCCGCAAGCGCCTGAGGCACTTTCTCGTCTGCGATGGCGACAAGCGCACGCCAGCGTGCGTACATGCCTGCGTAGGCGATGTTGTGTAGCCCCTCAAACTGTCCGGTCGTGCCTGCGCGCCCCATCACAATCGCTCGCTTACTCCGACCGCACAGCCATAGGATGTCTGCATCTCCAAGCAGTGAAGCCTGTCCAAGCCAAGCAGGTGGGTTCTTGGGGCGCTGCGCTTTCATTTCAGTTATGAGCATTTCCGCTTCTGCGTGTCGGCCTTCTGCGCAAAGTCCAAGACCTAGTTCGTGGGCAGCGCCCACCGCCACCGCGCTCCATTCCACCGTAGGAAATAGCTGGAGAGCCTCTCGGGCCCGAGTCACTTGACCGGCAGCGTTCCCAAGCCGACCTTCGGCCAAGGCTAATTGCGATGTACATTCGGCCCGAAGCGCGGGGTTATCAAGGCGCTTGGCCATCACCTCCGCACAGTTCAACGGCTCCAACGCTTTGTCGTACAAGCCGAGCAGGCAAAGCAGATTGCCCTTTCCCAAGTGAAGGCGAACGACCAACGAACTCGCGCTGGCCGACGATACGGCCAAGCATATTGCTTCTTCTAACGTGCGCAGAGCGGCGGGCAACTCGCGCCGTGCGCCCCGCAACCACGCGTCGGCCAACAGGACGTGGAGCCGTTCGTAGATATCGAGAATTGTATGCCTCAAGCCATGTACTGCGTTCTCGAGCTGAGCCATATGCGCAGGATCTTGGGTTAGGCCAATCAGCCGGATTGACGCCGAGCACGCGAGCACTCGTACCGCAGGCATCATCTGTTGGGAGGTTACAATGCCGATGAGGCACTCCGTGTTGCTCAGTAGCTCTTCGTGTGACAGCCGCCCCAACCACCGTCGCGCCACGATCCGCAACACCGTCCGACAGCACTCCTCCGATTCACTGAAGCCAGCATCGCCGCCATCCAGCACCCTGAGCGATTCGTCCCAACGCCCCAGTTCCTGGAGGGCTTCAGCCAGCAACAGGATTGCCCCGCGCCGCGCCTCGCCCGTCAGCGCCGGCAGACCAGTCGACAGCGCCAGGTCGGCCTCGTGCGGCCCACCGCGACGGATCGATTCGCGGCCACCCGCGAGCAGGTAGGGGATCGCATCGGCCAGACGATCAGCCCGCACCAGATGCCACGCGATCTCGAGTCCCGGAATCGGCTCGGCTCCCCCATCCTGCACCACCAATCGGTCGGCGACCATCGCGTGCAGCAGGCGGCGAAGCGGTTCGGCCATACTGACGTAGCATTGCCCCCGAACGCACTCATTGGCAAACTCGAGCCGGTGCCCCGCGTCCCGAAGCACCCGATGGGCGGTGAGCGTGGTCATCGCCCGCATGGTACGCGCGACCGGCAGGTCGATCAGTGTGTACATCGACAGGTCGTTCATCCGCTTGCCAAGCAGGGCCCCAAGCTCGGCCACCGCCCGCGACTCGCCGTCGAGCGCAGCGAGTGATCGATCGACCAGCCGCTGGAACGCCTCGGCGGGCGGCCGGTCGGGTCGCGAAGTCATCGACCCGAGGGTGATTGCCAGGCAGTCGGCACCGCGTCGCTGCCAGTCGGCCATCAACAGCTCAAGTATCATCGGATTGCCGCCCGCCCCCGCCAGGATCGCCCGCCGTATCGTCGACCCGGGTTCGGGGCCGCGGCCCACCAGCGCATCGAGCACCGCGGTGCACTCCCCCGGACTCATCGGCGTGAGCATGACCTGGACCAGGCCGATCGACGCCGCGTTGTCGACGAACCGGCGCGCATTGGGCGATTCAGCGTCAAGGGAACTCGACGAGGTGAGGATCATCATGAACGGCAGGTCGCAGATGCGCCGAAGTATCAGGTGGAGTACCGCGAGTGACGTCGCATCAGCCAGTGCGATGTCATCAACTACCAGTACCACCGGATGCTCGTCGGCGATCGCCGCAATCAGCGCCATCACCGCCTCGGTGAACCGGATCCGGGCACCTTCTCCAACGCTCGGCTGCGGCGCAGGCAGCGCCGGAAAACGCTGCCTCACCTTCGGCACGATTCGACTCAACTCCGCCAGGTGTTCGGGTGCGGTCGCGCTCGCTCCAGGAAGGTCGAGAAGATGCGTCACCAATGTTCCAGCGGTTCCAAACGGCAGTTCGCGCTCAAGCGCGTAACACTGCAGACGCGCTACCGTCGCACCTTCCAGCGCGAGCGCCGTGACCACCCGCTCGACCAGAGTTGTCTTGCCAATCCCGCTCTCGCCGCGAACGAGGACATGCCGCGGCGTGCCGTTGCGCGCGCTGCACCAAGCTTCGTGACAGGCCCGGAACGCAACCGCGCGACCGACGAACACCCTCTCCTGCCACTGTTCGGTTGGCACCGGCGCCAGCACGACGCCGCCGGGCCGCTCGATGCCACGACGACGGAGCCGATCCGCCATCCGGGCAAGCGACTGCGAGGGCGCGGCGCCGAGCTCAGTGGCGAGTTGCGACTGCCAGCGTTCGAATACGCGGATGCCGCCGATGCGGTCACCCGACATGGCGCGCGCTTCCATCAACGCACGAACGCCATTCTCTGTCAGCGGGTCGATCCGGAGCATCTGCTGGGCGAGGGTCTCGAGCTGTCGTGAATCGCCGTGTTGTCTCGCGTGATCGATTCGGTGTGAGAGCACCCGGTGCATGACCGGGATCAATACCGCCTGCTGCGCATCCTTCCATTGCTGGAAGTCGGGGGCGTCGGGGATGTCGAACTCATCGAGGAAGGGCGCGACCGGTGGTGCGGCAGAATCGGCGGCGTCGCGGTGCTCGAGGTCGTGCACGTCGGTGCGAACCCGCCCGCCGATCAGGCGAACGGTATTGCGACCGGCGTCGAAGGCATCGGGGCCGATTCTGCTTCGGAGCACCGAGAGCGCCACCGCCAGCGAATGGCGCGCGCCTTCAGAGCTCGACGCAGGCCAGAGCAACGTGGCCAGACGGTCGCGTCGATGGGGAAACGACGGTTCGACTGCCAGCACGATCAACAGCGCGAGATGCTTACGGGTGCGAAACCGCAGCAGGTTGCCGTCGGGGCCGCGGACCCCAGGGGTTCCGAGGCAGGTGAGGGCGAAGGGAATCACCACATCCTCCACAGCAGGGGACGACCAGTATACGGCGGATTCATCAACCGCGCGTCAACTGGCCATCCCCTCCGACCAGGCGCCAACCTGCGCGACGCCTGGCCGGAAAATCACACCTGCGTCACTACCTCAGGTGGCCGTCGCCGTAAAGGTCGTGGTGACGGCTGCGTTGTTCGTCAGGCGTACGGTCACCGTCACCGGGCCAGGAATGGTCGGCAACATCAGCGATGCCGTTGCGCGACCATTCGCCGTGGTGGTCGCCACTGGCGTTCCGACGAACGTGCCGGCACTGGTGGTCCACGTCACGGCTGCACCCGAGACCGGGTTGCCGAAGGCGTCGCGCACCTCAAGCGTGAGCGGCTGAGTCAACGCGGTGCCCACAGCGCCCGTCTGGTTGTTGCCACTGACCAGAACAATCGAGCTGGCGACCGCTGCATTACCCATGAACGTGAACGATGCCGGTGTGGTGATCCCGGCCACCGAAGCGGTCACGGTCTGGGTGCCTGCGGTGTTGCCCAGGGTGAAGTTGGTCTGCGCCTGGCCCTGAGCGTTCGTTGTGACCGTGGGCGTGGCAAGCGTTCCGCCGCCGGTGGTCGCAAACGTGACGGTCTTGCCAGAGACAGGATTGCCGCTGGCGTCACGAACCGTGATGACCAGCGGGTTGGTGAGCGCAACGCCCACTACACCTGTCTGGGTGTTGCCGCTGGTGACAACGAGCTGGCTGGCGGCGCCGGCATTCCCGGTAAACGTGAAGGTGGCCGGCGCGGAGACTCCCGCCACTACCGCGGTGACCGTCTGTGTGCCCGCGGTCCCGCCGAGCGTGAAGGTGGTCTGCGCCTGGCCCTGCGCGTTCGTGGTCACTGTCTGGGTGCCGATCGTCCCGCCGCCGGTGGCAGTGAACGTGACGGCCTTGCCGGAAAGTGGGTTCCCGTTCTGGTCGCGGACTGTGACCACGATCGGCGCGGCGAGCCCAGCGCCGACTGTCCCGGTCTGGTTGTTACCGCTCGTTACCGTCACCGATGCCGCGACACCAGCGTTGGTCCCGTTGTCATCATCGCTGCAGCCGGCTGTGAACAGCACCGTGGCAGCGAGTCCCGCCGCCAGGAGCCGCGTGCCGAGGCGGCGAGGGTTGGCTATGGAAAGCATCTGAATCGTCTCCGTTGGTTGTGCCGAACCGGGCGGAGCACAGGGCAGTGGTGCCGCTGAATTTCCATCCCCGACTCGGCTGCACACGATAGACGACTCCCAAACCGGCGATTGCACGCCTCTCAAGTGTGGACAGCGTCAACCAAAAACCAACCCGTGGCCCAGGCATGGCGAGTGACGTATTCTTTGACAGTGATGAATCGATCGTACGGACGCGTTGTCAAACACTCACAACCTGAAAATACCTACTGCCACCACCCATCCCCCGCGACCAGCTCCTGCACCACGTCCTCGCTCGACCGATCTGCCGCCTCCGCCGCAAAATTGGTCATCACCCGGTGCCTGAGCACCGCCGTCGCGACACTCCTGACATCGTCGATATCGGCCTGCGGCCTCCCGTCCATCGCCGCGCGCGCCTTGGCGCCGAGCACGAGATACTGACTCGCCCGCGGCCCCGCCCCCCATTCGACATACTCGCGGATCATCGGGGGCGCCTCCGCCTCCGCCGGCCGCGTCATCCGCGCTAGCTGCACAGCTGCCGCGATCAGCGACGGCGACACCGGGATCCGCCTGACCAGCGCCTGCATCGCCGCCAGCGCCTCGCCATCGAGCACCGGCGTGACATGCGGGAGATGGTGCCCGGTGGTCGCCGTGACGATCTCCTCTTCCTCGGCGCGCGAGGGATACTGCATCCGCAACTCGAGCATGAAACGGTCGAGCTGCGCCTCGGGCAGCGGATAGGTGCCCTCCTGCTCGATCGGATTCTGCGTGGCAAGGACGAAAAACGGCGACGGCAGGCCATATGTCTCTCCTGCCACCGTGACATTCCGTTCTTGCATCGCCTGCAACAGCGCCGCCTGCGTCTTCGGCGGCGTCCGGTTGATTTCGTCGGCCAACACGACCTGCGCGAAAATCGGCCCGCGCACAAACCGGAAATGACGTTTCCCAGTGGCCGGATCTTCCTCGACGAGTTCGGTGCCGGTGATGTCGCCCGGCATCAGGTCAGGCGTGAACTGCACCCGGTTGAACGAGAGGTTCATTGCCTCGGCGATCGTCGACACCAGCAGCGTCTTGGCCAGCCCGGGCACCCCCACCAGCAAGGCGTGCCCACCACCCAGCAGCGCCGTGAGCACCCCGTCCACTGCGTCGCGCTGCCCGACCACCCGCTCGGCGACCTGTCCCCGAAGGGCCCCCACCGCCTCGGCGAGGCGTTCGAGCTGTACGGTGTCGGCGGGAGGGGCACTGATCGAGGTCATCGAGATTCCGGTTCGGGTGTGAGGGGGCGAAAGATACCGGATCGAAGACCCCCTCGGCGTGCGCTACGCCACTCGCCCGGCACGGGTTTCGGAGGCCCCATTTTTCCTTGCGTAATATTTCACAAGCCCGTACTTTCCGCGCCGTGAAGCGCCATGAGGGTGATCAGCCGGTGCCTGCTCCGCGGCCCGACAACACCACCGCTGGGATGACGTTCGTGGTCACGGTCGGGCTCGCCTCCGCCGCCGGGGTATGGATCGACAGACGAGTGGGTACGCTCCCGCTCTTTACCCTCCTTGGCCTGGCGTTCGGCCTCGGAGTGGGCGGCTACTGGCTCTACCTGCGGACCCAGGCGCCGCGGCGTGGACCACCGAGCTGAACAGCGCCGGCGGATCCGGCTCGGTGCGGCGTGCATCGCCGCCGTGGCGGTGGCCGGCCTGCTGATCGACGGAGCTCGCGGCGCAGGTAATGGCGCCGCTGCTGGCGCGGTCGCAACGGGGATGCAGCTGCTGGCGGCGCGCACAATGTGGCGCACCGGAGTGGTCCCGTCGGTTGATCACCTGAAGGTGTATGGCATGGGCGTGGTGTTGCGCGCCCTCGGTGTGGCAGTGCTGGCGACGATGCTCATTGCTTTCCCGCGGCTCTTCCGGCCCGCGGCAAGCGTGGTGGGATATCTGGGGACTGTGCTTCCCCTCTTGTACCTGGAGACACAACTGTCACGATGAGCCAAGGCGAACAGCTCAACATCGGCGAAATGATGTTCCATCACACTGGGGATTCCCACGAGCTCGATTTCGAGCCGTTGGGCACGATCCATCTTCCCCAGTGGGATCCAATTCAGATCGGCTCGCTCTCTCTCGACCTGTCGCCGACCAAGTATGTCGTCTTCATGATCCTGGCCGCACTGATCGTCTACACCGTGATGCGCGTTGCTGCGGTGGGCGTGCGCCGCGCTGAGCGCGAGGGGAAGGAGCCGAAGGGCTTCGCTTCGGCGATCGAGGTGCTGGTGCTCTACGTGCGGCAGGAGCTGGCCATTTCCAGCATCGGGCTGGAGATGGGCCCCGTCTACGCACCGCTGATCATGACGTTCTTCTTCTTCATCCTGACCTGTAACCTCCTGGGCCTCGTGCCGTGGGGCGGCTCACCAACCGGCAATCTGGCCGTCACCGGGGCGCTGGCATTGATCTCGTTTGCAGTGATCGAGATCGGCGGGATGCGCAAGCTCGGCTTCAAGGGCTACATGGGGACGATCTTCCTGCACGTCGACGGACTGGGCAAGGTTGGTGCGACCGTGTTGATGCTGTTCATGGCGCCGATCGAGATCCTGTCGAAGTTCATCAAGCCGTTTGCGCTCACGGTACGTCTCTTTGGCAACATCACTGCCGGTCACTTCGTGATTCTCGCGATGTTCGGCGTGGTGTTCATGTTCGGCCATCTCGGCTTCTTCTCGTTCGGCATCGGTATCGTCACCGCAATCGTGGTGTTCGGTGTGATGCTCCTCGAATTGCTGGTGGCGTTCCTGCAGGCGTATCTCTTTGCGGTGCTGACAGCGGTCTTCATCGGGACGATGCAGCACGAGCATTGATGCAACTCGGGCGCACTATTGCGCGCCCATGCAGTACCCCGGCACCAACCGCGTCACGGCGGCGCCGGGTTTCAGGCGGTGATCGTCACTGCCTTCGGGAGCTGGGCCATGTGCCCGCTGGCTTCCACCCAACGGCGCCCGTTCCGGAAGAGACGGACCGCCCGACGAGTGACGCGATCATACTGAATCTTCCCATGTACAAGGACGACTGAAATGTTTCTCCCAATGATTCTCCAGGACGCAGTGACCCTCGAAGCCGCCACTGCCGCTGCCAAGGGCTGGGGCCAGCTCGGCGCCGGTATCGGTCTGGGCCTCGCCGTGGTCGGCGCCGGTATCGGCATCGGCATGATCGGCGGACAGGTGATGTCGGGCATTGCCCGTCAGCCCGAGGCGGAAGGTGCGCTTCGTGGCGCCGGCATCCTCTTCGCTGGTCTGGTCGAAGGCGCCGCGATCATCGCGCTCGTGTTCGCCCTCCTGTTCAAGCTGCTCTGACCTGTTCCTGGAGCACGAGATGCTGGGAATGATGCTGGTGTTGATGAGCCCCGAGGGCGAGAGTACGCTGCCGGCGCCGTTCCGGGTCAATCCGGGGCTGCTGATCTGGGCGTGGGTGGTGTTCATCCCGCTCCTGATTTTGCTGTCGAAGACGGCGTTTCCGCTGATCGTGAAGTCGGTGGCCGAGCGTGAGGAGCGCCTCAAGAAGTTGAGTGCCGAGGCGCAGGAAGCACGTGACCAGGCGGCGGCGCTGCTCGAGGATCACCGCGCGATGCTGGCATCGGCGTCGGGCGAGGCATCGGCGATCATCGCCGAGGCCCGTCAGGCGGCGGAGCGCGAGCGGGCAATGGGGATCGAGAAGACCAGGGCCGAGCAGGACGAGATGCTGGCGCGTGCCCGTCGGGAGATCGAGGCCGAGAAGCTTCGTGCTGTGGCCGAAGTGCGTCGCGAGGCGGTTGATATCGCGATTGCGGCGGCTGGCAAGGTGGTCGGTCAGCGGCTCGACGCCGCGAGTGATCGTCAGCTGGTCGAGGATTACATCGCGTCGATCGGAGCGAACACGTGAGAGACGTGACGATCGCCCGCAATTACGCCGAGGCGTTGCTGGAACTTGCAGAGCGCCATGGCAGCGCCGAGGCATGGGGCGAATTGCTCGAGGCCACCGCGGGTGCGCTGTCCACGCCGTCGATCGAGGCGGTGTTGATGTCACCGCGGGTTCCGAAGGATCGGAAGATCGCGATCGTTGCCGACGCACTCAAGGGTGCGCCGGCGACGTTCGTGTTGTTCATGGCCGCGGTGGTGCGTCGCAATCGGCAGATGGTGCTCGGCAAGGTTGCCGACGAGTATCGCAAGCTGGTCGATGTGCGCCTCAATCGGGTGCGTGCCGGT
>JBDSMU010000181.1:0-3129 GCA_039915685.1 Gemmatimonadales bacterium | reverse complement strand
GTCACCGCGGCGGACTTCGGCAACAGCGTCGCGCGGGAGGTGCAGGGTGCATCGGGTTCGCAGCGACTGGAAATCGGCGACGACGAGTTCAATATCGCGCTGCGGTCGGCCGGCGCCAATCAGCGGCAGTTGCGCGACCTCTCCGACGCGTTCGTGAGCAATGCCAACGATGCGCTGGTGCGAATCGGTGATGTCTCGACGGTGAGTGAAGTCGAGGGGCTCGCCGCCATCGAACGCGAAGACCAGCAGTATGTGCGGGTGATGACCTACGATTTCCGCGGCCCGCAGAAGCTCGCCGACCGGACCCACAAGGCGTTCATGGAATCGATCTCCGTACCGGCGGGGTACACCGTATCCGACGACGACGGCCGGTGGGCGCCCGACGAAAGCTCGAAGGGACTCTATCTGGTGCTGGCAGCAGGGGTAGTACTGGTGCTGCTCGCGGTTGCGATGGTATTCGATTCGGTGTGGGCCGCGGCGATGGTGTTCCTCTCGCTGCCGATGGCGCTGGGTGGAGTTGTTGCGGCGTTCTGGATCACCGAGACGGCATTCACGCGCGAGGCCGCGGTGGGGGTGATCCTCGTGATCGGGCTGGCGGTCAATCAGGCGATCATGTTGATCGACGCGGTGCTCGCAACATCACGGCGCGCGGGGCGCCCGATCAGCGGCGCCGACATCGTGCGTGCCACTCGTGACCGATCGACGATGATCGTGCTCGTGACGCTCACCACGCTGGCGTCGCTCATCCCGATGGCGTGGGGCGCGGCCACCGACACGATGTTCGGCGCGATTGCACTTGCTACGGCTGGCGGCACGCTGGCGGGCACAATCGGCGCGATGTTCCTGCTGCCGTCGTTCCTGCTCGGCGTGCGTCGGTTCCATCGTCGGCGGCGCAAGGGTCCGCCGAAGGGGCCGGGAGTTCTCCGCCGTAGCGTCATGCGCTGGAAGCACCGTCGAGCCAAGGAGCCGAGCCTGGCAACTGGCTCGTTGCCACCTGGATTCTGACGCCAACACCTCTCGCCCCAACAACTGTGGGATCTGATCATGACATTCCGCATGCTGATGTGCCTTGCAGTTCTGGTCGCTGCCTTGCCCGCGCATGCGAATGCGCAACGGGTGGCGTCGTTGCGTGTGGGAGCTGCCCAGATCGAAAAGCCGAGGCTCGCCGCGGAGGTTGCACCAGCACTTCGCGCCGGCGTGCGGTGGAAATCCGGTGCGGCCATCGGCTTCGTGGTCGGCACGGTGCTGGGCGCGGCGTATATCGGTCAGGGCGGCGGCGAGGGAATCGGCGTCGCGCTGTACTTCGGCTTGCTGGCCGGGCTTACCGGCGCGCTCATTCAGGCGATGGCAACATCGGGAACCTGAAACGCACGGCCTGACGACGCCGGGCGGGGGGGGGTAGCTTCAGGCAGTTCGATAAACGCGTTCAACGCCGCGTGAACTAGCTCGCTCACTCCGCCAGCGGAGTTTGAATGCGATACCCCCGGAACATTCTCGTGCTAATGATGACCCTTGTCGCATTCCCGACCTCAGGCCTGTTGTGCCAGCGGGGAGTCGACCTGCAGGCGGGCTTGACGCCCGCATCGGCCCAGGTCAGTGGCCACTCGACCCAAGTCGCCGCAGCCATCCAAAGCAAAGACGTAGAGTGGGTAAACGGAGCGGCCATCGGAGGCCTGATTGGCGCCGGCCTTGGCTACGCCATGACACGCGGCAACACGGGTGGGGCGCTGATTCTGGGGGTACTCGGCGCAGTCTTCGGTGCAATGATGCAAGCGCTGTTCTCGTAGGGCGGGCCGAACCACTACTTGTCGACGAGCGCCTCCTTCACGTAATAGTTCTCATCCACCACCAGCGCCCCTGCGCTCGGCACCGCCACCCGTTGCCACGCAGCAGTGGGTCGCAGCATCATCCAGGCCCCATCCCCGAATCGCACCCGCACCGGCATGTTGAACCCCGCCACCACGTTGTTCCACCGGTACTCCACAGCACCACCCACCGCGCGGTGCTCCAGAACCGGGATCCGGGTGTCGCGCAGGTACTGATCGAACACCTTGGAAAGGTCAAGCCCCGATTCCCGCGTGATGTACTGCTCGACCTGCGCACCGGTCACGGTCTGGTGGCGGAATTCGCTGTTGAGCCCGCGCAGGATCCCGCGCCACTTTGCATCGTTGTTCACCAGCTGCCGGATGGTGTGCAGCATGTTCCCGCCTTTCGGGTACATGTCGCCTGACCCTTGTGCGTTGACGCCATACACCGGGATGATCGGACGGTCGTTGCGGATGCCGAGCCTGCTGCCGACTGTGTATCGCGCACCGGCCTCCTTCCCTTGCTGGCACTCGACGTAGATCCCCTCCGAGTAATTCGCAAACGACTCGTGCACCCACATGTCGGCCATGTCGCGGGTGGTGATGTTGTTCCCCCACCACTCGTGTGCGCTCTCGTGGATGATGATGAAGTCGAAGGTCAGGCCGAGCCCGGTGCCGGAGAGATCGCGGTCACGGTACCCGTTCCGGAACCAGTTGCCGTAGGCCACTGCGCTCTGGTGTTCCATGCCGGCGTTGGGGACCTCGATCATCTTGTAGCCGTCTGCATACCAAGGGTACGGACCGAACCAGTGCTCGAAGCACTGCATCATGCTGCGCGCCTGCGTCCATTGCCGCATCGCCGCCTGCAGGTTGTAGTCGAGCGGCCAGTAATCCATGGTGAGCACGCCGCCCTCGCCGTCGTATGTCTCGCTCCAGTGAGAGTAGTTCCCGGCGGCCACTGCGATCGCGTAATTGTTGATCGGATTGGTGACAAACCATTCGTAGGTGGTGGTGCCGTCGGAATTCGGCACCACGCGCCGGAGCCGACCATTCGACACGTTCACCAATGGCGCCGGCACGGTGATCGCCACGCGCTGCGAATCGGGTTCGTCGGCCTGGGTGTCCTTGTTGGGCCACCAGACACTGGCGCCCATTCCCTGGTCGGTGGTCACGATCCACGGGCGACCAAGCGAATCAGTGAGCCAACTGAACCCTCCCTCCCATGGCGGACGTTTGGCGACCTGCGGAACTCCGTGATAGTGCACCGTGATCGTGCCCATCGTCCCCGCACGCTGCACCGACGGAAGTGCCGGGAAGAATGCGT
>JBDSMU010000178.1:0-22348 GCA_039915685.1 Gemmatimonadales bacterium | reverse complement strand
CGTCAGGCTGATCGACACAAGCAAGAAACGCGACCATCCGGGCGAGGAGGTCGCGCTTCGTTGATCGTGCCGCGCCGTGGTCAGGGCGCGGCCGTTGGCGTTGGTGCCTTGTTCTGGATGCAGCTTCCCGCGACCGGGTCCCAAGCTCGTCCGTTCGTGTCGATGAACGCCGCGGTGTAGCCCTTGTCGCCCAAGGTGAGCTTGAGGACCCCGAAGTAACCCTGCAGGCGGTATTCGGAATTGGGTGCAAGCGTGCTCTGCAACCCCCGCAATTCGCCGCCACCGGTGCCGACCACGAACGACGGGATGCCCTTCAAGGTGTCCCGCACTCCCTCAGCGTTCATCGGGGCGAGCCGCTCGTAGTGATGGTCGTGTCCGGCGAGGACGAGATCGACACCCCCATCCATCATTGCCTGCCACGTCGGCGCCATGCGGGCGTCGCTGCCGTGCCAGCCTGAACTGAACCGCGGGTGATGAAAATACGCCATCGTGCAGGCCTTGGTGCTGGTCTTCATCTCGTTCTTGATCCACGCAAGCTGATCTGCTTCCTCGGAGCGCGGAAACACCGGATTGACCACGATCTCGCTGTTGATCACGATGACCTTCCACGCACCGACATCGTAGGAGTAGTACCCGCGCTTGGCCGAGCCGGCTGCGCTCGGCCCGAAGTACTCGTAGTAGGGCGAGGCGCCAGTGGTGTAGTGCTCGTGGTTGCCCGGCGAGGGGTGAATGATCTTCATGATCCCCTTTTTCGGGTCCCCCCAGGACGGCGTAAAGCAGCGCTCGAAGTCCCTCGCCGATCCGTCCGGATATGCGTTGTCTCCGAGGGTGAACACGAAGTTCTCGACACCGGCCACGCTATCGGCCTTGATGATGCTGTCCACGACGTGCGCGGTGCGCTCATCGCCGGTCGATCCGCAGGACGCGATGTCCCCTGCACCGATCATTACGGCGGCCCCCACGAGGGCTACCAGTTCGGCCGGCGCGTCCGCCGGAACCGGGGTGATCTTCGGTCGCGGCGCGCAGCCGGCGGTGAGCACACCAAGAGCAAGGGCAGCAATTCGTCGCATCGTATTCCCAGAAGTTTGAGTGGTGCCAGATACCGTGGTCTAGGGTTGTGACGGGTTGATCGTGTCGGTGGGCACGCCGCCCACTGGCGCTGCGGCCTGACGGCCTGGGTGCGGCCACCGGAAAATGGTGATGCTTGCCGGCGCGTCTCCCTTTTCCGCACTGATCAACAACAGCCCCTCGCGAGTGATTGCAATACCCTCGGCATGGGGGATCTCAGTGGGAACCGGGCCTGCCGACACCACGACGCCATCGCGCGAAATCACGATCATCGCCCGCTCCTGCGCCGTGATGAGCACGAAGTTGCCGGTGAACGGATCGACGGTGATATCAGAGGGGCGCAGATCGTTCCAGTCATTGCTGCCGATGACAAGGTCGAGCGGTATCGTGATCCGCGAGACCGGCGGTGGGTTGTCCCCGAGCGGCCAGCGATAGATCACCAGGGAGTCGCGCATGGACTTTTCCGGTGTCTTGCAGGCCATCAGAAGCGCATTGGTCAATGGGTCGTGAGCGATCCCTTCGAACTCGCATTCTTTGCCGAGTTTGGTGTCGATCACGAGATAGTCGGCCCGCTTGCCGTCTTCCGCCTCGCGGAACTGATAGATCTCGCCCTTGCTCGACAGCATGTAATAGTCCAGCCCAACCCGGGTGATCCCCTCGAAGTCGCCTTTCACAGTCTGCTCGCCCAAATCGAACCGGCGCGTGACCATCCCGGACCGCCACTCGAGCTCCACGAGGTGCCCGTTTTCGTCGCCATGGGCCAGCACGTGATTCCCATCCGGCGTGAGCACCATCCCCGATATTTCCTGGAGATCACGGGGCATCATCCACTTCGCGAGGGGCACGTCTGTCCGACCGCGAGGGTCGTCGATCTGACTGGTCAGCCTGGTGATGCGCGCCATGGCCGACGCCGAGTCCGCGGCAGCCCTCTCAGCCTTGCCCAGCCCGCACCCGCCCAACACCACCGCGAGCGTTGCGAATAGCGCACCGCGCATCATCCGTCCTCCTGCTCATTCAGGCTCTCCCCCGCCTCGAGGCGCACGCCGGGCACGAGTCCGCCGATTCTGCCTCGCACTGCCGTGAGGAACTCGTCCTCCGTCATCGATTTCTTGATCCTCACCAAGTAGATCAGCTCCGACGGCTTGCCTTCCATCGATACCACCTGGTCAAGTTGCCACCGCTTGACGGTATCATCGAGCAGCGATTCGGTCATCCGCTGCGTCTCGGTGACGGCGTCGGTCGTGAGGCGCAGCACCGCGTTGAAGCGTGTCTTTTTCTTGCCCAGGAGGTCGCGAACCCGGTCGAACCGCGCCGCAAGGATGTCGGCCGATTCCGGGGTGAGCGCCAGTACCAGGTCGCGGTCGGGCACTTCGGTATCTGCATCCTGATTGGCCAGACTGCTCAACGGCTCCACCCACTTGGTGGACGACTGCGCTTCCAGCACGTTGTGCCCGAAGTCGTAGCGCCAAGTGAAGATCACCACAACGTTGAAGAACACCGACAGCAGCGCGGCGATGGGTAGCGCCTGGACGCCGGCAGCGAAGCCGACGGCGATCGCGAGGAAGATGTACACCGTGTCGCGGGCGTCCTTGAGCGTCGTTCGAAATCGGACAGCTGCCACCACGCCTGCCAGGGAGAAGGCCAGTGCGAGGCTGTCCTGGACGATGATCACGATACCGGCCACGACGATCGGCAGGATGATCAATGTCTGGACCACCCCCTGGTTGTGGCTGCGACTGTTCCGGGTTGACATGTACACCCACGAGACCGGCAGCATCAGGAGCACCGTGCCGACCAGCATCATCGTGACCGAAGCGAGCAGCGTCAGCGGAGGCGGCTTTTTGATCGGCGTCGATACCGTCGGAGCTTCGGTCAGGCCATCCTGCAGAAGTTCGGGGGTGTCGACCCGCACGATCTCGGAGCCGGTGAGCCGAGCGTCGAAGTCGGTCCACACCTCGTTCACTGCATAGACCACCAGCCCGAGGAGTACATAGTATGCGATCAATCGACGTACGGGCCGGTCCGAGCCCAGCGTCAGCATGTCGATCAGCTTGTGAAACGGGCCCATACCTGGTTGCCTCGTAAACGTTGATGAGACGATACGCGTTCGTGACGCATTCGTGTTGTGCGCGCTGTACACCTGCTGGAGACGGCATTATCGCCCCCGAATGGACATGCCCGTCAAGGCGGACCGAGCCGGATCAATCTAGCGCAGTCCGGTTCGTACCCCGGACCGGTTGGCGGGTGTGGGGATGAAGGGACAACCGGCGTCACACCGGACAGTTCCCGCCCAATCCCAAGCGCCCCGAGCCCCGAGCCCATCCAATGGCTGATCCATCCGACGAAGCGATCGAAACCACCATCCGCAACCTTGAGACCAAGACCGGGCGGAGCATCGAGCAATGGGTCAAGTTGGTGCATAGCATGGGGGAGCGAGCGCCCTCCAGGATCGTCGCGAACCTCAAGTCGACCCACGGGCTGCCCGAGGAGCACGCGGTCGTGGTTGCGGACCGGGCGTTCGACACGATCAGCGACGACGGTGTGGTCGGGCTCGACCTGGTCGCAGCCCAGTATCGTGGCGAAACGGCTGGCCTGAAGCCGGTCTACGACTTCCTCAGCCATACCCTGGCCGGATTCGCCACGGACGTGGAACTCGTGCCGGCCGAGGGGTACGTGTCGGTGGAGCGTACGCGCCAATTCGCGACGATCCAGCCGGGATCGGGCACCCGGCTCGACGTGGCGATAGGGCTCCCAGAGGTCGAAGCAACCGAGCGATTGGTCCTGTTGACGCCAGCGCGCGGAGGGCTCACGCATCTGGTCGGGCTTGAGGCCCTCTCCGACGTCAACAAGGAACTGGTTGACTGGCTTTGGAAGGCCTACAAGCTCGCCTGACACCCGCCCGACCCCTGTTTGGTTGCCTTGGGGTGCGGCTCGTGAAACATTTCACAATGCACCCCCCAAGGTTGCCGACTCGACGGTTCGCCGCCTTGCGATTCAACTCCGATTCCTCGAAGAATTTGCCGAACAGGGCGCCCAGCAGCTCGCCGACCGATTGGTGGGCGCCGGGATAAGCGCCATTCCCAACTTCGCGCCGATCCAACTGCAGGTTCCAGCGGCTGTGGAGGTCAAGAACGTGAACCTTGCCGTTGAGCGCGAAACCCTGTCCTATGCACTGCAGTACCGAGAGGAGAATTGACGCCAACGTGATCGGACTTACCGCACACCCGCAGGGAACGCTCGTCGATCAGGCTATCAGCCTGCTCGGCGTAGCGGCATGCTCCGCCGATGAACTCTCGGTGCGGGTGCTAGGGTTGCCGAACGCACCGCGCGCCGTCTCCGAGCGGCTTGCAATGGCGCTTCTGGGTGCCGACCCCCGGGTGCGCCAACAGTCAGATGGGCGGTGGGCGCTGGTCGCGATGGCTCAGGGCTCGCCGCTCCTCGAAGAGTGCGCGTTCGCGGTCGTCGACGTCGAAACCACCGGGATGCAGGCTGCTGGTGACGACCGGGTGACTGAGATTGCCGTGGTGATCGTGCACGGATCGCGACGTGAGGTGATCTTCGATTCACTCGTGAACCCGGGGCGTCCAATTCCATCCCGCATCGTGCAGCTCACTGGTATCACCGACGAAATGGTGCGCGGTGCGCCCGGGTTCTGCGAGGTGGCGGAGCAGGTGTGTGCGGCGCTGGCGGGTCGGGTATTCGTGGCGCACAATGCGCGGTTTGACTGGGGCTTTGTCTGCGCAGAGGTGAGGCGCGCCCGCGATCTCGCGCTGGACGGCCCGAGGTTATGCACGGTTCGCCTGGCGCGCCGCCTGATCCGCCAGGAGTCGTCGTACTCCCTCGGAGCGCTCGCTCACAAATTCGGACTGGAGTTTCCAGCGCGGCACCGGGCCGCGGGGGATGCCATCGTCACGGGGATGCTGCTGGAGCGCCTCCTCGGCGCCGCGCGCGAGCGGGGGGCACGGACGTTGGCCGATCTCGAGACACTGCACCGCACTCCCGTGTCGGAGTGTGGGCCGTGAGTCGGGTAACCACGATGCGTGTTGGCGGGCTGGTGGTGCATGCGCTTGATGGCGGCACGCAGCGGCTCGACGGCGGGGCGATGTTCGGTGTAGTCCCCAAGCCGCTCTGGGAACGGCGGATCAAGGCCGATGCGCTAAATCGGATCGCCCTCACCATGCGATGCCTCCTGGTCGAACACGACGACGGTCTCGTGCTCATCGACAACGGCGTGGGCAACAAGGAGTCGGACAAGTTCATCGAGATCTACGGCATCGAGAACGCCGGGGCGGGGGGTCGAACCGCCATCGAAGACGCAATCGCCGAGCTCGGTCACAGGCCGGCCGATATTCGGACAGTGATCAACACCCATCTGCACTTTGATCACGCCGGCGGAAACACCTTCATCGCCGCCGATGACCCGCATTCCCGCGTGCAACTCGCCTTTCCCAATGCGCGCTACGTGATGCACCGACGCGAGTATGAGTGGGCTGGCACTGGCAATGAGCGGACGACGGCCAGCTACCTCCCGAACAACTTCCTGCCCGTGCTGGAAGCAGGGAAGGTGCAGTTCCTGGAGGGAGAGCGGGACACGGTGGTCCCCGGGATTCGCACGTTGGTAACTCCGGGGCACACTCCCTCCCACATGTCCATCATGATCGAGAACGGTGGCGATGTGCTGCTGTTTCCCGCCGACACGGTCCCCACCGCCCACCACCTGCCGTTGCCGTGGATCATGGGGTACGATGTCGAGCCGATTCGCACCCTGGAGAGCAAGCGCGCGATGTATGAGCGCGGGATGGCGGAAGGGTGGCAGGTGGTGTTCGAGCATGATGCCGACACCGTCGGCGGTCGGCTCGAAGAGGGTGACCGGGGGGTAACGCTCGGGGAACGGCTCCCAGCAGCTCCCAAAACCGGCGCTAGGGGTTGACTCGGCGCCTGAGAACGGGTAGTTTCGCGGTGTTCAAGCGGACAGGAGACTGTCCCACCCTCAGCTGAAGTTCGAGCGAACGGGTCCGAGAGTCATAAGCATCCGGTCCTCCGGGACCGCGGTGCGCCTCTACGGACACCCCGCCAACTGGCCGGGTGTTCTTTTTTTGTCCTGATACATGGGGAGCGCCACTGTCGAGCTTTGATCGCGACCGACGGACTCGAGTTAACCGGCAGATCCGCATCTCGCCGGTTCGTGTGGTGACCGCAGACGGCGAACAGCTCGGTGTGCTGCCGATCGAGGAGGCGCTGGCCGCTGCGGCCGAGCGTGGCTTCGACCGGGTCGAGGTGGCACCGATGGCGCGGCCACCCGTGGTCAAGATCATGGACTACGGCAAGTACAAGTTCGAGGAAGCAAAGGCGGCGCGGGCGGCGAAAAAGAAGCAGCACGTGATCCACCTGAAGGAAGTGAAGTACCGACCGGGCATCGACGATCACGATTTCGACTTCAAGACGCGGCACGCCCGCGAGTTCCTCGGTGAGGGGAACAAGGTCAAAGTGACGATGATGTTCCGCGGGCGACAGATCGCCCACACCGAGCTTGGCAAGGCGGTGCTTGACCGCGTCGCTGCTGCGCTCACGGATATCGGCAAGGTCGAGCAGGAAGCGAAACTCGACGGCCGCAACATGATCATGGTGCTCGCGCCGCGCTGATGCGCGAGTTCGGGCAGGAACGGGGGAGCAATGCCGAAGCAGAAGACAAAGCGCGCGGCGATGAAGCGGTTCTCGATCACGGGAACAGGCAAGATCAAGCGCAGTCGTGCCAACAAGCGCCACATCCTCACGAAAAAGACCACCAAGCGGAAAAACCAGCTTGGCAAGTCTGCCCTCGTGAGCTCGGCGGACTATCCGCGCACCATCAAGCTGCTCCAGGCGTGAGGAAATAGGACATGTCACGGGTCAAGAACGGTCCCGCGCATCATGCGCGCAAGAAGAAGATCATGGCCGCCGCCAAGGGCGGCGTGGGCGCCCGCAGCAAGCTGTACAAGGCCGCCAAGGAAAACGTCGAACGCGGCATGGCGTACGCCTACCGCGACCGCCGGAAGAAAAAGGGCGACTTCCGCCGCCTCTGGATCACGCGCATTGGCGCCGCAGCGCGCCTGCACGAGATTTCGTACTCGCGCTTCATGGCTGGCCTCAAGGCCGCCGGGCTCGACATCAATCGGAAGGTGCTCGCCGACCTCGCCGTGCATGATGCCGACGCGTTTGCGGCGATTGCCGAGGTGGCCAAGGCGCACCAGGCGGCATAAGCCGGCCGCGTGAAGTCACCGGGTGGGGCCGACCGTCGTTGTACGGACGGCCCCGCTGTCGCATTTGTCCCGCTGCGCCAACCGGAGTCGCATGTCCGCACCCAAGGAAGAATCTCCCGTCACCAACCTGCGCGATCGCCTCGCGGCCATCGCCACGCTTGATGCCGCGGCCCTGGAGGCCGAGGACATCGCGATCCTGGGGCGCAAGCAGGGCGAATTGACGCGTCGCCTCAAGGGACTTGCGACGCTCTCCATTGACGATAAGCGCGCTCACGGCGCATTGCTCAATGCGCTGAAAGTGGAGTTCGAAGCCGCGATCGGGACCCGTCGCGCTGAACTCGCCACCGAGGCGCGACAGCAGGACGGGGCCGGAGTCGATCTCACCATGCCGGGCCGCGAGTCTTGGCACGGCACGCTGCACCCCGTCACCGTGGTGATTGACGAGATCGTGGAGATCTTCCGCGCGCTCGGCTTCTCCGTGGCGCTCGGTCCGGAGGTCGAGACCGAGGAGCACAACTTCGGTGCCCTCAACTTCGCGGCCGATCACCCCGCGATGGACATGCACGACACCCTCTATCTCGACCCACAAGGCGCCGTGCCGGCGGCCGGCGAACGCCTGCTGCTACGCACGCACACGTCACCGGTGCAGGTGCGCGTGATGCGTGAGGGGCCTCCGCCGTACCGCGTCGTGATCCCCGGGACGGTGTACCGCAACGATGCGTTCGACCCGTCGCACGCCCCGGCGTTCGCCCAGGTTGAGGGACTCGCCGTCGACCAGAACATCACCTTCGTCGATCTCAAGGCCACGCTCGGCCACTTTGCCGAGCGTTTCTTCGGCGCTGGTACGCCGGTACGCTTCCGGCCGTCATTCTTCCCATTCACCGAGCCGTCGGCCGAGATGGACGTGTCGTGCCAGCTCTGCGCGGGGCAGGGCTGTGCCGCGTGCAAGGGTACGGGATGGATGGAGATCCTCGGCTGCGGGATGGTTCACGAAAACGTGCTGCGGAATTGTGGCGTCGATCCGGAGCGGTGGACCGGCTTCGCCTTCGGGATGGGTCCCCAACGCATCGCGATGCTCCGCCACGGCGTGCCCGACATCCGCCATCTTTACGCCGGTGACATGCGGTTCCTGCAGCAGTTCCGTTCGGTGGGATCATGAATGCGTCGCGCGCGTGGCTTGAGGCGTTCCTGCGTCGACCACTGGAGGCCGCCGATCTGGCGAACCGGCTGGCCATGCTGGGTGCGCCTGTCGACGCCATCGAGCCGATCGGAGCCGATCTCTCCGCATTCGTGGTCGCGACCGTCACCGACGTGCGCGCACATCCCGACGCAGACAAGCTGCGCGTCACGACCGTCGAGGATGGCAGCGGATCGACATGGTCGGTGGTATGCGGCGCGCCGAATGTGGTCGCGGGAGGTCGGTATCCGTTCGCCCGCATTGGCACCACCATGCCAGGCGGGATGGTGATCGAACGTCGCAAGCTGCGCGGCGAGGTGTCCGAGGGCATGCTCTGCTCGGCCCGTGAACTCGGCCTCGGCGACGAACACGACGGATTGTTGACGCTGGAAACCGATGCGCCCGATGGCACTCCCGTCGCCGCCGTACTGGGTGGGGGCGACGAGCGGCTCGTCGTTGATGTCACGCCCAATCGGCCCGACCTCTTCGGCCACAAGGGCATCGCACGCGAGCTCGCCGCTTCGCTCAACGTTCCGTTCAGGCTCCCGGAAATCCCGGGGCTCGCGGCCACCGACGTTCCCCCACCGGAGCGTGCGTCAGATTCGGGCGTCACGGGTGGGATCACGGTGACGATCGCCGACCGGCAGGGATGTCCGCGGTTTCTGGCGGGGGTTGTGCGCAACGTGCAGATCGGCCCGTCGCCGGAATGGTTGCGCCGGCGCTTGGCTGCGGTGGGCGTGCGTTCGGTGAACAACGTGGTCGACGTCACCAACTATGTGATGTTCGAGCTCAATCAGCCAATGCACGCCTACGACGCCGACGCCCTGCGCGGCGCCGAAATCGGTGTGCGCACGGCCAAGTCGAGCGAGGTGCTCGTCACCCTCGACGGATCGACGCGCACGATTCCCGATGGTGCCCTGGTGATCGTCGACGGGACGGGCGCGATCGGCGTTGCGGGCGTGATGGGTGGACGAGATTCAGAAGTCACCGACACCACGACCACCGTGCTGCTGGAGTGCGCCGCGTTCGATCCCTCCCGGGTGCGCGCCGCGCGCCGCGCACTCGGCATGAGCACCGATGCGTCGCAGCGATTCGAGCGAGGCACCGACCGGTGGGGCGCGGTCGACGCATTCCGCCGCGCGGTGCAACTGGTGGTCAGCGTAACCGGCGGCATGATCGAGCTCCCGACGATCGATTGCTTCCCGACTTTCTCGCACCCGCCACGCATCTTCCTGCGGCCGGCGCGGGTGGCACAGGTGCTGGGGCTCGATCTCGACTGGCGCGAGATCGAACGGTGCCTGGTCGCGATCGGCGCGACGGTCGTCTCCAAGCCTGACGATGCCCGCATTGCGGTCGACGTCCCGGGCTGGCGCCCCGATCTCGTCGCCGAGATCGACTTGATCGAGGAAGTAGCGCGAGTTCACGGGTACGATGCCATACCCAGTACGGTGGGACCGGTTCGCCCGGTCTTCCGGCCCGACGATGCGGGATGGGCCGCTGCGCATCACGCGCGACAGGTGCTGGTCGCTGCCGGGATGTCCGAGGTGTTGACGCTGCCGATGGTGGCCGCAGGTGACCCCCGAGCGCCCGTGTTGCTCAACCCGCTGTCGAATGACCACCGTTGCCTGCGGCCTGCGCTTGTGCCGGCACTGATCACGGAAGTTGAGCGCAACTGGGCCGTCCACAACGGCGATGTCCGCCTCTTCGAAGTGGGCACCGTGTTCACCGTGGCGGAGCAGCACGGGGCGCCGCCACGCGAGGCGCAACACGCGGCGTTTGCCGTCACGGGGCGGCGGCAGCCGGCGCACTGGAACGACCCTGCTCCACGGACGTGGGACCGATGGGATGCGAAGGAAACGCTACGGCAACTTGTCGGTCTGGCGCAACCCGGCGCGTCGCTCCAAGTTGAGGGAGATGGCTGGGCGGTCCACGCAACGGATGGTCGACGCATTGGCCACGCCGGGCCCATCACCGCCGACTCGCCGCAGTGGGCCGCGCCGGTGTTCGCCGGCGAGATCGAACTCGGGACCCTGCGCAGCGGTCACGCGAAGTTCGCACCGTTGCCGACCTTCCCAGCGGTGACCCGCGACCTGACCCTTCAGCTGGCTGCGGGCCAAGCTGTCGCGGAGATCTCGTCATTGCTCGTCCAACGCGGTACTCGGCACGACCTGCGCGCGGTGCACGTGATCGATGAATACCGAGACCCCACGGTGGGCGCCGGTGCGCGGAACGTGACGGTGCGGCTGGTGTTTCGCAGCGACCATCGGACCCTGACTGATACTGAAGTCGACCAGGCGACTGGTCGCCTTCGCACTTCGCTGGAGCGAGAGCTTGACGTCTCCCTACGTTCGTCCTGATGCCGCCGCGCTCGGCGAACTCGAGCGCGTGCTGCGCCATCTCACCGACGAACTCGCCGCCTGGCGCCGTCGCTGCCTCAAGGCTGAGGGCGAGTTGCAATCGCTCAAGGCGCGCGATGGCATGGTGCCTGGAGACCAGGTGCACAAGGTGACCGGCCGGATGCTCGACCTGGAGCGCGAGAACCTCGACCTCCGCAATCGGGTTGACCGGGCGCGCGACATGGTGGCCCGACTTCAGCAGCGCCTGGCATTCCTCGAGACCGAGCACGACAGTGGGGTGCCGCGATGAGCGTCAACAAGCAGTCGGTCCGCGTGGTGGTCGGGGGCGAGGAGCTCAACGTGCGCTCCGAGCTACCGCCCGAGTACACCCGGGAGGTCGCTGCGTACTACGACGACGCCCTCAGGCACATTCGTGCGATGGCGCCCGCGATCGAGGCCCACAAGGCCGCGATCCTCGCAGGCCTCGCCGTCACCGACGAACTCTTCCGGTCGCGCCGGACCGATGGGGAAGTCGCCACTCGCATCGAGGGACTCACCGAGGACCTGGCACGCCTCCTTCCGCCCGCCAAGCGGGGTACCCGCGGTGGGGGCGACTGACCGCGAACCGGCAATTCGTGCCGGGCGAGGATAGATGATGGAACCGACTCTGCTCATCGGGCTTGGAGCCGGGGCTGCGCTGGGCGCACTCTTGGGCATCCTCCTCTGGAACTGGCGACTGGCGTCGGTGGGTCGGTCGATGCGGGCCCTCGTCGATCAAGCCAACGCGGATATCCACGCGCGGCAGGACGCCGCCGAACGCGAGGCGGTCCTGCTCCGTGAGCGCCAACTTGTGTTGGCGAGAGAGGAGGCGCTGGCGCTGAAGGAAGAGGCAGGCCGGGATGCCGCAAAGCGCCGCGAGGACGTGGACCGGATGGAGCGTCGCCTCGCCGACCGCGAGGCGCAGCTCAGTGGACGGGAGGATCGGTTCCGTGCCGACGACCGTGCGATCGAGTTGCGCCGCGCAGGTCTCAAACAGGGCGAGGAAGAGCTCGTGTCGGGGCGCGAGGCCCTCGGCCGTGATACCCAGGAGGTACAGCGACGGCTGGAGCGCGTGGCATCGCTGAGTGCGGACGACGCCGCGAAGGAGGTACGCCAACAGGTCGAGGACGAAGCTCGGGCGCAGGCCGCGGCGCTTGGGCGTGACATCCGCGAGCAGGCCAAGCGCAACGCCGACAAGGATGCGCGCCGTATCATCGCGATGGCGAGCCAGCGGCTCGCCTCGGAACACACCGCCGAATCGACCGTTGCCGCCGTTGCGCTGCCGACCGACGAGATGAAGGGACGAATCATCGGCCGGGAGGGGCGGAACATTCGGGCGTTTGAGCTCGCCACCGGCGTCGACGTGATCATCGATGACACGCCCGATACCGTCGTGATTTCCTGCTTCGATCCGATCCGACGCGAAGTCGCCCGGCGTGCCCTCGATGCCCTTGTGGCTGATGGCCGCATCCATCCGGGACGCATCGAGGAACTGGTGCAGAAGGCGCAATCGGAACTCGACGGGCAACTCGTCGAGCTGGGTGAGCGCGCCGCCCACGATGTCGGCGTCCACGGCCTCCATCCCGAACTGGTACGACTCGTGGGCCGGATGCGCTATCGCACCTCATATGGCCAGAACCTCTACGAACATTCCAAGGAAGTCGCCTGGCTCGCGGGAATGATGGCGGCTGAACTCCACGCCGATGTCAACCTCGCTCGGCGCGGTGCCCTGCTGCACGATGTCGGCAAGGTGCTGACGCACGACCACGAGGGGACGCACGTGCAACTTGGCGTGGAGATGGCTCGCAAGTATGGCGAATCGGCGGCCGTCATCAACTGCATCGAGGCGCATCATGACGACGTCCCGCACGAAAGCACCGAGTCGGTACTGGTGCAGACCTCTGACGCGATCAGCGGTTCGCGACCCGGCGCGCGGCGCGAGGCGTTCGAGACGTACATGAAACGGATGACGCGCCTGGAGGAGATTGCCAAGGAAAGCCCCGGTGTCGACCGGTGCACGGTGATCCAGGCGGGTCGCGAGGTTCGGGTGATTGTCAAGCCGGATCAGGTCGACGATGCACAGGCGCAGGTGTTGTCCGAATCCATCGCGCGCCGAATCGAGTCGGAGCTGCAGTATCCTGGCCAGATCCGGGTCACCGTGATCCGCGAGACGCGCGCCTCGGATATAGCGAAGTGACCGCACGAATACTCGATGGCGTGGCGTTCGCCGCCACGATCCGGGCCGAAGTGCGCGACGAAGTCACGGCGCTGGCGGGTCGGGGTGTCGTGCCGGGGCTTGCCGTGGTGCTGGTGGGCGATGACCCCGCGTCGCAGGTGTACGTCCGTTCGAAGGGACGGGCGTGCGTGGAGGCCGGCATGCACTCGGAAACAGTCTCACTTCCTGTGACAGCGTCCGAGGCGGAGGTTCTGGCGACGATCGACCGGCTCAATGCCGACCCACGCGTGCATGGCATCCTTTGCCAGCTCCCGCTGCCGCCCCACCTCAACGCGGAGCGGGTGATACGCAGCATCGATCCGGACAAGGATGTCGACGGCTTCCACCCGGTCAACGTCGGCAAGACCGTCCTTGGTGACCCTACTGGGTTCCGCCCGGCCACGCCGTTCGGCGTCCAGGAGCTCTTGATCAGGGCACGGATCCCGACCGAGGGCACGCACGCCGTGATCGTCGGCCGGTCCAATATCGTCGGAAAGCCGCTCGCAAACCTGTTGTCGCTCGACACGCCGGGCGGCAATGCCACGACCACGCTAGCGCACTCCCGCACTCGTGGCTTGTCGGCGCTCTGCCGCACGGCCGACATTCTCGTCGTCGGGATCGGGCGCGCAGGATTCTTCGGGGCCGATGCCATCAAGCCGGGCGCGACCGTGATTGACGTCGGCATCAATCGCGTGGACGACGCAACCCGCCAGCGTGGCTACCGACTCGCCGGTGACGTCGACTTCGATGCCGTGAGCCCGGTGGCCGGCGCGATCACGCCGGTGCCCGGCGGGGTGGGCCCGATGACGATTGCCATGCTCCTCGTGAACACGGTGCACGCAGCCAGGGCCCGGGCGGATGGCGATGCCTGAAATCGATGAAGCATGGACCGTCTCCCTCCTGGCGCGCACGCTCAAGCGGCGCGTGGAGGACGATGGCGCCCCGATCTGGGTACGGGGCGAGATCGCCGGCGTCAAGCGGTACGCGAGCGGCCACTGCTACTTCTCCCTCCGCGACGATCTCGCCCGCGTCGACTGCACAATGTGGCGGAGCTCCGTCGCGCGACTGAGGGTACCTCTTGAAGAAGGGTCGGTGGTCTACGCGCTCGGGCACGCCAGCGTGTGGGAAGAACGGACCGCGCTGCGGTTCAACGTCACGCAGGTGCTCCCCGCGTCGGCCGTCGGCCCCGCCGCCCAGGAGGCGGAACGCGTCAAGCAGCTACTGCTCCGCGACGGGTTACTCGATCCGGCCCGCAAGCGGCCGGTTCCGGAGTATGCGACCCGCATCGCGGTGATCACGTCAGTGGCTGGCGCTGCCGTGCGGGACATCATCACGGTGGCCGCTCGGCGTTGGCCAGGCGTGGAACTGTTCGTCATCAACAGCGCGGTGCAGGGAACCACCGCGGCGGCCGAGTTGGTCGCCGCGCTCGACCTGCTCTGCCACCTCGAGGCCATCGATTGCTGCATCATCGGTCGAGGCGGCGGTAGCAAAGAGGACCTGGTCGCGTTCAATGACGAGATGGTCTGCCGAGCGATTGCAGCGTGCTCCATCCCGGTGATTTCCGCGGTCGGACACGAAATCGACGTGACTCTCGCCGACCTCGTCGCGGACCTCCGCGCGGCAACGCCCTCACAGGCGGCAGAGTTTGCATTGCCCGACCGGCGTGATGTCGAAGTTCGCCTTGACCGCGCCCGTCGCCGACTTGTCAGCGTGACCGCCACCCTGCTTCGCGCCCGCAGCGAGCGCGTCGAACGAACCCGCGATCGCATGGCGTCGGCGCTGGTCGAACGGGTGCGCCGGGCGGAGCGCCGACTGCTGGCGGCGGGCGGAAAGCTCGCGCCGGCGCTGGCGCGTCGAGTGGTGCTCCCCCGCGAACACGTTGCCCGGATCGAATCACGTCTCGCCCCTGCAATGCGCCGGCGGCTGGCGTCGTTCGACGCCGGATGCCGAACGCATGCCGCGAGTCTCGATGCACTCTCTCCGCTCGCGGTGCTCGGACGCGGCTATGCCGTTGCTCGCGATGCCGATGGTCGCGTCCTCAGGCGCTCCGATCAGTTTGCGCCCGGCATTCACTTCACGTTGACCGTGTCCGACGGGACCGTCGCGGCACGGACCGAGGATCCCCATGTCTGACTCTCCCACGCTCGGCGACGATCTCAAGCGTCTCGAGGACATTGTTCGTCGGCTCGAGGACGAGGACCTCGGCCTTGAATCGGCCCTCGAGCTCTTCGAGGAAGGGGTGTCCAGGCTTCGGTCGGCGCAAGCTCGCCTCGCCGATGCCGAAACCCGCGTCACCCAAGTGCTGAAGGATTCAAGCGATGGTGGCACGATCCGCCTCGTGCCATTGGATGAATGATGTGGCGACACCCGCACTGCTCGACGCGGCGCGGCAGATGGTCGAGGGCGAGTTGTCCGCCTGTGCCGAGCGGATGCAGCGCGAGGTCGCATCACCGCTCGCCGAGGCATTGGCGTACGCATTGATCGGTCCCGGCAAGCGCGTCCGGCCGGCGCTGGTGCTTGGCGCCTACCGTGTGGCGGGCGGAATCGCTTCAGACATCGCCGGGATCGCCACCGCCGTCGAGATCGTTCACACCTACTCGCTGGTGCACGACGATCTGCCCTGCATGGACAACGATCACCTTCGGCGCGGTCGGCAGACCACGCACCGCCAGTTCGACGTGCCAACCGCCACCCGGGTTGGCTTCCTCCTTGTCCCCGTTGCGGCGGAGGTGCTTGCCACGTCGGCACGCGCTCTCGGTCTCAGCGCGATCACCTGCGGACGGCTCGCCGGGGAACTTTTCGAGGCTGGCGGGATCCGGGGTATGGTGGGCGGCCAGTGGCTGGACCTCGAGGCCGAGGCCACGGCGCTCGATCTTGACCAGCTCACGCAAGTGCATGCTGGCAAGACTGGTGCACTCATCCGCGCGTCAGTGATGCTCGGTGGCATCGCCGCCGGGGCGGATGATGCCACCCTGGACGCGCTCTCGACGTTCGGGCGCGAGATCGGCATCGCGTTTCAGGTCGCGGACGACGTGCTCGACGCCACGTCGACCTCGGAAGTGCTGGGGAAGACGGCCGGGCTTGATGCGGTCCTCGACAAATCGACCTACGTCTCACTGCTCGGCGTTGATGGGGCTCGGCAGGAGGCGCTCCGCCATCACGACCTCGCGGTGACGGCGCTGGGGCCGCTTGGTGCCGCCGCCCAGCCGCTTGCCGACCTGGCTCGGTATATTGTGAAGAGACGGTCCTGACGCCATTTAATCGGGAGATGCAATGTCGCTGCTCGCCACGATCCGCGGTCCGGACGACCTCAAGTCGCTCACCCAGGGCGAAATGGTCGCACTTGCCCAGGAAGTGCGCGATCGATTGATCGAATGCTGCTCCGTGACGGGTGGACATATTGGCGCATCCCTGGGCGTCGTGGAGCTCACGATTGCCTTGCTGCGCGAATTCGATTCGCCAACCGACAAGGTCGTGTGGGACGTCGGCCATCAGGCGTATGCCTGGAAGCTGCTCACCGGTCGCAATGAGCGCTTCCCGACCCTGCGCACCACCGGCGGCCTGTCGGGCTTCCTGAAGCGGGACGAGAGTCCGCACGATCATTTCGGAGCGGGCCACGCCGGGACCGCCCTGTCGGCCGCGGTCGGCATGGCGACGGCGCGAGACCTCCAGGGTGGGAAACACAAGGTCGTGGCCGTTGTGGGAGACGGCGCGCTGACCTGCGGCCTGGTGTACGAGGCGCTGAACAATGCCGGTCACTCTACCCGCGACATCATCCTGATCGTCAATGACAACGGCATGAGCATCTCGCCCAATGTCGGCGCGATCTCCAAGCTGCTCGGCAGCATCGTGGCCAATCCACGTACCAACCGGGTTCGCGAGGCCATCAAGAAGGTGACGCTGAAGATCGGCGACGTGTTGGGCGACGGCGTGGTGACTCTCGCCCGCAACGTTGAGGAATCGGTCAAGAATCTTTTCTCAGAAGGAATGCTCTTCGAGGAGCTCGGCTTTCGGTATTTCGGGCCCATCGACGGGCACGACCTCGAGAAGTTGCGCGAGACGCTCGCGTTCGTGCGCGACATGGATGGTCCCCGGGTCGTCCACGTCCTCACCACGAAGGGTAAGGGTTTCTCATTCGCCGAGGCGAATCGCGAGAAATGGCACGGGCTCGCGGCCTACGACCGCGTCACCGGCGAGGCGCGCAAGAAGGCGAGTGGACCGCCGACGTGGACGCAGGTGTTCGGCGACACGATGGTGGCGCTTGGCGATGAGCATCCCGACGTCGCGCTGATCACCGCAGCGATGCCTGCGGGGACCGGGGCGAGCATCTTCCAGAAGGCGCATCCCACGCGGTTCTTCGATGTCGGCATCGCCGAGGGTCACGGCGTCACGTTCGCGGCGGGTTTGGCCACGCAGGGAATGCGGCCCGTGGTAGCCATCTACTCGACGTTTCTGCAACGCGCCTATGACAACATCATCCACGACGTGGCCGTGCAGCACCTTCCCGTGGTGTTCGCCATGGACCGTGCCGGGCTTGTGGGTGAGGATGGCCAAACCCACATGGGGCTGTACGACATCGCGTACATGCTTGCGATTCCCGGGATGGTGGTCGCCGCCCCCAAGGATGCCGACGAACTGGTCGGCCTCCTGCGTACCGCCCTCGCCCACGACGGTCCGTTCTGTGTGCGTTACCCGCGCGACAAGGCGCCCTCCGACCCGAATCCCGTCGCGAGCGTTCCTCCCATCCCGTTCGGGACGTGGGAGGAGCTGCGTCCGGGCCGCGACGTCGCCGTGATCGGGACCGGTACAATGGCGCTGGTGGCGCTTGCCGCGGCCGAGCAACTGGCGGCAGAAGGACTCGATGCCGCCGCGATCAACGCCCGGTTCATCAAACCGGTCGACGACGCAATGCTGGATGCGATCGCCTCGCGCTGTTCGCTGATCGTGACGGTGGAAGAGGGGACGGTGGTGAACGGATTTGGTGCGTGGCTGGCGGCGCACATGCAGCGGGTCCATCCCCAGGTACGGGTGATCACGTGCGGCGTCGCCGACGAACTGGTGATGCAGGCGCCGCGGGCCGATCAGTTGGCCCATTTCGGCCTCACACCGGCCGCGGTCGCGGCCACGGTGCGCACGGCGCTGAGCAACGCGCCGGTGCGCTGAGGCCCCGACGCTGCGACTCGGCCTGGTTGGCAACCCGCGATACGCCGGCCTCGCGGACGTTGTCGCGGACATCACGCGGTTCGCCGCTGCGCGCGGCTGGTCGCTTGCCGCACATGCCGATGACATTGCCCCCGGTGCCACCAGTGTCGCCGCGATCGATCCCGATGCCATCGACTTCCTGATCACCCTGGGCGGCGACGGCACGCTGCTGCGGGGCGCCCGCCTGCTGGAAGGGCGGCCGGTACCCATCATCGGCATCAATTTCGGCCGCGTCGGGTTCCTCACCTCGGTGCCGCGCGATCAGGCTGCCGTGGCGCTCGAGGCGTGCGCGGCGGGAGACTTTGCGGTCTCGTCACGCGCCACGCTCGACGCTGTCGTCCGCGACGCCGCCGGGGCCGGCCGCGCCGCGTTGCGCGGCCTCAACGACATCGTGCTGCACAAGGGCGGGGTGGCGCGCGTGGTACGGTTTCAGGTGCTTATCGATGGCGATGCCATGGGACCGATTTCGGCGGACGGCATCGTGATCGCATCACCCACCGGATCGACAGCGTACTCGCTCAGTGCCGGGGGGCCGGTCGTCGTGCCGACCCTCGACGCAATCATCGTGACGCCGATCTGCGCCCACTCCCTTGGGGTGCGTCCGATCGTGGTGCGCGGCGATGCAGTCGTACGGATTGAGCCCGCCAATCCGTCGCCGTTCGAGCTGCTGATCTCCGTCGACGGCCAGCAGACGGCCGAACTCGATGCGGCGGGCTCGCTGGAGATTCGCACAGCGGACACCAAGGTGAATCTCGTTCGATTCCCGGGCTCGGGTTTCTTCCCGCGCCTCCGGGACAAACTTCACTGGGGCGACCTCACCGATCGCGGCGCTTGATGCTCTCGACACTGCGGGTTCGCGACTTGGCAACGATCGCCGATGTGACCCTGGAACTGGGACCGGGACTCAATGTCCTGACCGGTGAGACCGGGGCGGGGAAGTCGATGCTCGTCGACTCCCTCGCGCTGCTGCTGGGTGATCGGGCAGACCGCGCGGTGGTTCGGCCCGGTGCCGCGCGCGCGGTGATCGAGGGGGTCTTCGATGACGTCGGCGCCGTGGTGAATGGTCGCGTTGAAGCTGCCGGCCTCGACGCGCAAGATTCACTCGTCATTCGTCGCGAGGTGAGCCGGTCTGGCCCTTCGCGGGCGTGGGTCAACGGCTCCCCAACAACGATCGGGGTGCTCGCCGGCATCGGCGAATCGCTCTGCGATCTGCACGGCCAGCACCAGACACTCCAGCTCCTCGACGGCGCGACCCAGAGAGCACTCCTTGATGCGCACGGCAACGCTTCCGCTGACGCCGTGGCGGTGCGGAATGCTTGGCAGGACCGCGAGCAACTCCGCACCGAACACGGCGCGCTCCGGAGCCGCCGTGACGAAGCCTCGCGTCGTGCCGATTGGCTCCAACATGTGATCAACGAAGTCGACGCAGCGGCGCCGTTGCATGATGAGGAGGGCGCACTCGAGCAGGAGGCTACTCGGCTCGCGCACGCCACCACGCTCGCCGATCACGCCAACGCCATCGTCGAGGCCCTCGATGGCGACAACGGCTCGACGCGGCTTGCGCTGGCCCGCGCCGAGCGAGCTTTCAACGCGTTGGAGCGGGTCGACCCGGCGGCGGCAGAGTGGAGGGACCTGCTCGACGGCGCGTACGCGCAACTCGATGAACTGGCTCGACTCGCCGCCGACTACTCGCGAGACCTGCGCGACGATCCCGAGCGCTTGACGATCGTCGAGCGGCGACTCGACCTCCTTGCCGCCCTCCGTCGCAAGCATGGCGACACCCTCACCGACGTGCTTGCCACACGGGATCTGGCGGCGGCCGAACTCGACCTGATCGACTCGTCGGTCCTCGACCTGCAGGTACTCGATCGCCGGATCGCCAGCGCGACTGACGAACTGGATCGCCTCGCCACGGCACTCAGCGAGCGACGGCATCGCGCTGCCACCCGGCTGGCGCGGGCAGTTACACGGCATCTTCCGTCGCTCGGTCTGTCCAATGGTGAGTTCACGGTGCGCCTCGACCCCCTAAACGAACCGGGCCCCGACGGGGGCGAGTCCGTCGTGTTCGAGGTTCGCCTCAATCGCGGCATGGACATGCGTCCGCTGGCGCGCACGGCATCGGGTGGCGAGTTGTCGCGGTTGATGTTGGCGCTCAAGCTGGTGCTCGCTCGCCATGATCAGGTGCCGACGCTGGTGTTCGACGAGGTGGATCAGGGAATCGGCGGCGAGATCGGAATGCAGGTCGGCGGGGCGCTTGCCAGCGTCGCCGCGGAGCATCAGGTGCTGGTGATCACCCACCTGCCGCAGATCGCGGCCCGCGCCGATCGGCACCTCCAGATCGCAAAGGCTACTCGCGCGGGGGTGGCCACCACCGATGTGGCGGTGCTACACGGTGAGGACCGGATCATCGAGCTTGCGCGCATGCTTGGTAACGCCGACGACGCCGCGGCTCGCAAGCTCGCAGGATCACTGCTCGCAGCGCCGTAGTGCTCGGACGCACCCCTCGCGTAAAGCGATGGGTGCGCCCGGTCTCGATCGGCCTGCCGCGCCACGCGGCAAGCTCCTCGAGAATTTTCTGCACCGCGGAACTCCAGGCTAGTTATCCGAGCAACGGCGTCGGCGCACGGGTGACAAACCCGCCCGCTACCGCCAGAACCTGGGCCGAATCCCTGCGTGTGTCGAAGGCCTGATTATCCGGGGTGATGAACTCATTCCGGATGTAGCGGAACGTCGCCGCGTGCTCCGCCTCCACCCCGGCAATCGAACCCGCCGCGGCAAGGATCCCAATATCGTCGATATTCCCGACCTGACCGAGATACGCTGTAACGCCGACATCTTCCAGCGTCTGCGATACACTCAGAAAGGTCTGCGCATTGTCGAAGGCGCCCGGGAAACTGAAGGCAAAATCATTGCGGTCGACGGCAGCCGCGCCGAGTGCGTTCTGGAGGAACAGCACATGCGCAATCTCGTGATCTCGCACCGTGCGCACGAAATCTTCGACCTTGAAAATCGCCGGCTTCGGAGGCCGCACCGCAGACAGCCCGGGCACAAAGCCGGGAAGCCCGCGCCCATCGGGATCGAGTGAAGCGATCGTCGCACCGGCCAGACCCTGATTGTCGGCCCGGATATAGAAGGTCGATTCCAGATACTCCAGCACCAGCGCAAAGTTCAGGATCTGCGTATCGGTCAGCGCCTCCCGCTCTGCCCAGCCGGTGAGCTCGGGAAAATTGCAGACGCCACCGCCCTGAGCATGGAGGTCAGTGCCGAACCCGCGGCCCTTCAGAATCATGGGCGCCAACGCCGCTGCCCCAGCGGCCATTGCTAGCGTGCTCAGGAACCGGCGTCGCTCGGCAGGACGCGACAGCTCCTCCGGATTGAATTCAATCAGCTTGGTAGGCGACATGGTTACAGTCCCTCAACGACGAAAGGTGAGATACGCCCCAGCACGACGTCCGGCGAAAGGGGCATTTCGAAGGCGACCGGCGCTGGGTCTTTGCGCTTGTTCATCGCCCGGAAGGCAGCGGTGTGTCGCGCCTCGATGGTGAAGATGGTTCCCGCCGCGCTCCGGATGTTCTTGTCCGAAATCAGTGGGAGTGCGCCGAGGTACGCGCCGACACCGGTCTGCTCGAATGTCTCCGCGGCGTCCAGGTACTTGTTCTCGTTCTTGAGCACTGCGCTGAAGTCGAAGGTGATGTTCTGCTCGCGCGCCATGCCGGCAAGCGCGGTCTGCAGGAAGGTGACGTGGCAGATCTCGTGGTCGCGTACGTTGGTGGACACCTCAAGCACCTTGCCGCGCAGAATGCCCGCTCCGACGGCGGCCTTGTAGAACTCCGATTCGAGCAGCTCGAGAAACAAGGCAAACTTGAGAATGTCCGTATCGCTGCCCAGCGAGGTCGGCAGCTTGGGCCCTACCACGGTTACCACAGAGCCGGCGACGTCCTTCTTGGCCGTGAGCGTCGAGCTCGGTGCCACGAGGCTGTCCGCATCCGCGCACGCCCCGAGCAGCACGCCAGCGCCGACCGCGCCGGTCCAGGCGAGGAAGTCGCGGCGATCAGTTTTCATGTGTGTCATC
>JBDSMU010000174.1:0-5991 GCA_039915685.1 Gemmatimonadales bacterium | reverse complement strand
CCGAAGGCGAGTGCGCGATTCTACGCCGAGGTGATCCGGACGGCCGGAGCGGCGCTGGATCACTGAGCCGGTCCCTCGGCGTGGCGTGCGCGGTACTCGGCGCGCAGGTCGTCGCCCAGCTCGACGGTGAAGTGTCGCATGCCGGTTGCAGGCAGCGGAAGGCGCAGTGCTCCGTCGGCGAGCACCCATTGGTTGCCCTCGCTCCGCGCGATGGTCGCGCCGCCGGTGCGAACGACGTCAACGACACACATGGCCGCGGTCCCCGGCGGACGAAGGCGCACGGTATACCCGTGCCAATCCATGGGGATGTGCGGACGAAGTACCAGCGTGTTCGAATCGCTGATCGTCACGCCGAGCAGCGATTCGAGCCCGACGCGAAACATCCATCCTGCTGATCCGGTATACCACGACCACCCGCCGCGGCCGACGTGCGGAGGCATCCCGTAGACATCGGCAGCCACCACGTACGGCTCGGTCATGTACGTCGCGATCGCGTTTGCGCTGGCGCCGCGTACGACCGGCGTGATCATCTCGAACAAGGCGAACGCACGATCGGTGCGTCCCGCTTCAGCGAGGGCGCGGATCGCCCAGAGCGCGGCGTGGGTGTACTGCCCACCGTTCTCCCGCACGCCGGGGAGATACCCCTTGATGTACCCCGGGTCATTCGGGGTGGTGTCGAAAGGCGGTGTCAGCAGCCGGATCAGTCCGGCCCCCTCATCGACGAGCTGCGCTTCCATGGCGTCGAGTGCCTGATTGGCGCGTTCCGGCGACGCGGCGCCTGACATCACCGCCCACGCCTGCGCGATCAGGTCGATGCAGCATTCATCGCGACCCGCCGTGCCAAGAGGTTCGCCGTTGTCGTAGTAGGCACGACGATACCATGCGCCATCCCACCCAGCGCTGTTGAGCGCGGTCTGAAGCGACGCCCGGTACGCGCGATACCGCTCGGCGCGTTCATCGTCGCCGCGCTCCATGCAGGTCCGGAGGAATCGCTCGAGGGTCAGGTAGAGAAAGAATCCCATCCATACGCTTTCGCCGCGGCCGAGCCGGCCGACGCGATTCATCCCGTCGTTCCAGTCGCCACTGCCGATCAGTGGCAACCCGTGCGTCCCCGCTGTCAACGAGCGGTCGAGCGCGCGGCAGCAGTGCTCGTACACGGAACCGGTATCGCTCGACGCAGTCGGTTCGACCAGGATCTCGTCCTCGCCCTCCGGCACCTGGGGGGCGTCAAGAAACGGCAGCTTGACGTCGAGGATCGACGTGTCTCCCGTCGCGTCGACGTAGTGCCCCAGCAGGTATGGAAGCCATATGAGATCGTCCGCGAAGTGGGTGCGGATTCCGACGCTGGCCGGTGGATGCCACCAGTGCAGCACGTCCCCCTCAATGAATTGGTGCGCGGCGTTGCGTAGCAACTGTTCGCGCATCATCGCCGGTGCGAGGTACACCACGGCTGACGCGTCCTGCAGCTGGTCGCGATATCCGTACGCTCCGCCAGACTGGTAGAACGCTGACCGTGCCCAGATGCGGCAGCTCACATTTTGGTAGGTCAGCCATCCGTTCAGCATGAGGTTCATCGCCGGCGACGGCGTGTCGACCTGAACTCGGCCGAGTAGGTCGGCCCAGTAGTCTCGTGCCTCGACAAGGGAACGCGCGATATTCGAGGACGCGGCGTGCGCGCCGCGCTCGCGCAGCGCGCTCTCGAGGTCATCGCCCTGCCCGATGGTGAATGCCCATTCGGCCGTTTCCCCCGGGGCGATCGAGACGGCAAGCTGGAACGCAGCGCATGGGTCGATGTCGCCGCCAGTGCGACCAGCCAGTGTCCCGGGCATCGCGACCGCACGGGGGGCCGTGATGCTGCCGAGTTCGCCGAGGAACTCAGCGCGGTCAGACGTGAATGCCATCGAGTCGCTGCCTGGGCCGGTGACCGTCGCGAACGCGACCGCATCCGGATAGGAGGTGTTGGCGGGCCGCGTGGCGAGGAGCGTTCCGGTCTCGGCGTCCCATGCGGTGATCACCTCCCCCCGCACCTCGCGACGGTCTCCACCGAGCACCCACTCGGCGTAGCAGAAGAGCGTGAGCCGACGCGCGACGGTACCGGGGTTGGTCACCCGGATGCGCATCATCTTGACGGGCACCTTGTGCGAGACGAATGCGGTCACTTCCTGGATCAATCCCGCGCTTTCGTGGCGCCAGGTGGTCGACCCAAAGCCGTGGCGCACTTCGTACGCACCACTGCCTGGTACTGGTGCCGGTGTCGGCGACCAGAACTCGCCTCGGTCGTCGTCGCGCAGGTAGATCGCCTCGCCCTGCGGGTCGCTCACGGGATCGTTCGACCACGGCGTCAACCGGTTCAGCCGGCTGTTGCCGCTCCATGTGAAACCCGGCCCCGCCTCGGTCGCCACGAAGCCCGCCGTCTCGCTCGCGACGACGTTCGCCCACGGCAGTGGGGGCAAGGCGAGCCCATCGGTGCGCGAGTCGATCCGGATCACGTACTCGTTACCGGCCGCAGTGAAGCCACCGAATCCATTGAAGTACTGCAACGGTTCGGTGGTCGGAGCTGATGCGTCGACGCGCGGCGCCGGGCGGTACACCGCGGGAGGTGCGAACGTCGCCGGCTCCGCGTCCGGCAGTTCGCCGAGATGGCGGAACAACGTGTCTGCGTTGTCGCGCGAGGTCTCCGCGATCAGCGCCTCGAGCGCATCCCGATCATATCCCGCGGCCATCAGGGCGTGCACGCGTATCGTGGAACCAGCTGGAAGTTCAATCACGCGACGTAGTGCCACCACCGGATCGAGTACATCGCCTGTGGTTCCACTCAATGTGTGCCCGGCGTCGAGTGCGACGGGGTTCGTGGTGGTGCGTCCGCGCCCGATGAAGCGCAGCCGATCGGTTTCCACCTCGAACCCGCTGCCCGACACCTCCTGAGGTGCGATCAACGCGTGAATGAGGTGCACCGCCGGCTCATCGGGGTCGCGGGGGCGGCGCGACGCGACCACCGCACCGAGCGATGCGACGTGGGTGGTCTGGATGAACAGCTTCGAGAATGCCGGGTGCCCCGCGTCGGCGTCGGCCGTCGCGAGTGCGACTTCGGCATATGTGGTGAGCTGGAGTCGTCGGTGCGTGGCACCATTGTTGGTGATCGTGTACCGCCGGCACTCGAGGTCGGCGTCACGCGCCACCACGACGTCGGTCCGGACGACGACCTGGTCGTCCTCCCGGATGATCACCGCGCGGTCCGCACCCATCTGCGACGTGTACCAGTCTGGCGACTGACGCACGGGCAGGTAACTGGCTGACCACAACGCACCAGAATCGAGATCTCGCACGTAGAGAAACCACCCATCGGCGTCAGTCGTGACATCCTGCCGCCACCGGGTGAGCTGCAGCTCGCCCAGGTGGGATACACCGCCGCCTGCGGCGCTCAAGGTGGTAGCATAGCTGCCATTGGAGATCGTCACAGGTCGACTCACCGCGTCACCTCGACGACCGCAGGGAGCGAGCGGACCACCACGGTACCGGCCGCGGTTGCGGGTGCCGAGACCCCGTTGACCATGACCACTCCGCCGCGATCGATTCCTGGCAATTGCACCACCACTCCGCCGGGCGGGACCGTGATGCCGGCCGCGATGCGCATCGTCGTCCGTGAGCCCACTCGCTGCACGGTGTAGGAAAGCTTTCCCCACCACGTTCCGAGTTGATGCACAGCCGTCCCGGAGCCATCGAGCCACGCATCCGCGATACCGGCCCCGACGACGAGCGCGCTGTCGGACTCGCGTTCATAGGCGAAGAGCTCCGCGACCGACCGGAGAAAGTCCGAACCGACCCATGTGTGCGGCATGTCGCCAATAAACCGCGGCGCACGATCGGCGCGATAAACCACCTCGGGCCACTGATTCCACTCACGTGGTTCACGGTCGTCCATGAAATCGGTTAGCAGGGCGAGCGCGCGATCGGTGTGGCCGAGTCGGAGCATCGTGCCCACGGTGCGCAGCTCGTAAGGGGTATAGGCTTCCCATGTGCTCGCGCTGTCGCGACGCGCCATCGCTTCGGACCAGTACCGTTCGAAAGTGCGATCGAGCGCGGCGCGCGGGAGTCGCTCCAGTTCGCCACCCGGTGAGACCGCAATGGTCGTGGACGTCGCATCGAAGTCGCCAATGTCGGCCGCACCGGGGATGAAGTCGATCCGGTGCCGCACCATGGCCGTTTCGATCGAGGAGTACAGGTCACGGGCGAATGCGTCGCGGATGCGCGCCAGGCGCTGGGCATCGTCGCCTTGACCAAGGATCGTCGCCATCGTGGCGGCATCCTTGAACCCACGCAAGGCGAAGAAGTCATCCCAGTAGGAGTGCATCGCCTTGGCTGAATAACCTTCGTGCGAAATCGACGGGGGCAGCAGGCCGCGGAACATCGTGTCGGTGACGGGGATCTGTCGCAGCGAATCCATGTAAGCAGCAGCGCCGGCGACGTGGGGCCACATCCGCGCCAGCATTCCCCGGTCGCCGGTGTGCCGGAAGTATTCCATGACGAGGTAAATGAACTCGCCGTGGCTGTCGTGTTCGGGGACCGGGTCCGGCCCGCGGGCGTCAACGCAACAGGGGATCTTGCCATCGGCGTACTGGAACTTCGCGTACCACTCGATGAATTCGCGCACTGCGTCGGCGTGACCGAAGCGGAGGAGTGCAGCGGACGTCAACGCGCCGTCGCGAATCCATGAGCGCTCGTACGACCGTGAGCCGGGCTGGATCGCGGGGCCATCGCGATTGATCAGGATGTGCGCGATTACCGTGGCGATGGTGTTGCTGATCTGCGCACCATCCCCTGGCAGCGTGATCGTCGCTCGATCGACTGCGGCGGACCATCCGGCTGCGACCTTGTCGAGGACGCTGTCGATCGCCACGGCGTGGTGTGCGCTCAGCCGCCGCGATCCGCCCGCCACCAGCGGGATCTCGATCACGACGGTGGCCGAGTCTCCCGGTCCGATGTCGATGTCCCAGGTCAGCGCGGCGGACGGCGGCCCGAGGAACGACCCTCCGCGTCTGGTCACGGGGGAGTCACGCAACAGATACTCGACGATATCCGCGCCGCGGACCATCACGGTGCGAGAATTCGGGGTCACGGCGCCGACTTCACGATTCACCGACGCCCGAATGCCCGCGGGGCCGGGTACCATCAGCTCAACGGCGGCGGTGCCCCCGGGAACGCCAAGAAACTGCCACGGCGGATTGACCTGGAACGGGCGCAGCGCGAGGTGCAGTGCGCCCCGCAACCGGGCACCACTCGTGTTGTGAATCCGGTACCGGCCGATGAGTGACGACGCGGTGTCAGGGCCGAGCGCGAACGCGGTGATGTCGAGACGGAGGGCCGTTGCGTGCCACGACACCTGAGGAATCGGAAGACGGTCCTGATGCAGCGCTCTCGTGCGCCGGACATCGGCCCAGGTCAGCAGTTCGCTGCCGACCCGCACGAACGGTTCGACGCGGAAGGAGCCAAGCCCGGCTTCGATGACGCCGTCCTCATCAATCAGTGCCTCCTCACGCGCGCGGTCCACTCCGACCACGGTCCAGTTCGCGCGTTCTCCCAGGAAATAGCGAGGATACAGGCCGCGCCGCGCGCTTCGCGCCACCATCGCCATGAACTGGTTGTGCGAGCTGAATCCTTCAGCGGGGTGGATCACGACGTCGACGATGCCCGGATGGGTCGGGCTCTCCCGGCGCTCCGTCGCGATCCGCAGGTAGCGCGCTTCGCTGTCGGGGAGGTAGAGGTGGTCTACCGCTCCGATACCCCCCATCCGGCTCTCCACCCACCGCCACGCGTGGCCGTCATCGCTGGTGCTGACGGTGTAGGCTCCGGCGCGCCGGGTCGAATCCCACGTGATCGAAAGACCCCCGAACTCCCGGGGTCGGAGGAAGTCGACCGTGACGGTCGACGGGCCACGGTCCGGCCGCCAACTCGTCGCCGCGTTGCCGTCGAGGATCGCGGCCGGTGGGTGAC
>JBDSMU010000162.1:0-10232 GCA_039915685.1 Gemmatimonadales bacterium | reverse complement strand
ACCCCCTCAACCTGTTCGGCCAGCACGCGAACGGTGTTTTGCACCACCTGCAAAAAGCCACCTTTGACGTGGAAACGTCGAGCCGACCCACCCGCACGGATCACCAGCGTGCCATCGCCAAGCACGGTCATCAGCGGGGCGTGATTGGCAAGGATACCGATCTGCCCGTCGAACGCCGGCGCCGTAACCGCATCGGCTTCACCGTCGAATACGGCGGCTTCAGGTGAGATGACCGTAACTCGCATCTTCATCAGCCCTTGAGTTCCTGCGCCCGCTTGATCACGTCCTCGATGCCGCCCTGCATGTAGAACGCCTGCTCCGGGAGCTGGTCGAACTCGCCCGAGAGCACTCGCTCGAATGAAGCGATGGTGTCCTCGAGCTTGACGTACTTCCCCGGGAACCCAGTGAACTGCTCGGCGACGTGGAACGGCTGCGAAAGGAACTTCTGCAGCCGGCGCGCACGGCCAACGATCAGCTTGTCTTCCTCGGAGAGTTCGTCCATCCCCAGGATCGCGATGATGTCCTGCAACGCCTTGTACCGCTGCAGCGTCCGCTGCAGGCCGATCGCGACGTCGTAGTGCCGCTGACCGATGAACTGCGGCGCCAGGATGCGCGACGTCGAGTCGAGCGGGTCCACGGCGGGATAGATACCGAGCTCGGAAATAGCGCGGGAGAGCACCACTGTGGCGTCCAAGTGCGCGAACGCCGTGGCCGGCGCGGGATCGGTGAGGTCGTCGGCGGGCACGTAGATCGCCTGCACCGACGTGATCGAACCGTTCCGCGTCGAGGTGATCCGCTCTTGCAGGTCGCCCATCTCCGTGGCCAGCGTTGGCTGGTAACCGACCGCGCTCGGCATCCGGCCCAGCAGCGCCGAGACCTCGGCGCCGGCCTGCGTGAAGCGGAAGATATTGTCGATGAACAGGAGTACGTCCTGGCCCTCGACGTCGCGGAAATATTCCGCTACGGTGAGCCCGGAGAGGCCGACACGCAGACGCGCACCCGGCGGTTCGTTCATCTGACCGTAGATCAATGCGCAGGAATCGAGCACACCCGATTCCTTCATCTCGAGGTAGAGGTCGTTCCCCTCGCGGGTGCGCTCGCCGACGCCGCAGAAGACCGACTTGCCGCCGTGACCCTTCTGGACGTTGTTGATCAGCTCCATGATGACGACCGTCTTGCCGACACCGGCGCCGCCGAAGAGACCGATTTTGCCGCCCTTCACGAACGGCGAAATGAGGTCTACCACCTTGATGCCGGTCTCGAGGATCTCAGTCTTCGGTTCCAAATCGGTGAACGACGGGGCGGCGCGGTGGATCGCCCAGCGCGGTGTGTCGGCAGAAATCGGCTCGCCTCCGTCGATCGGCTCGCCCAGCACGTTCAGGATCCGACCCAGCGCCGCATCGCCCACCGGCACCGAAACCGCGGCTCCAGTGTCGACTGCCAACATCCCGCGGGTCACGCCGTCGGTCGAGCTCATCGCGACTGCACGCACCTGGTTGCGTCCGATGTGCTGCTGCACCTCAGCCACGAGGCGCACCGGGATCGGCCCAGTCGCGTCTTCAACGACCAGCGCGTTGTAGAGCTCCGGCAACTGCCCCGGCGTGAACTCGATGTCGAGCACCGGTCCGATGACCTGGACGATGGTGCCGGAAGTTTTGACTGGTGCCGTTGCGGTCATGATCTCATCCAGAAAACGTTGACGTTGCCTTTCCCTTCAACCCTTCAACCTCTCAACCCTTCAACCTCTCAACCTCTCAACCTCTCAACCTCTCAACCTCTCAACCTCTCAACCTCTCGACCTCTCAACCTCTCAACCTCTCAACCTCTCAACCTCTCAACCTCTCAATCATCCCTGCAATGCCGCTGCGCCGCCCACCAGCTCGGCGATTTCCTGCGTGATCTGCGCCTGACGCTGGCGGTTGTAGGTCCGCTTGAGTGCGTCGATAATGTCGCCGGCGTTGTCCGTCGCATTCTTCATCGCCGTGCGCCGTGCCGCCTGCTCGGCGGCCACTGTCTCGACGAGTCCACGGTACACCATGTTTCGCACGTACAACGGCAGCACCTTCTCGAGGAGCGTGGCCGGGTCGGGCGACAGGATGTAATCGGGGCGGAATCCCTTCTTCGCGCCCTCAGTCGAAGTCGGTGCCTCGACGGGCAGGATGCGGACCGTGGCCGGTGGCGAGTCCATCACCGAGATGAACTGCGACTGCACCAGTTCGACAACACCAATGGTGCCCGCCGCAAACTCCTCGACCAGCGACTCGACCAGTGACCCCGCGTGCTCCGCGGTCGGGCGATCGCCGATGTCAGGGCGTTCGCTGGCGAAGGTGCGGCCGATGTACTTGAAGTAACCCACGCCCTTCTTGCCGACGCCAATCAACTCGACCGTGTAGCCCTCCGCCTCCAGCGCGGTGATCCGCCGACGGGCTTCCTTGATCAGGTTGGCGTTGAACCCGCCCGCCAGCCCGCGGTTCGATGTCAGGACAATCAGCACCGCGCGCGCTGGGCCGCCCTTGGCGGGCGGCAACGGCCGCCGTAGCAACGGAAACTGCTCGGCGAGTTCCGGCGTCACGAGGTCGGCGATCACCTCGCGCAACGCCTCGGCGTAGGGCCGCGCCGCGACAACTCGGTCCTGGGCGCGCTTCAACTTCGACGTCGCGACCAGCTCCATCGTACGCGTGATCTTCCGCGTGTTGGTGACGGAACGGATCCGGCCCTTGAGTGCCTTCGACGAAGCCATCTTACTCTGGCTTGAACATCGGAGTGAACGCTTCGAGCGCCGACTTCAGCTCGGCGACGACCGCGTCGTCCAGCACTTTCTTCTCGCGGATGCCCTCGAGCACCTGCGGGCGCGACGAACGCATCCATGCAAGCATGTCCGATTCCCACTTCCGAACACTCTCCACCCCAATAGGGTCGAGATATCCCTCGGTCACGGCGTAGAGTGCCACGACCTGCTCTTCGACCGGGACCGGCTGGTACTGCGGCTGCTTCAGGACCTCGACCATCCGCGCGCCCCGCGCGAGCTGGCGCTGCGTCGCGGCGTCGAGGTCGGAACCGAACTGGGCGAAAGCCTCGAGTTCGCGGTACTGCGCCAGCGAAAGGCGCAGCGGACCAGCCACCTTCTTCATCGCCTTGATCTGCGCCGCGCCGCCTACGCGCGAGACAGAAAGACCCACGTCAACCGCCGGACGAACGTTTGCGAAGAACAGGTCGGTCTGCAGGAAGATCTGCCCGTCGGTGATCGAGATCACGTTGGTCGGAATGTACGCCGACACGTCGCCTGCCTGCGTTTCGATGATCGGGAGCGCGGTGAGCGACCCGCCAGGCACCTTGATGCGCGGGTCGAGCTCAAGAACCTTCGGGTCGGTGTCGAGCTTCGCGGCGCGCTCAAGGAGCCGCGAGTGCAGGTAGAACACGTCGCCCGGATAGGCTTCGCGTCCGGGCGGACGCCGCAGGATCAGCGACATCTGCCGGTACGCGGCCGCCTGCTTCGACAGGTCGTCGTACACGCACAGCGTGGCCTTCCCTTCCTCGTACATGAAGTACTCGGCCAGCGCAGTCCCGGTGTACGGCGCGATAAACTGGAGCGGTGCCGGGTCGGACGCCGAGGCGACGACGACGATGGTGTAGTCCATCGCACCGGCGGCCTTGAGCTTCTCGACCACCGTGGCGACCGTCGAGCGCTTCTGGCCGATCGCCACGTACACGCAGACGACGCCTGTGCCCTTCTGGTTGATGATGGTGTCGATGGCAATGGCCGTCTTGCCGGTGCCGCGGTCGCCAATGATCAACTCGCGCTGACCACGGCCGATCGGGATCATCGAATCGATCGCCTTCACGCCCGTCTGCATCGGCTCATGCACCGGGGTGCGCACGATGATGCCGGGTGCCATGAACTCGACCGGGCGCGCGGATGTGCCCTCAGTCGGGCCGAGCCCATCGACGGGGCGGCCGAGCGCGTCCACCACGCGACCGAGCAGTGACGGACCGGTGGGAACCTCGAGCAGTCGGCCGGTGCAGCGCACCTCGTCGCCTTCCTTGAGCTTGAGGTAGTCGCCCATGATCGCGGCGCCGACCGAGTCTTGCTCGAGGTTGAGCACCAGGCCGATGATTACTTCACCCGTCTCACGGGCGGTGAACTCGAGCATCTCGCCCGCGATCGCGCTCCGCAGGCCGTAAATCAGCGCGACGCCATCCTTCACCTCGAGGACAGTGCCGACATCGTTCACGTCCATCGAGCCGAGATCAGCGGCCTCGATTTCGCGGAGGAGGATGGACTTCAGTTCACCGGGCCGCAGCATCGAATCCGTCGCCATGTCACTCAGTCGTCAAGGGTGAATCGCACCAATTCCTGTACAGCTTGTGAAAATAGTCGCAAGGTCGGGACCCCGACAACCCGCCGGATCAGGTCCAGTCGGGCGCGCCGTCGGCACCGCGGAGGCGTGCCACGAGCCGCTCAGCGTCGATGCCCACCACCTCACGCGCAGCGACGCCCAAGGTCCGCCGGGCGGTACGCTGGAGGAGAGACGCCGAGGAAAAACCCAGCAGGCGCGCGGCGTCCTCGACACGGTAGGCGGGGTTGCCGAGGAGCTGGGCTGCGGCAACCAATCTGACGGCGTCAATGGCCCGCTTGACGGGTGGCGCGCCGCCGCTGGCGAATCGCCGCGACAAGGTCTCCCGGGCGATGCCCATCCTCCGGGCAAGGGTGGTGGCATCAATGCCAAGCGGAGCGTCGCTGACCACGACCCGCCAAGCCTCCAGCTGCACCCGATCGGTAAGTCGCAGCGCGGTTGCGAGCGGAAGGAGGTCGGCACTCCGACGTGCCTCGACGCTGTGCCGCCGCACCAGACCGCCCAGGACGGGCTCATCAAGATTCTCGACCAACAGGGCCACCACCCGGTTGCGGTGCGCGCGAAGGAGCACATCGGCATCGTCGGATCGCAGCGGCATCATGAGGTGAAGCGGAATGCCGGGGTAGTCCCGCCGCAACGACTCGAGCACGGCGCCCCGCGCTGCATCGGCGCCGATCACGATCGCATCGATGAGGGTGTTGTGTAGCAGCCGGTGCAGCTGGACAGGATTGCGAGCGGTGAGGACGCGAGCGGTCGACCGCGGGAGGGCCCGGCGAAGCGCGAGCAGCGCGGGACGGCGATCGAGGAGGGCGGCGAATGTCGCCACCGATCAGCTCGCCGCGCTGGGTCTCGGGACCGGCTTGGGACGTTGACGACCCTCTCCGATGGCCACCATCGCCCGCACCATCTCGCTGCCGCGCCGCAGGACGCCGCGCGCGTTGTCGTAGCTCAGCACCTCGAGGGCGCGATCGAGATGTTCCCACCGCACCGCGGTGATCCCCTCATCGGCCTGCGGATTCGCCTCGCCCAACGGCGATTCGAAGAGAAAGAAGTGACAGAATTTGTGGATGTAGCGTCCGCGAAATCGGAAGTGCCAGTCGATCACCCGGATCGGCCCGACCGTCACCAGATGCTCAAGCCCGGTCTCCTCGTGGGTCTCGCGCAGCGCGGCAACTGCGGGGGTCTCGCCGTCCTCGAGATGTCCCTTCGGAAAGCCCCAATGCTGGTAGCTGTCGCGTATCAGCAGGAATCGCGGCGTGCCATCATCATCGCGACGGAAGACAATGCCACCCGCTGAGACTTCCCTTTCGGCGCGTTTCTTGGTCAAGACGCGTTGTCCCCCCGACGGTGGCGGTCCATTGCCGTGCGGCGCGTCCGGTGGCCCGGTCAGAATACCGAGAACCGGAAGTACCGTCGCGGATTGGCCTGGATATCCGCGAGCAGCGAGCGAAGTTGAACAACAGTTCGCGTGGCTTCCTTGTACAACACCGTGTCTGCCGAGAGCATCCCGAGGGTACCCTCCCCGCGATTCAGCCGGCTCAATGCAGAGTCGGTGTTGGCCAGGATCGACACCAGCCGCTCGCGTTGGTCGCGAGCGGTGCTCGTGACGAGTCGAAGGTCGCCGGTCGCCTGCTTGAGTTCGCTCGCCGCGTAGCGCGCATCGCGCACCATGGCGTCAATCTCGCCCGCCGATGTGGACGAGTCGATCCGCGACAGCGTGGTTTCGAGATGGCCGCTCGCCCGCGCGATTTGCCCCGATGACGTTGCAGCGTTGCCGACGACACGTTCAAGTTGACCGGTCTGCGTCTGCGTGAACGCGACAAGCTGGTCGGCCATGCGGCGGAGGTCTCGCACGCTGGAGCGAATGTCACCGATCGCAGCGGAATCGACCGCGCCTTCGATGCGATTCGTAATGGCAGCGACGTCGGACGCGATCCGGCTCGCCTGCGCGGTGAGCTGCCCCACGTCGGGCAGCGTGGCCCCCGGCCAACGATCACCGGCGCCGACGCGCGCATCGCGCAGTTCACGCCGGGTGTCCGGGTCGGTGGGCGCACGCGTCGAGTCCATCACGGCGACCTGCCACTCTCCGAAGAGCGACGCTGACACCGCGATCGCGACCGGGGTCACGGGGAGGTCGTCTGGCTGGGTGATTCTGAGGTCGGCCTCGACCCAATCGTCCGCCGCCAGTCGGATCGCCTCCACCCGACCGACCTTGACCCCGCGGAGCACCACTGGATCGCCCACGCCCACGCCGCCCATTGTCCGAAACCGGGCCACCTGCAGGGTGCGCGGACCGCCGGGCGTGAGGTCGCCGAGCCAGATTGCCGCCGCGATCACGACGCCGATGGCGCCCAGCACTGCCAGTCCAACCGTGAAGTTGCTGCGCCGCGGCATCATTCCGCCCGTCCCTCGATGAACTGGCGCACCAGGGGGTCGTCGATGTCGCGAATCTCCTCGGGTGTCCCCACGGCGCGCAGGCGCCCGTCGGCCAGCATGGCGATTCGCGACCCGATCGAGAATGCCGAACGCATGTCATGCGTCACCACCACGCTGGTAACCCCGAAGACGTCGGTGGTGCGGCGCATCAGGTCGTCCATGGTCGCCGATGTGACGGGGTCGAGGCCGGTGGTCGGCTCATCCCACAGAATGTAACGGGGCCTCAGCGCGATGGCCCGCGCGATGCCGACACGCTTGCGCATCCCTCCGGAGAGCTCATCGGGGAAGCGATCATCGACATCGTTGAGCGCCACCACGTCGAGACTCTCGCGCAGGCGCGCGGCGATCACGCCTTCGTCAAGGCCTTGGCGCTCCAATCCCAGTCGGATGTTCTGGGCGATGGTGAGCGAATCGAACAGTGCCGCGAATTGGAAGACATAGCCGATGCCGCAGCGCAAGGCGGCCAAGCCGTCGCGATCGAGCGTATCGACGCGGTGGCCATCAACCTCAACGTGACCGGCGTCGGGCTGGATCAGCCCGACCACATGCTTGAGGATCACGCTCTTCCCCGCCCCCGATGCACCGATGAGCACTGTCGTTCCGCCGGTGGGCACGTCGAGCGTGAAGCCGTCGAGCACGACGCGATCCCCGAACCGCTTGTGGAGATTGTCGAAGCGAATCACAGCAGCACCAGCGCCCAGAATGCGTCGAGCACCAGGATCGCCTCGCACCCCAACACCACGGCTCGGGTCGTCTCGCGACCGACACCGCGGGCACCGCCCGCCGTGCTGAGCCCGCGCAATGAGCCTGACAGGGCCACGGCCGCCCCGAACGACGCCGCCTTCAGCAGGCCGAACCAGAGATCCTTGGGGACGTAGAACATCCGGAGCCCCTTGACGAACTCGATGGTTGAAAGATCGAGCAGGTTGACCGCGGTGATCCACCCCGTGACCACGCCCAGGGCAATCGCGAAGGCGGTCACCACCGGGAACATCAGCGTCGCGGCGAGAACCCGCGGCACCACGAGGTAGCTGATCGGATCAAAGGCCAGCGTCTCAAGCGCGTCGACCTGCTCGGTCACCTTCATCGTCCCCAGCTCGGCGGCGATGCTGGCCCCAACGCGCCCGGCGAGGGCCATACCGGTGAGAACGGGGCCAAGTTCCATCATGATCGTCTTGCCGACGAGTGCGCCCACGAAGTACAGAGGGACGGTACCGGTGAAGATGTAGGAGGCGAGCAGTGCGAGGACTATCCCGGTGAACACCGCAATGAAGAGCGCAATCGGGATTGACTGCACCCCGAGCCGCAGCATCTGCGGTATCAGCATCGGGCGCCAAGTGCGGTGGTCGGCCAGCGCCCGACTGGTCTGTCGGGCGCCGGAACCGACGGCGGAGATGTAGGGGATCAGCACGCGCGAAATCTAGGGGATGGTGGCGCGGGGCGCGCGTGCGCCCCCGCTACTTTTCAACGACTACGGCATCACCACGGTGTCGATGACGTGGATGTAGCCATTCTTCTGCTTGACATCGGCAATTGTCACCATCGACATCCCGCCCTTGCCATCCTTCAGCATCACCTTGCCGTCATGCATCATGAACGAGAGCATGCCGCCCTGCACCGTCTTCAGCATGGCAATACCGTTTCCCTTCTTGATCATTTTCGCGATCTTCTTGGAGTTGTACTTGCCGGCGACGACGTGGTACGTCAGCACGGCGGCCAGCGTGCCCTTGTTCTCGGGCTTGAGCAGCGTCGGCACGGTCCCGGCCGGCAGCTTCTCGAACGCCGCGTTGGTGGGGGCGAAGACCGTGAATGGTCCCTTCCCCTTGAGCGTCTCGACGAGGCCAGCTGCCTTGACAGCAGCAACGAGGGTGGTGTGATCCGCCGAGTTTACGGCGTTGTCGATGATGTCCTTGCTGGGGAACATTTCCTTGCCACCGACCATCGGATTCTGGGCGCTCGCGGGAATCGCAAAGGCGACCATGGCGACGGCGGTGAAGAACTGAAGCAGGGTACGGCGCATGACGTGACACTCCGAAGAACAGGGAGAAGGGTTCCTGATTGCGTTCGGAGGGGGTACGGCTCAATCGGGTCGATCGGATCTCTCAGGCGGCAAAACTGCGGAGCGCGTCGCCGGCCTCGCCATCGCGGAGTCGAATGAGCGCGCGGTCGCGCAGCTGGCGGACGCGCTCCCGGGTGATGCCCAGCATCGCACCGATTTCCTCCAGGGTGTGCTCGCGCTCGCCGTCAAGGCCGAAATAGAGTTGCAGCACCTTGGCGTCGCGCGGTTGCAGGGTCTGCATCGCCTTGTCCACCTCCTCGACGAGCAACCGTCCCATCACCTCCGTTTCAGTGTCACTGCTTCCGTCGGCCACAAATCCGTCGGCCATCGCGCGGTCGTTATCGGGCGAGAGCGGCGCGTCGAGCCGGACTTCAGCGGTGTTGAGCGACGCCAGCGACAGCACCACGTCGAGGGTAAGTCCGGTGGACCCGGCCAGTTCCTCGGGGGTGGGCTCTCGGTGCAGTTCGCCCCGTAGTGTCTCGGCAGCCCGAAGGATGCGCGAAAGGTCAGCCGTGCGGTTCAGTGGGACCCGCACGATCCTCCCGTGACGCGCCAGCGCGGCGAGGATAGACTGGCGGATCCACCAGACGGCGTACGAAATGAACTTGACACCATGATTCGGATCGAACTTTCGCGCGGCCGTCATCAGTCCGACGTTGCCCTCGCCGATCAGGTCAAGGAGGGCCATGCCGCGGTTCTGATATTTCTTCGCGACCGAGATGACAAAACGGAGGTTGCGTTGCACCAGTTCGTGCATCGCGAGCTCATCGCCGGCGCGCACGCGACGCGCGATTGCGATCTCCTGCGGTTGGGTGAGCAGCGCCGTGCGCGAGACCTCATGCAGATAGATGTCGAGGATGTCGCGCTCGGCATCGGCCACTCCAAGGGTACGCGCGGAGTCACGGCGGCGAGGGCGTTGCGGCGGCGTCGCCGCCAGGATCTCGGCGAGCGTGGCATCGTCGGGGAAGGCGAACGGCGGGGCCGCGGCGACCGGCGACTCGGGCTGGGAACTGGATTGGGATGAGGGCATCCTGACGGAACGATAACCACGCACCCGACGCGTGCGTGCAGGGGAGTCGTTTGCTTGACTCTCCCGCGGCGGTGGAATAGCTTTTCGAGCTAGCTTCGCTCGTCAAGAAGTCAGTCGGGCGCGGGGGAATTGAGGGGGCGTAGCTCAGTTGGCAGAGCGCTTGAATGGCATTCAAGAGGTCAGGGGTTCGATTCCCCTCGCCTCCACTCAAGACTGGTCGGGCTGGTGCCCACCGGTTGCGCCGGCGGGATGCCACGGGTAGGTTCGGCGTCCGATTTGCAATGCGGGAATAGCTCAGTTGGTAGAGCACAACCTTGCCAAGGTTGGGGTCGCGGGTTCGAGTCCCGTTTCC
>JBDSMU010000139.1:0-5116 GCA_039915685.1 Gemmatimonadales bacterium | reverse complement strand
TCTTCCCATTCTTTACATCAGTAGACCATCCATTCCGCCGATTGTCGCGGGGCCCCTCGGGGCCTCGCGTTCACATTGGCTGACGACTAGCGCGCAGGGGTCACACCCGTTCCCATTCCGAACACGGTAGTTAAGCCCTGCAGCGTCGATGGTACTGCCACCGCGAGGTGGTGGGAGAGTAGACCGTCGTCAGCCACCCTTTGAAAAAGCCGGCTCCCTCGTGGAGCCGGCTTTTTCTTTTGTCCAACGTCACCCTTCAACCTCTCAACCTCTCAACCTCTCAACCTCTCAACCTCTCAACCTCTCAACCTCTCAACCTCTCAACCTCTCAACCTTTTAAACCTTCCAACCTTTCAACCCTTCAACCCTTCAACCTCCACTATCTTCCCCCCATGCCCACCCGCTTCGGGGTAATCGCCCTCGCAGGCCGACCCAACGTCGGCAAGTCGTCGCTGCTCAACGCGATCATCGATACTCCCCTCGCCATGGTATCACCAAAGGCACAGGCCACTCGCATTCCTGTCACCGGCATCCACACCCAGGGCGACACCCAGATCGTCATCCGCGACCTCCCCGGTCTGCTCGATCCCGCATACCTGATGCAGAAAAGCATGCGCGCCATGGCGCTCGAAGCGCTGCGAGATGTCAACGTGGTAATTCACCTCCATCCCGCAACCGAGGCGCCTGCACCAGAGTTCGCCACGCTTGTCCCCGATGCACCGCCGTTTACGGCGCGCGTCCTGACCACGTACACCAAGAGTGACCTCGTGAGCCCCGCCCGCCGCCACGACCTCAACCAAGGCGCATCGTGCGCCGTGTCGGTGCACGATCCGGCCAGCGTGCAATCGCTCATTGCGCGGATCCGGGCGATGCTCCCCGAGGCGCCGTTCCAGCACGATCCCGATGACATCGGCACTCAACCGGTCCGTTTCTTTGTCGGCGAATACCTTCGCGAGGGTGCGTTCGCTGAACTGGGCGAGGAAGTTCCGTATTCGTTTGCAGCGGAGGTCGACGAGTTCCGCGAGACACCGAAGCCGGTGTACATTCGAGCGACGCTGTTCATTGAGCGGGAATCGCAGAAGGGCATCCTGATCGGCCACAAGGGCGCCACGCTCAAAAAAATCGGTGCCCACGCACGCCAACGACTCGAGGTGCTCCTCGGCGAGCGCGTCTACCTCGAGACGTGGGTCAAAGTGTTGCCCCGGTGGCGCCGAAATGCCACCGCACTTGCCCGGTTCGGTTTCCCTGTCCCCGACGACGAGAAGTCCTGATGCCCCTGCCAATCGAGCTTCTTGACATCCTCGTCTGCCCGCAATGCAAGGGCAACCTTGAGCACCGCGAGGAACCCGAAGAATGTCTCATCTGCAATCCCTGCCGCCTGATGTACATGGTCGAGGATGACATCCCGATCATGCTCATTGACGAAGCCAAGCCTCTTCCCTGAGTCCCGTGCCATCACTTGAATCCCTGCAGGCCGCAGCCAGCGAACACGCCGCGGCGCTCGAAGCTGACTTTGTCGGCACCGAGCATCTCTTCCTTGCCTGGCTGACCCTGGCCACCGGCCCCGCTGCTGAGGCCGTGTCGACCGCGGGCCTGACCCCAGATGCGTTTCGCGAATTGCTCGCGAGCGGAAAGGCCCGCCGCCGCGGCCCCGCCCCCGTCGCGGAGCAGGGCGGTTTGTCGTCGCAGGCGGTGCGGACCATCGAGGCCGCGACAGCCCTCGCCACCCAGGCCGGTCGCACCGACGCCGGTGAGGACGATCTCCTCCTTGCCATGATCCGCGAGCCTCGCGGCTTTGTGGCGCGCGCGCTCACGGCCCATTCACTCAAGCCATCCCGCCTCAAGGCGCTTGCTCGAGGCCAAGCCCCCGAGCCCGAAGCCCAATCGGCAGCTCGACCCGAGCGACCGGCTCGGCCGGAGCGCAAGGCAACACCGCCGGTAGAGTCCGACGCCCCCGCGCAGCGTCGCCGCGAGCGCACCGCGGTGCCGCAACTCGGTGGGCGTTCCCGCTTCCCCGACGACGACGACCCGATCCCGATGCCGCCTGCACCACCGCGGCCCAAGCCGACGCCCACGCCCATCGAACGCCCAGTAGCCACACCTCCGCCGACCAAGCCCCGTCGCTTCTCAGTGATGACGCTGCTCTACGTCGCGATACCCGTTGCGATGTGGATGCACTGGGCGGGCGTTGACCCGTTAGTGACGTTCGCCGCATCGTGCGTCGGTGTGCTCCCCCTCGCAGGCCTCATGGGGAAGGCAACCGAGCATTTGGCTGAGCGCACGGGCCCGACGCTCGGCGGGTTGTTGAATGCGACGTTCGGAAACGCCGCGGAACTCATCATCGCGTTCGCGGCACTCCGCGGCGCGCACGTCGAATTGGTGAAGGCGTCGATCACAGGCAGCATCCTCGGTAACCTCCTGCTCATCCTCGGCTTATCGCTGATCGCCGGCGGCCGCCGGGCGTCGCTGGTCACGTTCAACCGGACCAACGCGGGTATGGGATCGGCGATGCTGGCACTCGCCGTAGCTGGTCTGGTATTTCCGGCGCTCTTTCACGCGACGCACCCCGCGGCCGCACAGGAACTCTACTTTTCCGAGACCGTCGCGACGATCCTGATCGTGACGTACCTCTTCTCCCTCCTCTTCGTGTTGAAGACCCACAAGCCGCTCTTCGGCGGGGGGCACGGCGAGGGACACGGTGCCGGCGCCGACACGTGGTCGGTGAAAAAGGCGGTCGGAATGCTCACCGCAGCAACGGTGGGCGTGGCGATCATGTCCGAAGTGCTGGTCGCCGCGGTGGAGCCGGTAACCCAGTCCCTGGGTATATCGGAGGCGTTTCTGGGACTTATCGTGATCCCGGTCATCGGCAATGCCGCGGAACACGGGACGGCGGTGCTCGCTGCGGCGCGTGGCAAGACCGACCTCGCGCTGCAGATCGCCCTGGGCTCGAGCACCCAGATTGCGCTGCTGGTTGCACCGCTGCTGGTGTTCGCGGGTGCGGCGATGGGGGTCACCGGAATGAACCTGGTCTTCCCCCCGTACGAAGTGGTGGGGCTGGGGATCGCGGTCGTCACCTCGGCGATCATCACCCTCGATGGCGAGTCACATTGGTTCGAGGGTGTACAACTTCTTGCACTTTACGGCATGTTCGCTGCAGCAGCATGGTTCGTCTGAGCTGAGTTGAGTTGAGCGGGACGCCACCCGCGACAGAACCCTGCACCGGAGTCCCGGCGTGCTCGAGCGGCGTATCATCCTCTATTGCGGCGCCTCCGACCGCCCCCCGCCGGCGCTCCTTGAGCGATGGGCAGAGGGGCGGCAGCTCGCCATCGAGGCCTACGAACACCCGATCGAGATCGAGTCACTGGTCCTGCGGGGCCGTGGCGCGCTGGTGTTCGTCGAGGGGACCGCGGCCACTCCTGACCTGCTCTCCATGGTGCGTCGGCTCAAGTCGGATTCGTTCACCGCCATCGTTCCCGTTACCATCCTCGCCTCCACCCACGATCCCGACGCGATCGTGGCGTGGTACGCCGCCGGGGCCGACGAAATCCTGACCCCGCTCTTCATTCCTGATGAGCAGCGGGCCCGCCTCGATGCCCTGGTCGCACGCACCGAGCGCGACGTCGCGGTGCACCCATCGACGCGCCTTCCCGGTACCACCGAAATCGAGCGCGAGATCCGGCGGCGCCTCGAGGCCAAGGTGCAGTTCGCGGTCTGCTACGCAGACCTCGACCATTTCAAGGAGTTCAACGACCGCTACAGCTACTATGATGGCGACCGGGTGATCTACCTGCTGTCGCGCTTCCTGCACGACGTGGTGCGCGGCCTCCTGGGCACCGACGGATTCGTCGGGCATATCGGCGGTGACGACTTCATCTTCATCACGCCGCTCACCGGCTATGCGGAGTCGTGCACCGAGATTTTGGAGGTGTTTGACCAGCTCATCCCGCTGCAGTACAGCGAGCAGGATCGCCGCGCCGGGTACTTCTTCGGGAAGGACCGCCGCGGTCAGTTGCACCGCGTACCGCTGATGACGTTGTCGATCGGCGTCGTGACCAATCACCATCGCAGCTTCACGCATCCTGCACAGGTGAGCGAACTCGCGACCGAGATGAAGAGTTACGCCAAGACGTTGCCGGGATCGGTGTTCGTGGTCGATCGACGCCGCGGCGACGAGGACCTGCGGAGCGGCCCCGGTGGCCGCGATGCCCGCACCCAGTGAGGACTACATGAACGTGACCTGCCCGCAGTGCGCCACCGTCTTCCGCGTCGACCCCGCCAAGGTCCCCGAACGCGGTGTCCGGGCGCGCTGCTCCGTCTGCGCTGGCCTGATCGCCGTGCATCGCCCCGCCGTCGGCGCGTCGCCTGCTGCGTCCGCTCCCGCACCGTCGGTGACTGCTCCCGCGCCCGAGTCGCCGCGTCCGGTGCTACCCGTACCCACGCCGCCACCGGCCGAGGTACCGCCCGCCCCCGCGCCGGTTCGCATGCCGGAGCCCGAGCCAGAGCCAGAGCCAACGCCTGAACTGGAGGCGGAAGCGGTCGAGGTCGAGGTTGAACCACCGACGCCGGTCGCGCCCCCGCCGATTGCGCCGCTCCCGCCGCCGCCGACACCTACCGGCGCCGCGCCCAGGTCGCCCGCGGCGTCGCGCTTCAGCAATCCGTTCCTGCAGCAGGACCCGTCCGCTCGCGCCCGCCGCCTCGCCCGCGCCCTGATCTCCGACCTCGTGGTGTACCACCCCGAGAAGCGCCAGCGCGGACTCGCCGAAGGCAACCTGAAGGAGCTCTTTGGCGAGGAGATCCGGAAGAGTTGGGAGGAGTACGCCGGGCAGGTGGGCGAGGACGTCGCCAACACCACGCCGTACTTCACCGAAGCGCTGAACGAGATCCTGGCGGAGGGAAGGAAGCTGTTTGGTTGACGGAGAACGGAGATCGGATTACGGAGAACGGATGACGGAGAGCGGGGAGCTCGGCGGGGTCGGTCGTAGGGGGGCCGGATTCGCGGATCGGCACCAATGTAGCGATCCGCGCCAGACCGCCGTCATCCGTTCTCCGTTCTCCGTTCTCCGTCATCCGTTATCTTCCCACCTCGCCACAACGAGTATTTTTCCGCATGGCCGAT
>JBDSMU010000124.1:0-14062 GCA_039915685.1 Gemmatimonadales bacterium | reverse complement strand
CCATGATGTTCTGCCGGCGGTTGGTGCGGTTCATCGTGATTTCGCTGCCGTCGGGCGACCAGCCGACGTTGTACACGTAGTGCCCGACGACATCGTTGGCGAACGGCTTGCCGTCACGTACATCCATTTTCACCGACTTCTTCGATGCCACATCGTACACGAACAGGTCGACTACCGGATTGGGCTCGCCCGCTTTCGGGTATGCCTCGGTATCGATGGTGCTGTAGAGCTTGGTCTGGTCGAGTTGCAACAGGAAGTCGGGGACCGGCTTCTCATCAAAGCGGTAGTACGCGAGGCGGGTGCTTCCCGGGTTCCACCACATCGCGGTAGTCTGCCCCAGCTCCTCGCCGTACACCCACGACGCGGTGCCGTATTTGATCCGGTCAGAAGCACTGCCGTCGGCGGTAATTGCCACTTCATTACTCCCGTCGACGTTGCTCATCCACAGATTGCGGTCGCGATGGGTGGCCTTGCGCACGCTATCCGGCGACGTCGCCGACTCGGCCTGACGCCCCCGCTCGATTCCGCGACGCCCCTGCGCGCCGCCTGCGGCCGCAGCGGTGGTCTCGCTCGTCTTCCGGCTTGCGATATCAAAGCGCCAGCGCTTGCTGTCTCTGGTGTACTCGATGGCCTTGCCCGAATCAGCCCAGCTCATCCCCTGCAGGGTCCCCAGCTTGATCGAGGTGGAAAGCTGGGGGACCATCCGCTGATATTGTTCATATCCGGGCATCGTCCTGAGGCGGTCCTGGGCAGTCACCGCGGTCGCGCCCGAAACCAGGCCGATCAGTCCGAGGCAAGCGAGTACGCGAGCAGTTCGCCTATGCTTCATGCTGGAACTCCTTGGGTGCAGCAAAGTTGTATGTGGTGGGACCCGGATTCTACCCCGCCGATTCAGGACTGCAAGCCATTTGGATGCCCCGGGGCCGCTCTGCGACCTCGCCACGACCTTGCTGGAGACCGTTCCGATGCCCCTAGGCACCCAGGCAGCATGGCTTTTCCTGCTCGCGATCCCGGTCGCGTGCATAGCATGGACGGTGACACACGAGGAAGTGTTTCGCGAGCCACGCACCTGGTGTGAACGCCAGTCGAAACGACGTGGTTCGGTGTTGCGGCGGAAGTTCTTCTACCTCTTCACCTGCGAGTATTGCTTCAGCCACTACGTTGCCGCGGCATTCGTGTGGATGTCGGACTTCCAGCTGGTCCTCACCGGCTGGCGCGGGCATCTCGTCGCGTGGTTCGCGCTGGTGTGGATCGCCAATCTCTATATGGGCATTCATGATCACGTGAAGGTCTCGATCCAGGCCGAGCGAGTGGAGGTCGAATTGAAGAAAGAGCTGAAAGAAGAGCTGAAGGAGGTAGTGCTCGACAAAAAGAACCCCTAGCGCGCCGTTTCCCCGGCGAGACGGTCCGCAGCCCGGATCCCACTGGCCATCGCCTCGCCGATCGACATTCCTCCACGCCATCCGCCCGCCAGCGCGAGCCGGGGCGCTGACTGCTCGAGCGCGTCGGCCGCAGCCAACCGCTGATGGTGCCCCGCCACTGGCTGCGGCATCACCTCTTCCCAACGCGTGACATGCGTCATCACCGGTGGAGCGGTCAGGCCGAGCGGACCCACGAGCGCGGCGTGCACCAGTTGCGCAAGCGCGACCTCGCTATCGCGGAACACGTCGGGGTGACGCACGCCACCGACGATACTGGTGAGCAGCACGTGCCCCTCTGGCGCCCGACCCGGAAACATTGCATCGGCGGCAAAGGTCGCCAGCAACGCGAGCCGTTCGCTCGACGGTACCAGGAGCGAACCACTCGACATTGGCCGCGCGACACATTCCCGTCGGTATCCAAGTGACACGCTCGCCACCGATGCACAGGGCATCGCGGCGACCGTGGCGCAGAGCACTCGGTCCATGCCCTCCATCGACATCTGGCGCAGCGCACTTGGCGGGACAGCCAACACGACCTTGTCGAAGCGCTCGTCCCGATCATTCCACCGCACCGTCACGCCGGTGGCGTCAAGTGCAACCCGTGTCACACCACCGTGGTGCAACGAACCGTTCGCGTTGTTGGTCACGCTCCGAACCACCCAATCAATACCGGACGCGTGCGACATCGGAGGCTTTCCGCCCGACCCCTTGCGACGCCGGGCTTGCATCCCCGCTCGCATCGCGCCGCGCAACACCGATCCACCATCTCGCTCGAATTGCACGTGCTGTGGAAAGATCGAGCGCGCGACCAGTTGGCGCGAGTCGCCGCCGGTGCTGCTGCCGACGATAGGGTCGATGATCCGTGCGGCCACTTCCCGGCCGAACCGCCGCTGCGCGAACTCATCCACCGATTCGTCGTCGCCACCCGGTTGTGGCGCGATGAACGGTTCCCGCAACAGCCGCAACCGACCGCGCATCGAGAGAAGCGGCGAGGCCACCAGGTCGCCTGGCGAGAGTGGCACCGGTGTTGGCGCGCCGTGCAGCAGGACCTGGCGACCTCGCACCGCCGGGGCGACCGACACCTCACCGAGTTGGTTCTCGATAGCACACATCATCGCCAACACAGCGGGATCCGTGGTCGCCATCGTGTGGGCACCCGCCTCGATCGTCCAGCCACCCTGCCGCACGGTTCGCATCAACCCACCTGGATACGGGTCGATAACGTGCGCCTCGAAACCGACATCCCGCAGGCGCTGATACGCAGCGATGCCGGCTGGCCCGGCACCGACGACCGCGACGCGACGACTCACGGCTCCCGCCCAATCCGAAGCGTCACGAGCGCGGGATCGACGAGCGCAAACGTTCGACCGTCGGCAACCTGCTCGAGTGTCACGACATACGCCGGCGCCGATGCCACGTCGGGGACCGCAACACGAACAATCGCGCCCGGAGCAAGCGTTCCGCTCACAAGCACATGCGTGCCGGTTTCATCAGTGCGGGATGTGACTGTCGCGGACAGTGCCGTGACAGCGTCAACCGGCCCACCGCTGATGGTGAAGACGAGCCCACCGTCCGAGACCCCGGTTGACACGACCTCTACGGCGAGCATTCCTGGCTGCGGTGGAGTCGCCGGCACCTCGGCGCAGGCGACCATTCCGAGCAGCAATCCGCAACGGATGATCCGGTTCATCGGGACGCCGCCTCCCGAATCAACCGGGGCAACGTGGTGGGAAGTGACTGCTGCGCGAAGCGCATCCACGCGATCAGGTCGCCGAGGTCGTATGCACCATTGCGGTTGCCGACCGTATCGAGATATGCGGCCAATGTAGGTGACAGCGCCGGTCCACCGAGCAGGGCCGCCGCTACCACGTGGGGCGACACCGCAACCGGGTTGACGAATTCGGCGGTCACTGACCATGGCCTGTTCATCACGAGGTCGAGCTGCGCACCCGTCGTGACCGTGTCACCGGTCCACCGCAGGAACGCTGCGCCGGGATCATTGCTCGCTCGCAGGCGCACCGACCGCCCGGCGACGAGAAACACGGCGGTGTCGGAACCGCCGGCGATTGACCCACCCGATGTTGGGGTGGCGCGCAGGCGATGGCGGACGATGAATTGCGCACGGAGGGTGTCGGGACGTGCGCCTGCTGCCACGACGGTGCGATCACGCGGGCCGTCGTCGCTCCACCTTACAAACTCAGCCACTGTTCTTCCGCCTGCGCTCGATTGCACGCTGTCAACCACTATGACGAGCTGATCCCCGGTGGCGAGCACCTCCCTCCATTCGGTAACGAGCTCTCCATTGACGATCACTTGCGCCGCCGTGGCGGTCGACATGATGAGGGTCGCGGGTCCCCGAGTCATCCGGAACGTGACGCGACCACCCGAGAACGCCATTATGTGGTCGATCCTGACACCCATCGGGGTAGAGTCCCAATTGGTCGCGGATGGACGCGACATCAATCCAAATGAGGTCTGGTTGCGGGTGCCCGGCCACGGATCGCCGGCGTCGCCCCGGTTGCGGACACTCGCGAACGGCGAGCGAAGCTGTTCGAGCCCGTCGGCCTGAACCAGCGAAACGCCGGGTCGCGGACCGGTGTTGACGGAATTGGAGGCAAGCCCAGTGGCGATGCGGGATTCGTCGATGCGCCAGATCAGCATGCCGGGACCCTTCAGGCGGGCGAACGGCGCCTTCATCATCGCGGCATCGGGACCGAGAGCCTGTCGATTCTCCAGAAGTAAATGAACGCCGGGTGCATCGGTCGTAATGAGATAGACCGTGTCGGTCTGCTGGACGGCTCCGGCGACAACGGTCCGACCGCTCACAATCGTGTCGACCGTCACCCAGCCCAGTTGGACCAGTGACCAGGCATCGAACGACGCGGGCGACGAAGGCGTGGCATAGTTGCCGGCGCCCATCAAGCTCCACTCCCCGATTCCCTCGGTGCCGCTGGCCCGGTCAGTATCGTAGAGATCGGGAAGGCCGAAGGCATGTGCGGTCTCGTGCGCCGCGGTCCCGATCGGCATCAGCTCATTCGCCGCACATGCGGTCGCGCCGCCGCGCACGCTCTGCAAGGTGTACGAATCGATGCGCAGGAACTCTCCCGGGATCGGGATTCCCGCCGCATTGCGTCGTGGGGTGCGGGTGGCGTACATCGCCCCGCCGTTCCACCCGCGGATCACGTAGCGGTGTGCCCAGATCGCGTCGGTGCCACAGGCGCCATCGAGGCGGGGCTGGAGGAAGGTCACGAGGTCGATGATGCCATCGTCGTCGCCGGAGTTGGACATGCCGTCGGGACCGTCGTTGTCGAACTGGTTCCAGACGGTGTCCGCACCTGGGCCGCTCGAGATGCCATCGAGTGCGCCGAGCAGGAGATCGGCCATCCGGCTCCGGGCGCGGGCGGGACAGGTGCCATATATGCCCACGCCGTTGCAGCCATCCTCGTAGTAGGCGGCGGTGCCCGGGAGCGCGACCGGGTCGAACACGCGGCCCTCCAGCATCACCCTGCCTCGCGACGCCACCCGGTAGAGGCTTTGCACCGAATAGGGCCGGGCGAATGGCGACGGGTCGAAGAACACACCGTCAATAGCGTCTCGGGTGAACGGTGATGCCACGTCGGCAAAGGCGAGCGGCACCACTGGAATGCGAAACGTTCCGCGAATGCTGAGGATCGGTGCGTTCAGCCGCGAAAGCGCGCGAGCGTCGAGCGCTACCTGCCGTGCAGCCCGGATGACCGCCGCCGGCTTGCGCCATCCCCCGTCAAGCGCGATGTCGAAGCCGCGGACCTCGAACTCGCCCGGGCGGGCTCGCGGAAAGCCCTGCCCCGCGAGCCCCGGCGGCGTTGCAGCAACCAGCATGGCGAGCAGGCAGGCCACCGCCAGCCACCGCATGCGGCAGCTCGCCGGCGACGTTTCCGCTTGTGTCCCCCCTCCTCCGGCCGTATTTTTTATGGTGTTCACGTCCCAAACTTGAACCATTCGTCCGCGAACTTCCACCTGTGCTCGCGAGGACTCGTGCCGACCGATACACTGGAGACCAAGGTGGAAATCTTCGAGAAGTGCCGGCTGTTCACCCGCGCCAGAGAGATCCAGGCGGCGGGCCTCTACCCCTACTTCAAGGCGATCTCCGAGTCCGAAGACACCGTCGTCGTCATCGAAGGCAAGAAGCGCATCATGCTGGGCTCGAACAATTATCTCGGGCTCACACACCATCCGAAGGTCCTCGAGGCAGCCACGAAGGCGCTGCACCGCTATGGGTCTGGGTGTACCGGGTCCCGTTTCCTCAACGGATCCCTCGATCTCCACGAACAACTTGAGCATGCCCTCGCGGAGTTCCTCGGCAAGGAATCGGCGATCGTCTTCTCCACCGGCTACGGCGCCAATCTCGGGATGATCGCCGGTCTGCTTGGTCGGGGCGAGACGGTCTACCTCGACAAGCTTGACCACGCCTGCATTGTCGACGGCGCCAAGCTGTCGTTCGGCGAGACAGTGCGCTTCAATCATGGCGACCTTGCCGGTTTGGCGCGACGCCTTGACCAGAACCTGACCGGCAAGGGAAAGCTGATCGTGGTCGATGGAGTGTACTCGATGGAGGGTGACATCGCCGACATTCCCGAGCTGGTGCGGATCGCGAAACAGCACGGCGCCGCACTCGCCGTGGACGACGCGCACGCACTCGGCGTCCTCGGACCCCGCGGGGACGGGACGGGCGCGCACTTCGGGATGCAGGATGACGTCGACCTCATTGCGGGGACGTTCTCCAAGTCGCTGGCATCGGTAGGCGGGTTCGTGGCCGGCGATGAAGAAGTGATCCACTACCTCAAGCACCACGCCCGGGCGTTCATCTTCACCGCATCGCTCCCACCCGCCAATACCGCGGGCGTGCTCGCCGCCCTCGAGGTCATCCAGCAGGAGCCGGAGCGTCGCGACGCGCTGTGGGCCAATGCCCGCCGGCTGCAACAGGGATTCACCGAGCTCGGCTTCGACATCGGGCCGACCGAGACGCCGATCGTGCCTGTGCTGGTTGGCCCGCTCGACACGACCTTCGTATTCTGGCGCAAGCTCTATGACGCGGGCGTGTTTACCAACCCGGTTGTCCCGCCCGCAGTGCCACCGTCCCAGTGCCGGCTGCGCACCAGCGTCATGGCGACGCACACCGCCGACCAGATCGATGAATGCCTCGACGCCTTCGGGCGGATCGGCAAGGAACTGGGGGTCATCTGAGCAATGCGCCGGTGATCCGGCGCGTCGAGAGCCGGCAGGATCTCGAGCGCTTCATCGACCTGCCCTACCGCCTGCATCGCGACGATCACAACTATGTCCCGCCCCTTCGCATGGAAGTTCGCAAACTTCTCAACCAGGGGAAAAATCCTTTCTTTGCGCACGGCGAGGCCGATTACTTTATCGCCGAGCAGGACGGAGTGGTGGTGGGGCGGATCGCGGCGATCCACAATCGCCTCCACAACGAAACCCACGACGACGGCGTGGGTTTTTTTGGCTTCTTCGAGTCGGTGAACGACTTCCGGGTCGCGGCCGCGCTGGTCGACACCGCGTCAGAATGGGTCCGTGCGCGTGGGCTCGACACCCTGAGGGGTCCGGCGTCGTTCTCGACGAACGACGAATGCGGAGTGCTGGTGTCGGGATTCGACACCCCGAACACCTTCATGATGCCGCACAACCCGCCCTACTACCTCACCCTGCTCGAGACTGCTGGATTTCTGAAGGCGAAGGACCTGATCGCACTCGAGGGCGGCAGCGCCGACGGTCCGGTGGAGGCGCCGCCGCGAACCACCCGCGCCGTGAACCTGCTACTCGAGCGATACGGGGTCACGATCCGGACCCTCGACATGAAAGATTTCGCCGCAGAGGTCGAGCGGATCAAGTACCTCTACAATGCCTGCTGGGAAAAGAACTGGGGCTTCGTGCCGATGACCGACGCCGAAATCGACAAGCTCGCCGCCGATTTTCGTCCGGTCATCGTGCCCGGCATGGTCAGCTTCGCCGAGAAGGACGGCGCGTTGATCGGATTCGGGATGAGCATTCCCGACCTGAACGAGGCCCTCCGCACGAATCGCAACGGGAGAATCTTCCCCGGGGCGCTCAAGCTGCTCTGGATGCTCAAACGGAAGAAGCTGACCCGGTCGCGAATCCTGCTCCTCGGCGTCATCCCATCCTGGCGCGGCAAAGGGCTCGACAACGCGCTGTGCCATCGGATCTGGGTCGAGTCCGGCAAGGTCGGTATTGGCTGGGGCGAAGGCGGCTGGGTGCTCGAGGACAATCCGGCGATGATTCAGGCGCTCAAGAAGAACGGCTTCGTCGAGTACAAGACCTACCGGCTGCTCGACCGCCCCACATGAACACACTGGTCACGGGAAGCACCGGGTTCGTTGGCGGTCACCTGGTCGATCGTTTGATGGCGCGGGGCGACACAGTCACCGCGCTGGTGCGCACGCCATCGCGGGCGGCAGGGCTCGCGGCGCGCGGGATCCGACTCGTAAAAGGCGACCTCGCCGACATGAACGCGTTGACCGACGCCGCCGCGGGCTGCGACGTCGTTTACCATGTGGCCGCGCTGACCGGCGCGGTCGACGAGGCGGAGTTCCTCGGAGCCAATCGCGACGGCACCGCCAGTGTGCAACGCGCCGTCGAAGCGGTCGGGACTTCAGCGCGCATTGTGCTGGTGAGTTCGATGGCCGCCGGCGGTCCGGCCCGCCGTGACGAGCCGAAGCGAGGAGCGGGCGGTGATGCACCGGTCACCATGTACGGGCGGAGCAAGCTCGCAGCCGAACGCGTGCTGCGGGATGGACGCGTTGCGCACGTGATCGTTCGGCCGCCCACCGTGTATGGCCCGCGCGATCGTGACAACCTCCTTGCCATTTTCAAGGCCGCAAAGCTCGGTGTTGCACCGATATTCGGTGACGGCACGATGCAAGTCTCGCTGATCCACGTCGAGGATCTCGCCGACGCACTCGTGCAGGCGGGTACCACCGCCGACATCGAGGGAAACAACTACTACGTCAATCATCCCGAAGTCTTGACCACGGCCGATCTGGTGCGCGAGATCGGGCGACAAGTCGGCCGCGCGCCCACGCTCATCCCGATACCGCGCTGGCTGGCGCACACCGCGCTGAGCGCAACAGGAGGGCTCGCCGCACTCCTCGGCCGGAAGACGATCCTCCGGGCCGACAAGACCAACGAGTTCTTCCAGGAGGCGTGGACCGCCGATCCTGGCGACTTCATCGCCGATACCGGGTGGCTGCCGCGATTCAATGCGGCCGATGGGTTGGCGCACACCGCCGATTGGTACCGGCGCGAGGGCTGGCTCTGACGGGCGTGGCCCGGATGCGCCGGGTCGACTGGATGCTGTCGGCCTACGGTGTGGTGGTCGCCGCGGTGGGGCTCACCCGGCTGTCGTTTCCGGGCGCAGCGCTGGTGGTGATCGCCCACCTTGCACTGCCGCTTCTCGCGTGGCTCTGTGCGCACGCGGCCGACGCGCCCGCAGGACGGTTCCTGCGCGCGTACTATCCGGTGATCCTCCTGCTGGGGCTCTACTCCGCGCTCGATGTGCTCAACCGGTTTGGCGCGGTACCCGTCTGGGACGCGCCGATCATGGAGCTCGAGTCGACGCTCTTCGGCGGGCAGCCCGCGCGCGACTGGTGGCGCAGCGCGCCCAGCACCTTCTGGTCGACGCTCCTGCATGCGGTGTATTTCTCGTATTACCTGATTGTGCCGTTACCGATCCTGGTGTTCGCCGCGCGACAGCGCCGCCAAGCGATCGAGCGCTACGTTGACGGCCTGATGGCCACCTTCCTGCTGTGCTACCTCACGTACCTCCTCTTTCCGGTCGCCGGCCCATATTACGAGTTCGCGCGCCCAGCCGGAGCATTTGTCGCCAACGGCCCGGCCCGCTTGGTGTATGCCACGCTCGAGCGCGGCAGCGCGTACGGCGCGGCCTTTCCGTCGTCACACGTCGCCGCCACCGTGGCCGCAACGGTGGGCGCGTGGCGGGGCTCGCGACACCTGGGAATGATCCTCGCAGTACCGACGGCGTTGTTGGCGGTCGGCGTGGTGTACTGCCAGATGCATTACGCGATCGACAGCATCGCGGGACTGGCGTTGGGACTCACTGTGCCGTTTCTGGCGGCGCCAGCGCGGCGAGTTTGACCAGCGCGTGATAGCAACGAAGGGCCACCACGCGAACGTGGCGGCCCTTCGTGTAGCAGGAATCTGTTGAGACTACTGGACGGTGATCATGCCGTGCATGTTCATGGTCTGGTGCGGCAGGCAGAAGAACTTGTAATCGCCCGTCGGCGCGCCAGCGAACGAGATCGTAACGCTCTGCCCGACGTCGACCAGCTCGGTCGCCAGCGGACCCTGACGGTTCGGGATATTGGCGTTGAGGATGTCCATCGCACCGGCCGGAATGCCGGTCTCCTCGAACTGCACGTTGTGCAGGCCGCCGGAGACGCTCTTGAACACGACGACGTCGCCCGACTTGATCGTCAGATTCTCGGGCATGTACTTGAACGTCTCCCCATCCTGGACCATCTGGATCTCGTGAGTCGTGCCCGTGCCCGGCGTCATCGCCGGCTGGTCCATCGCCGGGGGGGGCGTCATCCCCATCGAGTCAGTATTCGCATCGACCTTCTTGTCGCCGCCGCAAGCCGCCAGCACCAAAGCGACTGCAGCAAACATCGCTGGAACGCGCATTCGTTGTCTTTGCCTCTCGCCTGATGTTGTTCTGCCGACGTCAGTCCGATGACTGCGGCGACTCCCGTCCACCAGGAAGCCGGGAAGTAACAAATATAGTGACGCTTGGCGCCGCCGTGTAGTACCCGCGCTGCAATTCGACCCGTTGGCGTGCTAGCTTACCAAGCTGCCGCTCGCCAATCCCAACCGGTTTCCCATGGCATCTCCCCCGCCCTGCACGCGTCTCGGCCGACAGTGCCGCGCCCTCGACGTCACGCTTCGCGTGGCCGCGCTTGAGGGCGGTGAGGACCACGATGGCACGTGGCTGTTCGGCCATGTCGAGCGGCTCGACTTTGGGGCCACTTTCGAGGAAGACGACGAAATCTGGGCGGAGGCCACGATCCATGTCCCCTGCCGCTACCTGAGGGACCAGGGCGACGGCACTCAGCGATGCGGCGCCTGGGGCTTCGAGGGAACCGTACCAGCGGCCGAAAGGAAGCCCGCGCCTCGCCGGCTCGGCGCGGACCGTTTTGCGATCTTCGACGGCGGCAAGTTCGTCACCCGGCATCTGCCGCCGCCAGCTCCCGCGCCACAGGGCCGAGCCCTCCCGATCGCGCCACCCAGCGCCAATCCCTGTGCCGGCGCCCCGTGCCGAACCGCCGACAATCGCCGCGGCGCGGCCTGCTGCCGGGATCTGCAGGTCCAGATCCGCTGCACCGACCGCCAGACCCGCCTTGAGGCACTGGTTCGGAGCAGAAAGTCTCCACTCCTGTGCAAAACCGAACGGGAGGAGGGGGGTCTGCTCAACGTCGAGGTGATCTCGGCCTGCGGATTCCTCCAGGATGACGGGCTAACCTGCGACCTTCATGGCCGAACGAGGTCCGATGGCCGTCCGGCCAAGCCCCTTATGTGCTCGGCTTGGCCCGAAAAACGTTCCGGATTGCATCCTGGGTGCGCCTTTCGTAATCGACGCCTTCGACTGTAGATTGTTCACTGGCAGGTAATGCACGCGGGTTTGCGACCTCTCCCCGAGGTGTGCACATCAGCGGTGCAGGGAACGTCTGATTTGTTGTCCTTCCCCGCATCGTATGAGGACTCGCACCATGGCATTCGACATCGAAGATCTCTACCGCACAACTTATTCTTCCGTCGTTCGTTTCCTGTACCGCAAGGTCTGGGACGCTGATCGCGCCGAGGATCTCGCGCAGGAAGTGTTCATGCGTGCACTTTCCCACCAACCTGAGAAGCCGCGGGCGTGGGTGTTCGCCGTTGCCGCCAATATTGCTCGTGACGAGGCCCGCGCGGCAATTCGCCGTCGCAAGCACCTCACCCTGCTGGTGCACGAGCCGATCGCGTCGCCGACCGACCCGGGTGACATCGAGGAAGATTTGGTGCGCGAGGAGCGGGAGGCGGAGGTCAAGCGGGCCTTGGCCACCCTCACGCCCCGTGACCGTGAAGTGCTGCTTCTCTGGGATGCTGGGCTTTCATATCCCGAGATCGCCGAGCAGAGCAAGCTCGCTGTTGGGGCTGTCGGCACGACCCTCGCCCGGGCGCGCAAGCGCCTCGTACTCGCCCATGACATGATGGAGGACAAGCGTGAAGAGATTCGCGCGTCCGCATGTTCCTGAAGCGGAACTGCACGCCTACGCCGACAACGAAGTCAGCGGCGGGCAGCGGGCGGAGATCGCGGAACACTTGATGGGATGTCTGATCTGCCGGGCACAATATGCGGAGGTTCAGGACCTCCGCATCCGGACGAGCGAGATACTTTCCATCGCGGTGCCGAAGATCCCAGCCGCGTTGCAAGCCAATGGACCAGCCGCCCTCAACACGCGGCCGGTACGACTGACGATCCGCCGGAGCGCCCTGATGGCCGCCGGCATTGCCCTGACCGTGATCGGCGCCTCCAGCGTCGCCAACGACGCCACGCTGACCTCTGCTCGAGTGACGCTCGCGAGGATCTTCGCGGCCCCGACCCTGTTCGCCACCACTGCGCCTGTTGCGTCGATGCGTGCCTCCGATCCGCTGGCCGATTTTACGGCCGCATCGGGGTGGAGCGTGCTCAGTTGGGAGGATGCATTGCGCCTCAACCACACCCGAGTGCGCCATATCGCCGGGCTGCCGATCACGGCGGTCAGGGTCAGTGCGTCTACCACCTCCATGCCCGCCATCGCGATTCGGCAGACGCTGCCCGACGGGACATCGGCCTGGCTTCTCAGTGGAACATCGTTGGCTGCAGCGCAAGCGCGAAAAGCGCTTGCGGCGCGCGGTCTCACGGTGCGTGAGTACACCGGCGCGCCGACCATTGCTGCCATGCTGGCGCCGGAGGACATCGACGCATTGGCCCGACGCATCGAGTAAGATCGCGGCGATGCAGGCGAATGCGCAAAGCAACGGCCGGCACCTGAGGGGGTGCCGGCCGTTTCATCTTCGCGCAATCGATCCGAACGCCTAGTGACCCTGTTCGCGCTCCAGCGTGATCATCGCCAGGCGCGGCGAAAGCATCGGGAAGGCTTTCGTGAACAGGTAATAACACACCAGGAAGAGTCCGAGGAATGCGAGCGTGGGGGCGAGTTCCGGAAGGCCGAACACCGGGCCGATCTCGGCGGTCACCGATGGCAGCACCATGAGATACCGCTCTAGCCAGAGCGCGGTGAGTGACACGCTTGCGAAGAGGCCGAGGGTGAGCGGCGTCTTCTTGGGCCCGACCGCGAGGAGGCCGGCAAAGGGGATGACGAACATGCCGAGTCCGACGGCTGCGCCGATCGGACGCCAGGGGCCCCAGAGGCGCGAGAAGACGAAACCGGTTTCCTCAGGCAGGTTCCCGTACCAGATCACCAGGTACTGCGCCCACATCAGGTATGTCCAGAACACCGTGAAGCCAAAGCACAGTTTGCCGAGGTCATGCCGCTGCTTGGGCGATACGTACTCAGCGATGCCGAGTCGCCCGGTGCCGTAGATCATCAGCAGGGCGAGCAGCATGTGGGCGCCGAGGAAGGCACCCATGAAGAACCATCCGCCGAGCAGGTTGGAGAACCAGTGTGGCTGGAGCGCCATGATGCCGTCAAACGCCACCATGGTGAACACCAGCGCGTAGGTCCAGACATACATCGGAGCGAGGCGGTAGGTCGCGGCGTGCTCGCGCACCGGGTCGAACCCGGCGAGCATGCGATCCCACCGCGACACCCGCGCGGGGTCGGCGTGCTGGCGAACTTCGTCCAGGTCGTGGAGCACGTCGATCCGGACCAAGCGGTAGCCGAGCCAGTAGAGCAGAGACAGCCCGCCGATCAGGCGAACGCTCATCCACGGCCGCGACAGCCAGAGCTGCTTCCCGGGCGACATTCCATGCAATTCTTCCTGCATGTGCGCAAAGATGTCGTGGTAGCCCACGGTCATGATCAGGATGATGCCGAGGAGCGAAACAGGAATCATCGCGACGGCGGCCTGCGAGAACCGCAGGATGACGCCCGACCACTTGGCGTTGGCAATCTTGTGCACGGCCGTGAGCGCCAGCGACCCGCCAGTGAGGCTGGTCCAGAAGAGCCAATTGACGTGGAAAGCCTGCCACGCCCGATGACTTCCGTCGCCGATCAGCATCACAGCGAACAGCAGCAGGCCGACGACAGCGAACACTGCGCCTGCGAGCAGGAACATCCGATAATCGCCGGACACGCTCTTCTCGGCGAGCCGCGCGCGCATGGCGGTGAAATCGGTCGCCATCAGTTGGTTCCTCCAGCAGCCGGCAACGGGGCGGTCACGACTGCCCCCTGCATCGAGCGCACGTAATCGACAACGCGCCAGCGCTCATCACGTCGGACGATCTTGTCGCCGTAGGGCGGCATAAGGTTCCGGCCGTAGCGGATCACGCTATAGATGTAGCCGTCGCTGCGGCCCGCGACCACTGCGGTATTGAGCGGAGGCGCCCCCATCCGCACAGCGCCCTGGCCGCTGCC
>JBDSMU010000090.1:0-21862 GCA_039915685.1 Gemmatimonadales bacterium | reverse complement strand
CAAATGAGCAGCGCAATGAATCTCACCCTGCGCGTGTGGCGCCAGGCCGGGCCGAATGCCGCGGGCGGCATGCAGGAGTACGCGGCGACCGGCGTGAGCCCGGAGATGTCGTTCCTCGAGATGCTCGACATCGTCAACGAAGGACTGATCGCGAATGGCGAGAGCCCAATGGCCTTCGATCACGACTGCCGCGAGGGGATCTGCGGATCGTGCGGGATGATGATCAACGGCGTCGCGCACGGACCGTCGCGCGGTACGGCGACGTGCCAGCTTCACATGCGCTCCTTCGCCGACGGCGACACGGTGGTGATCGAGCCGTGGCGCGCACGCGCGTTCCCGGTGATCCGTGATCTCGTGGTGGATCGCGGCGCGCTCGACCGGATCATTCAGGCGGGCGGCTACATCTCCGCGCCGACCGGCAGCGCGCAGGACGGCAACGCCCTCCCGGTGCCGAAGCCCGATGCGGACTCGGCGATGGACGCAGCGGCGTGCATCGCATGCGGCGCTTGCGTCGCGGCGTGCCCGAACGGCTCCGCGTCGCTGTTCACCGGCGCGAAGATCTCGCACCTGGGGCTGTTGCCGCAGGGTCAGCCGGAGCGACATCGCCGCGCACTGAACATGGTCACGCAGATGGATCTCGAGACCTTCGGACACTGCACGCTGTACGGCGAGTGTCAGGAAGCCTGTCCGAAGGAGATCAGCATCGACGTGATCTCGCGCATGAATCGCGATTTCATCGTTGCCGCGGTCACGGCGCAGGACGCGCCGCAGCGCGGTGGGGGCGACGGCTGATCTGATCGAGGTCATGTGAGGGAACGCGCGGGAACGCGCGGGATCGCCCCTCCGTGGCCCGCTTGCTGCACGCGGGAATGCGTCTCACACGGAGTGCACCATGCCGGACCGTCCGACGGATGGGGGAAGCGTTCCCGACGATCGCAACGCGAATCTGGAGGCGGCCCTCGGCGGCGCCGATTCCGTTCAGAAGACGACGTACGTGAGCGGGCAGGGGACCGATCCTGACGGCAGCGCCAGCGAGCTACCGTCTGCCGTGCGTGCGCCTGCGAGTGCGGGTCCGAACACGACGTGGATCATCATCGCGTTCCTGCTCGTCGCGGCCGTGCTCGTCTACCTGCTCGGCTTCATACGCTGACGCCGTCTAGAGCCGAGGGAGGGTGACGCCCTGCTGGCCCTGATATTTCCCCTTCTTGTCGCGGTAGGAGACTTCAGGCTCCTCGCGCCCTTCGAAGAAGAGGACCTGGGCGATGCCCTCGTTCGCGTAGATCTTGGCCGGGAGCGGCGTGGTGTTCGAGATCTCCAGCGTCACGAAACCCTCCCACTCGGGCTCGAACGGCGTGACGTTCGTGATGATGCCGCACCGCGCGTAGGTCGATTTGCCGACCGTGACCGTGAGGACGTTGCGCGGGATCCGGAAGTACTCGACCGAGCGGGCAAGGGCGAACGAGTTGGGTGGCACGATGCAGACGTCACCCTGGAACTCCACCAGGCTGCGGCTGTCGAACTTTTTTGGGTCGACCACCGCCGACAGCACGTTGGTGAAGATCTGGAACTCGTCAGCGACCCGCATGTCGTACCCATAAGAGGAGACACCGTACGAGATCGCGCCGTCCCGAACCTGGCCATCGACGAATGGCTCGATCATGCCGTGCTCGGTGGCCATACGGCGAATCCAGCGGTCGGACTTGATCGACATGCGGCCTTCCCGGGAGGAGATGAGCGGTGGGGCGAACGGCCCCCAATATACCGGCGCACCCGGGTACCGTGCACCCGGTGGACCTGTCGCCCAAGTTGGCCCGGCAGCGATGGTTATCCACCGCGGCGTGGCGCGACGTGCGAGTTGAAATCACCCCCCCGCGGCGGTACGTTTACGAAGGTTGTGAAATATTTCACGAGGGTGGGTGACCGTGCTGCAGCCCTACATCCCGGTGCTCATGCTGCTGGTCTTCGCGGCAGCCAATGCCGTGTTGATTCTCGGAATTTCCGCGGTCTTCTCCAATCACCGCCCCACCGCCGTGAAAAGCGCTCCCTACGAATCGGGAATGCCAGTGCTCGGTGACGCCCGGGAGCGGTTTTCGGTCAAGTTCTACCTGGTCGCTATGCTTTTCATCATCTTCGACATCGAAACCGTGTACATGATCCCGTGGGCCGTGGCGTTCCGTCAGCTCCCGGAGATCAGTGGCGTCCTGCTGGTTGAGATGCTGACCTTTGTCGGCATCCTCGCGGTGGGGTACATCTACATCTGGAAGCGGGGTGCTCTGCAATGGGACTGACCCCGCCGACCGACGAAACGGCCATCGAGTCGATGTCGCCCAATTGGGTGACCACCCGGCTCGACTCGCTGACCGGTTGGGCGCGTGCCAGCTCGCTCTGGCCGATGCCGTTCGGTACGGCGTGCTGCGCCATCGAGTTCATGGCCACGGCCGCATCGCGCTTCGACATCGCCCGGTTCGGGATGGAGCGAATGAGCTTCTCGCCGCGTCAGGCCGATGTCCTGATCTGCGCCGGTCGGTTGCCGTTCAAGCTGGCGCCGGTCATCCGTCGGATCTGGGACCAGATGCCCCAACCGAAATGGGCGATTTCGATGGGCGCGTGCGCGTCCACCGGTGGGATCTTCGACAACTACTCGATGGTGCAGGGGATCGACACGATCATCCCGGTCGATGTCTATGTACCGGGGTGCCCGCCACGCCCCGAGGGACTGCTCTACGGGATCATGCTTCTGCACAAGAAGATCTCTGGCGAGTCACTGTTTGACCCGACGCTGCGCGTGGAGCACCTGATGGGGCCCGACGGACTGTTCCGCCGACCCGAGCAGATCGACGAGGTCTCGGAGCCATTCGGCAACTCGGTGCATCAGACGCGTTCGTCGTGACCGCTTCCCAAGACGCCGCCGGACCAGGGTTGGTCGGGACGGCTAACCAGTCGCCCACCGCCCGATATCAGGGGGTCGTTCCCGACTCCACCATGGCGCCGATGCGGGAGCGGTTCGGCGCTGCCATCGAACGGGTGGTGACGTCGTGCGGGCAGTCGTCGGTGTTCGTCGCCCCCCACGCCGCACACGCGGTGCTCGAGTGGTTGCGCGACGATCCCGACCAGCGCTTCGACTATCTCACCGATCTCACCTGCGTCGAGTACCGCGACGCCGAGTTGCCGTTCGAGATGGTGTACCAGCTGCGCTCACTCACTCGCAATGCTGACCTGCGCGTCAAGATCGCGCTCGATGGCGATGGTCCGCTCGAGGTCGCCAGCGTGGTGGGTCTCTGGATCGGCGCGAACTGGCTGGAGCGCGAGGCGTACGACATGTTTGGTGTCGTCTTCCGCGGGCATCCCGATCTGCGACGCATCCTGATGTGGGACACGTATCAGGAAGGGCATCCGCTGCGGAAGTCGTTCCCGCTCCGGGGCCGATTCTCGCGCGCTGAACAGACTCGGCAGGCGCTGGCCGCGAACCCCGAGGCGCACTACTCGATGGAGGAGTTGTCGATCGCTGAGGCGTACGGCGACCTCCCGCGCGATATGCAGGAGCGCCTCGCCGCCGGCGGGCGCGGAGTCGTGCGGTGACCCGACTGGTCGAGATGCAGCTCAGCACGCCCGGTGTCGATCGCCGCGGCGATATCCGTCAGGTGCCACTCGGGGTGCAACGGCGGCCGAGCGAATCGGTGCACAACGATTTCGGTGCCGAACACATGCTGGTCAACATCGGTCCGCAACACCCCGCGACGCATGGGGTACTCCGGTTGGTCGTCGAGCTCGACGGCGAGACGGTCAAGCGGGTGATCCCGCACATCGGTTACCTGCACTCCGGTTTCGAAAAGCTCGGCGAGTACCGCCACTACAACCAGATCATCCCGCTCACCGACCGGACCGATTACCTCTCGCCGATGGCGAACAACGTCGCCTTCGCGTTGGCGGTGGAGGCCCTCCTCGGCGTCGAGGTAACCGAACGATGCCGATTGCTTCGCGTGATCGCGTGTGAGCTCTCCCGGATCATTTCCCACCTGGTGTGGGCCGGCACCACGGGCATCGACCTCGGCGCCATGACGCCGTTCCTCTGGATGTTCGAGCAGCGCGAGCGGGTCTACAACCTTCAGGAAGCGTGGACCGGCGCGCGTCTCACCACCAGCATGACTCGTGTTGGTGGGCTCATGGCGGACATCCCCGATGGGTGGGAGAAGGGGCTGCGTGAGTTCCTGCGCGAGTTCCCGAAGACGCTGCGAGAGGTTGACACCATGTTCTCGCGCAACGGCATATGGGTCGGGCGCACTCAGGGAGTCGGGGTGATTTCCGCGGCTGACGCGATCAACTTCTCGCTCTCCGGACCGATGCTCCGCGCGAGCGGTGTCGCGTACGACGTCCGAAAAGATCGTCCGTATCTTGGGTATGAGGAGTTCGACTTCGACGTTCCGGTGGGTGAACACGGCGACATCTACGATCGCTACATCGTGCGGCTGGAGGAGATGTTCCAGTCCGTCAGGATCCTTGAGCAGGCAGTGGACCGCCTGCGTCCGGGACCGATCAACGTCGCCGATCCCCGCCTCGTGCTCCCCGGCAAGTCGGCGGCGATGAGCGACATGGAAGCAATGATCTTTCACTTCAAGCAGGTGATGGAAGGCGTGCGACCGCCTGCGGGCGAGGTGTACTTCGGCGTCGAGAACCCCAAGGGCGAATTGGGGTACTATCTCGTTTCGGACGGCACCGCCAAGCCCGTGCGGTGGCGCATACGTCCGCCCTCGTTCCTCAACCTCGCCGCGTTGCCGCAACTCTGCGAGGGCGCACTGCTGTCAGACGTGATCGCGATCAACGCCAGCGTGGACATCGTGATGGGAGAAATCGACCGGTGAGCATCGAATCAACCGAGGCGCACCAGCCGGTGTTTGTCGGCGCCGTCCGCGAGCGACTGGAAACCCTGCAGGACAACTATCCCACCCGGATGGCGCTGCTCCTGCCGGCGCTCTGGATGGTGCAGGAAGAGCGGGGCTGGATCAGCGACGCCGCCGTGCACGAGGTGGCCACGGTACTCGAGCTCACGCCGGCGTATGTGCGCGGCGTGCTTACGTTCTACACCATGTACCACCAGCATCCCGTCGGGCGCCACTTCGTCCAGGTGTGCACCACGTCGCCGTGCAATATCTGCGGTGCCGAAGACGTGGTCGCGGCGGTGCTCGCCGAAAGCGGCTGTGGCGACCTCGGCGCGACCTCGCCCGACGGCCGGTTTACCGTGATCGAGGTCGAGTGCCTCGGGGCATGCGGGTTTGCGACGCCGATGCTGATCAATGACGACTTCATCGAGTCGGTGACGCCCGTCACCGTGCCAGCCCTACTCGCCCGGTATCGCTGATGGGATATCCGCATCCGATTCACCCCCGCGAAACGCCGGTGCTCTCGACGCACTTCGGCGATGCCACCGCGCGCACCTTTGCCGGGTGGGTTGAGCTCGGAGGCTACGCCGCGCTGCGTGCGGCGCTCGGGATGACTCCCGAGGCGATCGTCGACCAGGTGAAGGCCTCCGGCCTTCGCGGGCGCGGCGGTGCCGGGTTCCCCACCGGCCTCAAGTGGTCGTTCATGCCGAAGGACACGTCGCGGACCCATTACCTCTGCTGCAACGCCGATGAGTCGGAGCCGGGGACCTTCAAGGACCGCGAGATCCTCCGCTGGACGCCGCACGCGCTGATCGAGGGGTGCGCCATCGCCGCGCTCGCGATTCGCGCCGAGATGACCTACATCTACATCCGGGGTGAGTACACTGACCCGCACCGAATCCTGCAGGACGCAGTAGCAGAAGCGTATGCTGCCGGGGCACTCGGCCCCGATGCGTTCGGGTCGGGGAAGCGCCTCGATGTCGTGGTGCACCGTGGTGCGGGCGCGTACATCTGCGGTGAGGAAACCGCGATGATGAACTCGCTTGAGGGCCGGCGCGGCAATCCGCGGATCAAGCCGCCGTTTCCCGCAGTCGCCGGCCTCTTCGGCCTGCCGACAACGATCAACAATGTCGAGACACTGGCCGCCGTGCCGCACATCATCACCCGTGGCGCGGCGTGGTACAATTCCCTCTGCCTGGGCAATCCGAAGAGCACCGGTACCAAGTTGATCTCGGTGTGCGGCCACGTGCAGCGACCGGGCACCTATGAGATCACTCTTGGCTTCCCGATGCGCGACCTCATCTTCGATCTCTGTGGCGGAATGCTCCCGGGACGGACCCTCAAGGCGGTGATCCCCGGCGGCTCGTCGGTGCCCATCATGACGCCCGAGGAAGTCGATGGTTGCGCCACCGACTATGAGGGGATCGCGGCGGCCGGATCACTGTTGGGTTCGGGCGGAATGATCGTGATGGATGACTCCACCGATCTGGTCTATCAGGTGATGCGGCTGGCACGTTTCTATGCCCACGAGAGTTGCGCGCAGTGCACCAACTGCCGCGAGGGCACGGCATGGACCACTCGCATCCTCGAGCGGATCCTCCGCGGCGAGGGCAAGGAATCCGATCTGGCCCTGCTCATGGACCTTGCCGACAACATGACCGGAAAGACGATCTGCGTGCTGAGCGATTCGTGCGCCACCCCGGTGGTCAGCGGCATCCAAAAGTTCCGGGCCGACTTCGACGCCTACCTCACCGGTGCCGCAGCGCCGGTGGCGATCGGGGCGTGACGGGATGACGGAGGAGATGGTCTCGGTCACGGTGGACGGCGTGGTGGTGCAAGTCCCGCGCGGGATCACCATCATCGAGGCGGCGAAGCACGCCGGTGTGCTGGTGCCGCACTATTGTTACCATCCGTCGCTATCCTCACCGGCGGTGTGCCGAATGTGCCTCGTGCACGTTGAGAAGATGCCGAAGCTGGTGCCGGCGTGCGTGACACCTGTCGCCGATGGGCAGGTGATCTCGGTGCATGCCGCCGAGGCGCGGAAGGCGCGAGAGGGCGTGCTGGAGTTCCTCCTGATCAACCACCCGCTCGACTGCCCGATCTGTGATCAGGCCGGCGAGTGCGAGTTGCAGGATTTCGTCTTCCAGGAAGGGCAGGCACGCACCCGTTATAGCGAGTATGCGAAGCGCTACAATCCGGTCGAAGATTTCGGTCCCGACGTGCTGTACGTCCCGAACCGGTGCATCCTGTGCACCCGCTGTGTGCGGTTCATGGAGGAGATGGCCGAGGAGCCGGTGCTGGCCGTCGCCGAGCGCGGTGATCGGGCGTACATCGCGATCGACCCGCACCAGCCGCTCGACCATCCATGGTCGGGCAACGTCGTCGATCTCTGTCCGGTCGGGTCGCTGGTGTCGCGCGACTTCCTCCATCGGGCGCGTGCCTGGGACCTTGATAAGGCGGCATCGATCTGCCCGGGTTGCACCCAGGGCTGCAACATCACGATCGAGACCCGTGACGAAGCCGTGGTGCGCCTCCGCCCGCGCCCGAATCTCGACGTGAACCGGCACTTCATGTGTGACACTGGGCGCCTCGACTACCGGTGGATGAACCAAGCTGACCGCGCCGAGGCCCCGCTGGTGCGCCGTGAAGGCCGTCTGGTGGCGGCCGACTGGGACGCGGCCGTCGAGCGGCTCCACCTTTTGGTGCACGACACTACAGGACCGGTGGTGGTGCTTGCCAGCGGTCGCGCATCGAGCGAGTCGTTGGGTTGGCTCATGCGAATGCTCGAAGCGCGCTCCACGATCGCTGCCATGAAGGTGCCGATCGGCGACGAGGCTCCGCTTGCCGGTGTACCGGGGTTGGCGCTCCGCCCCGAGCGAGCCGCCAACCTGGCAGGCGCGCGAATCGTGGGAGTGCGCGACGCGTGGAACGACGCCATCGCCCGGGCGGGCACCGCCGGCTTGGTCATCCTGCACGACGTCGACCTGAACGACGCCGAGGCCGCGGCGATCGCCGGCGGGGGCACGCTGGTGCACTTCGCCACCGCAGCCGACGACCGCCTTCGAACTGCCGACCTCATCCTGCCGGTGACGATGATGGCCGAGGAGCAGGGCGTGTATGTCAATCGCGATCACCGCGCCCAGCGCTATTTCCCGGCGCGGAGCGCGCCCGGATTGGCACGGCCGGCGTGGTGGGCGGCGTCGCAGGTGTGGCAGCGCGCCGGCGCCGGGCGCACCGTGCCGGCGACGACATCAGAGGCCTTCGCGATGCTGCCGGCGTTCGGTGGCCTGACCCATCGTGACCTCGGCTACAGTGGACGCAAGCTCGACCAGCCGGCGGTGCCGCGATGACCCCCGAGATGAAGGGCTTCCTGCTGTTCAGCGCCATCAAGCTCATCGTTATTTTCACGGCGCTGCTGGTTGGCGTGGCGCTCATCACGCTGATGGAGCGCAAGGTCGCAGGCCTGATGCAGAACCGGCGCGGCCCCAATCGCGCCGGTCCCGGGGGCCTGCTGCAGCCGGTGGCTGACGGCATCAAGAATTTCATCAAGGAAGAGACTCAGCCGGCCGGTGCAACGGGTGCACTCTTCATGCTCGCCCCAGCGCTCTCGTTTGTGCCGGCCGTGATGCTGCTGGCCGTGATCCCGCTTGCCGCCCCGCTTCCGCTTGACGTCGACTGGACCCTGCCGCTGATCGGTGCGGTGTCATACCACGGCGCGTTGCCGATCTCGGTGGCGGATCTCCCGATAGGATTCCTTTTTGTCCTCGCGATCTCGTCGCTGGGCGTGTACGGCGTCGCACTCGCCGGCTGGTCGTCCAACAGCAAGTACTCGCTCCTTGGCGGCCTGCGCGCCGCCGCGCAGATGATCTCGTACGAGGTCGCGATGGGGCTGTCGCTGATCCCGATCCTGCTGCTCACGGGCAATGTGTCGTTTAGCGAGATCGTGTCAACTCAACAAGCAGGGCTCTGGTTTGTCGGGCCGCTCTTCCTCTCGTTCTTCATCTTCCTCGTGTCAGGATTTGCCGAGACCAACCGGCTGCCGTTTGACCTTCCCGAGGCCGAGGCCGAGTTGGTGGCGGGGTATCACTCCGAATACAGCGCGATGAAGTTCTCGATGTTCATGATCGCCGAGTTTGCGCATGTCGTCACGATCTCGGCGATGGTGGCCACGCTGTTCTTCGGCGGATGGGATATCCCGTTCACTCACTGGGACGAGCAGGGCGGGGCGCTGCAGACCATCGCGACCCACGCGATGTTCTTCGCCAAGATGTTCTTCTGGATCTTCTTTGTGATGTGGATCCGCTGGACGCTGCCGCGTTTCCGCTACGATCAGCTGATGGCGCTCGGGTGGAAGGTGATGCTACCGCTTGCGCTCGCTTACATCATGGTGACCGCGGGCGCGATCTGGGCCGCCGATCACCTGCTCGGCTGGGGCGCTCCGCGTCCGCTCGCGCTCTTTCTCCTGGGCATCAACGTGATCGTCGCCTGGTTGGTCTTCTTCGTACTCGACCGGGGCCGCGTGATCCGCGGCTCCGACCGGCGGATGCGTATCGCAATCGCGGCGGACGCCGCAGCGGGGTCCTGATGGCAATCGGCGTGAAGGTGATGAAACGGCCGGGCTCGGAGGTGTCGTACGTGCGCGCCACGCTGAAGGGGATGGCGCTCACGTTCAAGCACCTGCTGCAGCCTGCCGTGACCATGGAGTATCCGGAGGAGAAGAGCACCTCGGAGTGGCGGATCGCCACCCGCTGGCGCGGCACACACCGGATGATGACCGATGAGCAGGGGCGGTCAAAATGCGTGGCGTGCGGCCTCTGTCCGCAAGTCTGCCCCGCCAACTGCATCAAGCTGGTGCCCGGTGAAGACGAGGAGGGCAACCGCTACCCATTGATCTACGAGATCGACGAGTTCCGTTGCGTCTTCTGCGGGTACTGCCAGGAGGTCTGCCCCGAGGAGGCGATTCACGTCGGGGTGCATTATGAGAACTCCGAGTATTCCCGTGAGCGCTTCGTGTACGACCTCGAGCGGCTTTCTGCCCAGACCCACCCCGTGTCGACGCTGTGGGACCCCGCCGACCCGCGAGGGCAGTAGGTGGACGTCGTCGCGGTCGTCTTTGGGGTCTTCGCCGTGTGGGCCGTGGTGTCGGCGCTGATCTGCGTCACCCGCCGCAGCCCGATTTCGTCGGCGATGTGGCTGGTGTCGACGATGTTCGCGCTGGCCGGCATTTATGTGCTATTGAATGCGGAGTTCATCGCGGCGATTCAGGTGCTGGTGTACGCCGGGGCCGTGATGGTGCTCTTTCTGTTCGTGATCATGTTGCTCAATGTTGACGCCGAGATCGGGCCGATGCGTCGGAGTTACGGATGGGTTGTCGGGATCGGCGCCGCACTGGTGCTCGGCGCCCAACTTCTGACGATGCGCGGCTACACCCTGCAGCGTCTCGCCGATGAGGTCTCGACCATGCCGCTGGGCGTCGATCCGACGCTGGTGTTCCCCGAGGGCGCGGCGGCCCGGGCTGCGACCGCGAGCCGTGGCGTGGTTGGCAGTATTGCGGAGCCGCTGTTCCAGGCGTACCTGATCCCGTTCGAGATCACGTCGGTCCTCCTCCTGGCGGCCGCCATCGGCGCCGTCGTCCTCGCGAAGAAGAGGCTCTGATGCTCCTCGGACCCTCCCTGGCGCTGTCCGCCGTCCTCTTCGCCATCGGCGTGGCGGGTGTGCTCATCCGCCGCAACGCCATCGTGCTCTTCATGTGCATCGAGCTGATGCTCAACGCCGTCAATCTGACGTTCATCGCCCTCGCGCAGGTTCACGGAATGAGCGGGCAGATCATGGTGTTTTTTGTCATGACCGTGGCGGCCGCCGAGGCGGCGGTCGGCCTCGCGATCATCCTGGCGATCTTCCGGCACGCACAGACGGTTGATCTCACCCAGCTCAACCTTCTCAAGGGCTGACCGCGTGACCGACCTGGTGTGGCTCGCGGTAGCGCTTCCCCTTTTGGGCGCGATCCTCAATGGCGCGATCTCGGCGGTCCGTCCCAACTGGAAGACGGCGGTGTCGTTCATCGGTGTCGGGACACTCGTTGCAGCCTTTGGCGTGGCGGTGATGGTTGCGCTCGAGTCGGCCGGCGGCGATGGCAGCGCCACCACGGTGCAGCTGTGGCGATGGATGCCGGTCACCGAGCGGCTCGACATCGACCTCGCCCTGGTCGTGGACCGTCTTTCCGTGGTGATGCTGCTCGTGATCACCGGCGTCGGATCGTTGATCCATCTTTTTTCGGTGGGCTACATGCGGGCCGACCCGGGATACGCCCGCTACTTCGCGTACCTGAATCTCTTTGTCGGGTTCATGCTGGTGCTGGTGCTCGGTGCGTCGCTCCCGGTGTCGTTCATCGGGTGGGAGGGTGTCGGTCTCTGCTCGTACCTGCTGATCGGTTTCTGGTTCGACGACAAGGCCAACGCCGATGCCGGCAAGAAGGCGTTCCTCGCCAACCGGATCGGTGATTTCGGCGTGCTGATCGCGATGTTCATCCTGTGGTGGCATGTGGGCACGCTCGACTTCGGCGCCATCACGGAGCGGGCGCCCGCACTGCTGCCGCTTGGCGGCACGGTGGTCACGGCGATCACCCTGTTCCTCTTTCTGGGGTGCACCGGCAAGTCGGCGCAGATCCCGCTCTTCGTCTGGCTTCCCGACGCCATGGCGGGCCCGACTCCGGTGTCGGCGTTGATCCACGCGGCCACCATGGTGACGGCCGGGGTCTTCCTCGTGGTGCGGATGGGCGTGCTCTTCACGATGTCGCCAACCACGCAATTGGTGGTGACACTCACCGGCGCATTCACGGCGTTTTTCGCGGCGACGATCGCGCTGCGGCAGTATGACATCACGAAGGTGCTGGCGTACTCGACCGTCTCGCAGCTTGGATACATGTTCATTGGTGTGGGGACGGGCGCCTACACGGCCGGCATCTTTCACCTCGTCACGCACGCCTTCTTCAAGGCGCTCCTCTTCCTCGGCGCGGGCAGCGTGATTCACGCGATGCACCACGCGCAGCACACCGCGCATTCGGAACTCGACGGGCAGGACATGCGGAACATGGGCGGACTCCGACGCGCGATGCCGTGGACCTTCGTGCTCATGGGGCTCGCCACGCTCGCGATCGCGGGTGTGCCGCCGTTTGCCGGCTTCTTCTCGAAGGACGAGATTCTCGCGGCGGCGTTTGCACGCGGCGAGGTGAACGCTTTTTATCTCGCGAGCTGGGCACTCGGCCTCGCGGCTGCGCTCATGACGGCCTTCTACATGGCGAGGCTGATGGCCATGACATTCATGGGTCGATTCCGGGGCGGCGAAGCGCTCGAGCCACACCTGCACGACGCGCCGTGGATCATGACCGGTCCACTGGTCGTGCTGGGCGTCCTCAGCGTCACCGGCGGCGGCCTCAACTTGCCGGCGTTCGCGGGTGGCTCGCACTTCCTCGAACACTGGCTCGAGCCGGTGCTCGAACCCGCCACTGCACTGGCCACGCCGCTCGCGCATCCCCATGGGGTGACCGAATGGCTCTTGATCGGCGGGGCGATCGCGGCTGCGTTGATCGGACTCGCCGTGGGGATTCGGTCCACCCTGGCGCGCCCGGTGCTGCTGCCGGCCGACCAGCCGCCTGAGCGCGGTATTGCCAGGTTGCTCGCCGCCAAGTATCACGTTGATGCGATCTACGACTTTCTCATCGTGCGACCGCTGGTCTGGTTCTCGACCAGCGTGTTGTGGAAGGGCATCGACCAGTTCATCGTCGATCGGCTCGCCGTCGGTGGCACGGCTCGCGTCACACAGGGGCTCGGTTGGCTTGGATCACGTCTCCAGAATGGCCAGGTCGCCTTCTACGTCGCGATGTTCGCGGTCGGCGCGGTCATCATCCTCCGCACCTTGGCGCGGTAGTCGATGACCGCCTTCCTCTCCTCGATCGGTTACGAACGCTGGATCCTGCAAGTGCTGCTGGGGCTGCCGTTGCTCGGCATGCCACTGATTCTGATCTTCCCACGGCACTTCGCCCGCTGGATCGCGCTCATCATCGGCCTGACCGAGCTGTTCCTCGGCCTCGGCATCTGGTGGGCGTTCGATCCGTCGAACCCGGCGATGCAGTTCGTGACCGACGTCGACTGGATTGGTCGCTTCGGCATCGGGTATCGGGTGGGCATCGACGGCCTGTCGGTGCTGATGGTGCTGCTTTCGGTGATCATGATGCCGCTGGTGGTGTGGGGGAGCTGGCGCGGGATCGACCAGAAACAGCGCGGTTTCTACACCCTCCTGCTGGCGCTGAAGACCGGCATGCTCGGCGTCTTCGTCTCGACCGACCTCTTCCTCTTCTACTTCTTCTGGGAACTGCTGTTGATCCCGATGTACTTCCTGATCGGGATCTGGGGCAGCACGAATCGGTTGTACGCAGCCACGAAGTTCGTGATCTACACCTTCGTCGGCTCGCTGCTGATGCTGGTGGCGATTGTCTGGATGGTGTGGACGGTCGGGAAGGGGACAGGCACCTACTCGTTCGCTTACGAGCATCTGCTAGAGCACGCGGCACTGATGCAGCCATGGGCCGGTTGGCTCTTTGTCGCGTTCGCGCTCGCGTTCGCGGTCAAGGTGCCGCTCTTCCCATTCCACACGTGGCTGCCTGACGCGCACACCGAGGCGCCCACGGCCGGGTCGGTCGACCTCGCCGTGATCCTGCTCAAAATGGGCACGTACGGCTTCCTTCGCTTCGCGATCCCGTTCTTCCCGACGTTCGCGCTTTCTAAAACGGTGGGTCTGGTGATGGCCACGCTAGCGGTCACCGGCATCGTGTACGCCGCGCTGGTCGCGATGGTGCAGCCCGATCTCAAGCGCCTCGTGGCGTATTCGTCGGTGAGCCACCTCGGTTTCGTGATGCTGGGCATCTGGGGAAGTACCGTGGAGAGCGTGCAGGGAGCGATCATGGTGATGGTCTCGCACGGCCTCTCGACCGGCGCGCTCTTCTTCGTGATCGGGATGCTGTACGAACGGCGGCACACCCGCAACATCGCCGACTTTGGTGGACTTGCGAAGGCCGCACCGCTCATGGCCGCTGCGTTCACCATCACGGCGTTCTCGTCGATCGGTCTCCCGGGGCTCAACGGCTTCATCGGCGAGTTCCTCGTGCTGCTCGGCTCATTCGGTCGGTATCCAGTGCTGGTTGGTGTCGCGACCACGGTGGTGGTCTTCTCCGCGGCGTACATGCTGTGGGCGACGCAACGCGTCTTCTTCAATCGGATGACCAACCCGCTCAACGAGGCGATCGGAGACCTCACGCGACGGGAGTTGGCCGTGCTGGTACCGCTGATCCTCGCAATGTTCTGGATCGGCCTCTATCCCGGCCCGCTGCTCCGACGCACCGAGGGCGCTGCGCGCCGGTATATCGAGATGGTGCAGCCACACCTCCCGCCGGCGACGATGGAGCAGCGTGGCGTGGTGGCGGGGGGCTCGCACTGATGCCAGTCGATCTCTCGACGCCGTCCGGCGCGCTGCTGGCGCTCCTCCCCGAGCTGGTGCTCACCGCATGGGCGCTGATCGTGCTTCTCGTCGTGTCGTGGCGGCATCGCACCGCGCACGATTCCCGCGTTGCCGGCATGCTCTCGATTGTCGGCTACGTGCTGGCGCTGGTCGCCACGACATGGCTCGCATGGCGTGGAGCGCGCGCCGACGGGCTGTCGCAGATGATCGCACTCGATGGCTTCCGTTTCGCGAGCGACGCACTGCTGCTCTGGATTGCCGGCGCCGTCGCAGTGTTGTCGCTGCGCTGGCTTGAGCGCCAGGGGATTCTCGCCCCTGAGTACTATGTGCTACTGATGCTTGCGACGGTGGGGATGATGCTGCTCGCCGGTGCCGCCGACATGATCACGCTATTCCTCGGGCTCGAGGTGATGTCGATCTCGGTGTACGTGCTCGCGGGTTACGACCGGACCCGGCGATCATCGGCCGAGGCTGCCCTCAAGTACTTCCTGATCGGATCGTTCGCGACCGGTTTCCTGCTCTACGGGATCGCGCTCATCTACGGCGCGACCGGGCAGTTCAACCTCACGCTCATCGGTGCCCAGTTTGCCGCCACCGAACCGACGCTGATGGCCAAGCTCGGCATGGGGCTGCTCCTGATCGGTTTCGCGTTCAAGGTGGCTGCGGTGCCGTTCCACGCCTGGGCTCCCGACGTGTATGAGGGTTCGCCCACGCCGGTGACGACCTACATGGCGAGCGGCGTGAAGGCCGCGGCGTTTCTGGCCCTCACGCGGGTCCTCGCGGAGGCGTTCCCGGCATACGTCGACCTCTGGCGCCCGATCATCTGGGGTCTGGCGATCGCCACGATCCTGGTCGGCAACCTTGTGGCCCTTGCGCAGACATCGATCAAGCGGATGCTCGCCTACAGTGCCGTGGCCCACGCCGGCTATCTCTTCCTGGCGCTCTGGGCTCACTCCGACGAGGGCACGGCCGCAGTGCTGGTTTATCTCCTCGCCTACTCCGTCACCACCGTCGCGGCCTTCGGCATCCTCGCGTCGATCGAACGAGCAGGCGCACGCACGGTGCTGATCACCGACCTCGAAGGTCTGTACTCGGTCCGGCCGTTCGCGTCGCTCGGGCTGAGCGTCTGTATGCTCTCCCTCCTCGGCTTTCCGGGGACGTTCGGGTTCATCGGCAAGTGGTACCTCATTTCGGCCACGCTGGCGCAGGGAGAGGTTGTGCTCCCGGTCGTGGCGATGATCGGCAGCGGCATCTCGATCGGCTACTACCTCCCGATCGTCCTCGCGATGACGCTCAAGCCGACCCGCACTCGCCAGGCCCACCAGACCATCCGCTTCCCGCGGCCCGCCAAGCTTGCCGTCGCGATCTGCGTGGTCGCGATCCTGGTGCTCGGCATCTGGCCAAACATGGTTCTCGACTTCGCGACGCAGGAAGCTGTTCAGCTCCGCCGGATCGCGACGCCGATCATGACACGCTGAGTCCCAGTATCCCGTGAACATCACCCGCACGATATTCCGCGAGTACGACGTGCGTGGACTCGTTGGCCGCCAACTCACACCGGAGTTTGCCGAGCACCTGGGGCGCGCCATCGGCACCTTGGCGCAGGCTCGGCTCGGACGCACCCCACGGCTCGTCATGGGACGTGACAACCGTCCCTCGGGCGACGCGCTCGCCACGGCGCTTCGCGCCGGCCTGGTGGCCACCGGTGCCACCGTCATTGACGTCGGCATGGCCCCGACTCCCGCGCTGTATTTCGCGATCGAGGCCCTCGGTACCGATGGCGGCGTGCAGGTGACCGGTTCGCACAACCCACCAGAGTTCAACGGGTTCAAGATGGTGGTCGGTGGTGACTCCCTTCATGGACCTGCGGTGCAGGAGTTGTGGGAGCTGATCACCACCGAACGCTATGCAACCGGCGCCGGGAGCCAACTGTCCGACGATTCGATCCTACGTCGGTATCGCGACGCGATCGTCGAGCGCCACACGCTTGCGCGCCCCGTCAAGGCGGTGGTCGACTGCGGCAATGGCGTGTCGTCGCTCATCGCCATCGAGACGCTTCGTGCGCTGGGAGCGGAGATCATCCCGCTCTTTGCCGAATCCGATGGCACGTTCCCGAACCATCATCCCGATCCGACCGTGGTCGAGAACCTGGTCGATTTACAGGATGCAGTTCGGGTGCATGGCGCCGAGCTCGGGATTGCGTTCGATGGTGATGGCGACCGGATCGGCGCGGTCGATGAAGAGACCACGCCGGTCTGGGGCGACCAGTTGCTGGTGCTCTACGGGCGCGATGCGGTGCAGCGATTCGGCGCCGGCGTCCCGGTGATCTTCGACGTGAAGTGTTCTTCGGTGCTCTCCAACGCGCTCGCCGCCGCGGGCGCGCGCCCGGTGATGTGGAAGACCGGCCACTCACTGATCAAGGCGAAGATGAAGGCGGAATCGGCGCCACTCGCCGGGGAGATGAGTGGGCACATTTTCTTCGGTGGCGACTGGTTCGGTTTTGACGATGCCCTCTTCGCGGCGGCTCGACTCCTCGAAATTGTTGCCCGCGGTCCCGGTGGGTTGGCACCACTACTCGCGGATCTTCCCCAGACCTTCACCACGCCGGAGCTCCGCGTCGACTGCTCAGACGAACGGAAATTTAAATTGGTCGAAGCGGCTTCGATGTACTTCGCGGCGCGGTATCCGGTGAGCACCATTGACGGCGTCCGCATCGAGTACCCCGACGGCTGGGGGCTCCTGCGCGCGTCGAATACGCAACCGGTGCTGGTGCTCCGATTCGAGGCCACGACGGCCACCGGCCGAGACGCGCACCACACCGAGGTGATGGATTGGCTGCATGCACAGGGTACGGGGTAAGCAGGTGACCTCGCGGACCCGGCGAGTCATCGTCGGGGCAATCGTGCTGGTTGCGCTCCTGGTAATCGGCCGCTGGACCGTGGCTGCCGTCGCGGAACGGTGGTGGGCGATGTCGATCTCACCCGCGGCGGCGGGCTTCGTGACCCGGTGGCAACTGCTGGGGTTGGCGCTCGACGCCGCAGCCATCCTCATTGCAAGCGGCTGGTTCGCCGCGCAGGCGCTGCTCGTCGCCCGCTCCATCGCCGCTGTGGAGGTCGAGCGTGACCTCGGTAACCTTCGGGTCCGCGAGACCGTACCGGGACGCCTCCTCGCGCTCACCGCCATTGGCACCGGTGTCCTCCTAGGCGTGCTCACGGGGGCGGGCGCGCGGGCGTGGCGTGTGCCCATGGCGCTCGCGTGGGAGGGTGTCACCTACGGGATCCGGGATCCGATCCTGGGCGTCGACGTCGGCACCTACGTTGCAGTCCTCCCGCTCTGGATCGTGGCGCACCGTTTTGCGCTCACGCTCGCCGCACTTGGTCTCGCGATCACCGTGGTGTTGTATGTCGCCGTCGGAGCGATTCGTCGGGTCGACGGCTCGCTCGATGTCCACGCCGATGCACGGCGTCACCTGGGTTCCCTCTTGGCGCTGTTGGCGCTTGTGATCGGTGCGGGATATCTCCTCGCGCCGTACGGGTTGGCGGCCGGCAGTGACGTGTTGAGCGGGGTGGCAGTCGCGACAAGGGTGACTGCGATGCAGGCGATGGCCGGGGGGTGCCTGGCGGTGGCCGCAATGTGCCTCACGTGGGTGGTCCGGGGCCGAAACTCCCTCGTCGCGGCGGGATGGATTGTCCTCGGATTCGGTGCCCTGATCGAGCGCGTCGTGATCCCCGCGCTCGCGACCGAGGCGACGGCTGCCCCCGCGCGGCATGACGCCCTGCGCGCACTGGACGCCGTGGCGTGGGGGCTGCACATCGACTCGACCACGGGCACGTCCAGCGACACCGTCCCCGCCATCGCCGGCGTCTGGGACGAAATCATGCTCGCCCGCGAGGCGGAGCAGAGTGACGGCGTGTTGCTCGCCGCGACCCCGCGCGCGCCGGACGCCGCCAACGCCGCCACATGGCTCGCGGCCGTGTCGCGTGGGGAGTCGCGGGCACTTCAGATCCGGTATGTCGGGGAACCGGCACTCACCGGACCGATTCCGGCGCGGCAATGGCAGGGGATCGGAGCGGCCCGGGTGCGTCCCGACGCACCGGCCTGGCGGCCGGCCAATGCCGTGCCGTCGCGCGGATTGGCATCGCGTTTGGTGCTCGCCTGGGCGCGGCAGGCGGCCGGGATGCTCACTCCACACCCTGAGGGCGGGGTTGACTGGCACCTCGATCCGACTGATCGGGCGAGCGCGCTGGTGCCGATGGCGACTTGGAGCACGGCGGATCTCGTGCCGGTCAATGGCAAGATCATCTGGATGGTGCAGGGTTTCGTCGCGATGGGGAAGTTCCCGTTGACCCGTCGCATCACCTGGAACGGCGAATCGGTCTCGGGAGTGGTTCCGGCATTTTTGGCGCTGATCGACCTCGAGACGGGAAGCACGAGAATATTCAGCGACCCGGCCGCCGACTCTCTGGCGCTGGCCTGGGCTCGCTACATCGGCCCGATGATCGAACCATCCGCGGCAATTCCGGTAGCCGCCAGAGAAGCCATGTTGTACCCGCGTCAATGGTTCGAGGCGCAATTGTCGGTGCTATCGCTCGACCGATGGGGGGCGGGCGTCCGTCCGGGTCGGCGTAGTCCTGAGGACGCACCTGAGCCGCCGGTGGTGGTGTGGGATGGATCCCGTCCAACACGGCAAGCTGTCTTCGAGGATCCTGCCCGACGCACGGTATCGGCGATCGTCGACGCGCAACGAGTGGGCGGCATGCCGCGGCTGCGACTCATCCGACCGGGGCCGCAGGCTGCGCCACCGAACTCTCGCGAGCTCGAGCGGATTTGGTCGCGCTTCATGCCGTTACAGCAGCTACGGGACTCGGCGCGAGCCGCGGGGGATACTGTGTATTCCGGCACGGTTCGTTGGCATGCGGGACCGGCCGGCCTGGCCGCTTGGCAATCCGTCGTCGCAGTACCGGTCGATGGGGTTCGCAGCCTCCTGTGGATCGGCACCGCGCTGCGCACCCAGGTTGCAGGCGGGCGAACCCCCGACGACGCGTGGATTACTCTGCTGAGCCGTCCCAACCTACGCGGGGAGGGCACCGCCGAAGGTGCCGCCCTCGACGCGGCACGGCGCTGGATGGACCGAGCCGATTCCGCGCTCGCCCGACGCGACCTAGTCGGTTTCGGCCGGGCTCTCGACGCGCTGCGCGAGGCACTCGGCGGTCCCCGTCCTTAGTGGCGTGAGTCCTCGCGCTTGGCTACTTTTAAAGGCTGTATCCGGAAATTGCCGGACCATGGCTCGCCAAGTGGCGCGCCGGTCCGGGGCCGTTCCTGCAACTCGCCGAGGCTAGCGTGAATCTGCATGAATACCAGGCTCGTGACCTGCTGAAGGTCGCCGGCATCCCGATGTTCGATGGCGATGTCGCGTCCACGCCGACCGAAGCGGAGGCCATCGCGCGCCGGGTCGGCGGCACGGTCGTCGTCAAGGCACAGGTGCATGTCGGTGGTCGCGGCAAGGCCGGCGGCGTCAAGCTTGCCCGCAACCCTGCCGAGGCGAGTGAGTGTGCTTCGCAGATTCTCGGGATGACCATCAAGGGGTTGGTGGTCAACAAAGTGCTGGTCGTCCCGGCCGCCGATATCGCGACCGAAAGCTATGTCGGCCTCATCCTCGACCGCGCCACCCAGCGCCCGGTCTTCATGGTGTCCGATGCCGGTGGCGTCGACATCGAGGAAGTGGCGGCCAAAACGCCGGAGAAGATCACCAGGCTTGCGATCGATCCCCGCTACGGGCTGCTGCCCCATCAGGCACTCACGCTCGCGCTGGCCCTCTACCGCGACTGGGCGCACGTCAAGGCCGCCACCAGGATGATGCACCAGCTCTACTCGGTATTCATGTCCAACGGGGCGTCGCTCGCCGAGATCAATCCGCTGGTGACCACCCCCGACGGAAAGGTGCTGGCGCTTGACGCCAAGATCATCATCGACGACAACGAGCTTGATCGCCGTCCCGACCTCGCCGTGCTGCGCGATGAATCGGCGGAGGAGCCGAGCGAGGTGCAGGCGCGCCGGGCCAACTTGACGTTCATCAAGCTCGACGGCGACGTCGGCTGCGTGGTCAACGGCGCCGGGCTGGCGATGGCGACGATGGACCTCGTCAAATATTACGGAGGCGAGCCCGCGAACTTCCTCGACATCGGCGGTTCGTCCAATCCAGAGAAGGTGGTCAACGCGCTCAAGATCATCACCGCTGATCCGAACGTGAAGGTGATCCTGTTCAACATCTTCGGCGGGATCACCCGCACCGACGATGTCGCCAACGGAATTGTCGCCGCGACAAAGCAGTTCAAGGTTGGAGTACCGATCGTGATCCGCCTCACCGGCACCAACGAAGCCGAGGCGTTCAAGATCCTCGAGAGCGTCGGCATGGCTGCGATGAACGACATGGACGCCGCCGTCTCGAAGGCCGTGGCGCTCGCGAAGGAGGCAATGTGAGCATCTGGATCGGGAAGGACACGCGCCTCGTCGTGCAAGGGCTGACCGGTCGTGAGGGGTCGTTCCACGCTCGACAGATGATCGAGTACGGCACCAACATTGTGGCCGGCGTCACGCCGGGGAAGGGTGGCCAGCAGTTCGACAACAGCGTGCCGGTGTTCCATACGGTCGCTGATGCGGTCGCACAGGCCGGTGCCAATTGCTCCGTGATCTACGTCCCGCCAGCGATGGCAGCAGGCGCGATCCAGGAAGCCGCTGATGCCGGCATCCCGCTGGTGATCTGCATTACCGAGGGCGTGCCGGTGCTCGACATGACGGTGGTCATGCCGTACCTGGAGGAACGGGGTGTGCGCCTGATCGGGCCGAACTGCCCGGGTGCGATCACGCCTGGCGAGGCGAAGGTCGGGATCATCCCGGGATCCATCTGCTCGCCCGGGCCGGTTGGACTCGTCTCCCGGTCGGGGACGCTCACCTATGAGGTCGTCAACCATCTTACCCGCGCCGGATTAGGCCAGAGCACCTGCGTCGGTATCGGCGGCGACCCGATCGTCGGCACCAATTTCATCGATGTCCTCGCGGCGTTCAATGACGATCCGAAAACCGAAGCGATCGTGATGATCGGCGAGATCGGCGGAACCGCGGAGCAGGAGGCGGCCGAGTTCATCAAGGCCAACGTGAAGAAGCCGGTGGTCGGTTTCGTGGCTGGGCAGACCGCGCCCAAGGGGCGCCGGATGGGGCACGCGGGCGCGATCATTTCGGGCTCATCCGGCACCGCCGAGGAGAAGTTCGCGGCGTTCGAGGAGGCTGGCATGGGGATCATGCGCCGGCCGATCGATGTCATTGACCTGCTCAAGGGGAAGATGCAGTGACCGGCAACCTGACTTTCGCCATGATCAAGCCCGACGCCGTTGAATCGGGGAAAAGCGGTGCGATCATCGCCCACCTGCAGGAGCAGCTGTTCCAGGTGCGAGCCATGCGAATGGTGCGGCTCA